>NZ_AXCE01000005.1:0-11036 GCF_000475395.1 Labrenzia sp. C1B70
AACACGTCCCGCCAAATCGCCGGCGTCAACGTGCAGGGAAATGAGCGCTTACGAATGACCTATATTAGTCCGTTTTGCAAAGAAGATGTCTTCGCTAGACTACGACTTTCGCAGTTTTCTTGACGCTTTCGACGCCCGGACGAAGACCCGCTACCTCCGACGAAAGACAGAAACGATCTCGGAGCTGAAAGCGCGGACAAATCAAGATCCGTACTTGCCTTTTTCACCGCGACGAACGGTGCACGAGCTAGGACGCGTACGCACTAACATCCAGGTTAACCGCAGCACTGGCTGTCAGAAGACCTGTTCCGGTTGAACGGGCAGGGTCATCTGCCTCATCTATCGCCCAGACCTGTTTGTTATGGTCGCGCTGCGGGATAGGTAGGGTTCGTCCCATTTCATACGTGGAAAACTATTCGTAGGCCCCAGCGGAATAGGTGAGCTCGTAGCTGTGGCTGTAGAGCTCGAAGACGATGCCGAACGGGTCTTCGACGTAGACCATCCGGTAGGGCTTCTTCCCTGGGAAGTATTCGCGTACCGGCATGCGCTGCCGCCCGCCAGCTTCGACGATCCGTTGGGCCAATCCTTCGACGTCCGGATCCTGCACCGCGAAGTGGAATGTGCCATGGCGCTTGTGCTCGAGTTTATCCTCGGGCGCGTAGTTACCGGGGAACTCGAAGAGCTCGATGCCAATGCCATCGGCAGTCGACATATGCGCGATCCTGAGCGAGCCCCACCCGGAGCCGAAAACGTCTGTACACATGACGCCGATGGCGCTGTCATCCTCTACGGCCTCGGAGGGTCCCATTACGACGTAGAACCCGAGTACGTCGGAGTAGAATTTCACGGCGGCGTCGAGGGCCGGAACGGACAGGCCGATGTGGGAAAAGGTGCGTGGTGTCTGTGTCATCTCTAGTCTCTTCTCGCGTTGCGTTGACACCGATATGGACTGTGACTACCGTTTTGTGAAATTATCAAATGAGATTGAAATAAAAACGGATCGTTATCATTTGATGTTCAACGCCAATTGGCTTGAGACCTTCACCACGCTTTGCGAGACCGGGCACTTCACCAAAGCCGCAGCGCGTCTGAACATGACCCAACCGGGCGTGAGCCAACATCTCAGGAAACTCGAGCAGCAGGTTGGACAGGGATTAATCAGTCAGCACGGCAAGAGCTTTAGTCTCACCCCGGCAGGCGAAGCAGTCTTCGAGCTTGGACTGTCGCGCCGCACCGAGGAGAAACGACTGCGTGACGCTATCGAGAATGACGACCGGAATGCGGGACCGGTTCACATCGCATGCTCTGGCAGCTTTGCAATGTTGCTCTACCCGACCCTGCTGCCTTGGATGGCTGCTGCGCCCGACCTGAGTGTTCATCTCGAGGCCGCGCCGCAGGCCAAGATTTTGGCGGGGCTTCTGGACGGACGTTTCGACCTTGGCGTATTGGGGGCAGATCCCGACCACGCACGATTAGAGGCCAAACATTTAGGACGCGAGGAGTTGTGTCTTGTCCTGCCTGCAGACGCAGCCGGCACAACTGTATCTTTCGCCGATCTTGAAGCTCGTGGCTTCATTGCGCACCCCGATGGCTTCGACTATGCCGATGATTTGCTGCGATTGAATTTCCCTGAAGAATACCCAGGCGCAGACCGGTTAAGCGTGCGCGGTTCGGTCAACCAAATCGGCCAGATACCTGCCTCTGTTGCCAAGGGGATCGGCTATACACTCTTACCTCGAAGCGGTGTGGCAGCATTCTCCGACAAAGAGAGCCTCTCAGTGTTCCAGCTTCCGAAGCGCCGCTGGCACGAGATTTGGTTAGTCGTACGCCGCGGGAGACTTTTGTCGGCGAGGGTGCGCTACGCACAGGAGATGATAGCAGAAGCAGCTGGCCAACTCCGATGAGAGCGCGAGCATTTGGTTGAAATGAAAAGCCACCACCAAATGCGGGCGCCAGCAAAGAATTTCCTCGCGTGAATGTTCCGCAATCACTCTTGACAGAGGCTGTTGACTATTTGGGTATCGCGACCAGGGTCGGCGTTTGCTAACCTGGCATTTGTGGCTATTTCCAACATGAGAGTTCGGCGATGAAAGATTGCGTTTTCTGCAATATCGTTAAGGGGCAGATCTCAGCACAGATTGTTTACGAAGATAAGTTGGCCCTCGCAATAATGGACATTGGACAAGTCAATCCGGGTCATACACTCGTAATCTCGAAGCAGCACGTCGAAACAATGATGGACACCAATGAAGACTTGGCCGGTCACCTGTTCCGCGTGGCAAATCGAGTTGCAAAAGCAATCGAGATGGCATTCTCACCAGACGGAATGACTATTTTGCAGGCCAACAAACCTGCAGGCTTCCAAACAGTTTCGCATCTCCATCTGCATGTCTTGCCACGCCACAAAGACGATGGGGTTGATCTTGTTTGGCCGGTTAAAAATCCAGCGCTGAACTTGCTGGCCGAATATGCAGCTAAACTGAGAAAAAACTTATTGCAGGGATCGACGTCGGTGAACCCGTAAAACCCCGCCTTAAGGACAGCTGTCTAGATACCTGACCTAACGCCCGTTACTACTGTTCGATGGATGCGGTGGTGGTGGTTTCCTACTTGATCGTGGTTGCGTCGAAAAAACTTGGCGTCATCTGATCTTTTCGTGAGCAGGGTTCTGCTGGAGAAGGGGGGCATCTGTCCAGAATTTCCACCGTTCAAAATCTTACTAATTGCCAATGTGACTCCTGATTGCCCTGAGCCGAAAGCCTAATCGATGTGTCATACAGAAACGCCCGTGGCGTAATTTCATTTCCCTGCAATTGGGCTTTGTCGTTATCGAGGCAACCCTACATTTAACTGGCCCTGACTTCAGCGAGAAAACCATCGACCTCGATTTTCAACTTTGCAGCCTGATCGGAGAGCTCTCCGGCCGCCATGGTGACCTGGATGGCGGCAGCACCGGTTTCCTGGGATGCCTGAGTGACACCGGTTACACTTTCTGCAACTGCTTGGGTCCCTTTGGATGCTTCCGTCACATTGCGGGCAATTTCTCTCGTGGCGCCATCTTGCTGGTCCATCGCTGCGGCTATTTCGACTGACGTCTCATTGATTGTGGAAATTATACTGCCAATCTCTGCAATGGAAGTCACAGATGTTCGGGTCTGATCTTGTATTTCTTTGATCAAGCCGGAAATGCTGTCAGTAGCTTTGGCCGTTTCGCTGGCCAATGCTTTTACTTCGCTGGCAACTACCGCGAAACCCTTGCCGGCTTCACCAGCTCTGGCTGATTCAATGGTCGCATTCAGTGCAAGAAGGTTCGTCTGTTCTGCAATGTCCGATATCATCGAGATGACTTCACCGATCTTTTCGGCGGTTTGTGCAAGCTGACTCATCTGTCTTTCGGTTTTGGAGACTTCTGTGACTGCCTGACTGGAGATCTCCGAGGCTCGCGAAACACGTGAATTGATATCTCCGATGGAGCTGGAGAGTTCCTCTGTTGCCGAGGACACAGTTGCCACATTTGTCGAGGCCTCTTCGGTCGCCGCCGCAACCGAGGTCGCTTGACTACTTGTTTCTTCAGCAATGCTCGACATCGATTGCGCAGTGGTTTGCAACTCGGTGGAAGCCGAAGAAACAGTTTCGACTATAGTGGAAATATTGGACGCAAACCGGCTGGAAGCGTCTGCCAATTTTTTCTGACGCGCCTCTTCAACCACGCGTTTTTCGCGCTGTTCCTCTTCCAGGTTCCGGGCACGGATCATGGTCTCTCGAAAAGTTTGGTACGCGGTAGCGACAGCGCCGATTTCATCCTGCGCATGCACCTTGACGTCCACGGTGAAATCGTTGGCAGTCAGCGCGCTGAGTCCTTTCACCACGTCACTCAAGGGACGTGTGATTGCCCGACGGATCACATAGGTGGCGAATCCGATAGCGGCGACAAATATGATCACCGAGATTACCAGAATACTCTGTAAAGCGAACTTCTCGGCTTCAAGGGCGGCCCGGGCTGCCTTGAGTGTAAAAGCTTCCAGATCCAGAACCAGTGTTTCGAGCTCTTGATTGAGGTTGTCTTCTTCCTTCTTGATTCCAACATGTAGGGCAATTGCCTTTTCCATGTCCCCAGCTTCAACGAACTCAAAGGCTCTTAACGCATGGTCGTCAAAAGCCTTGTGTTCTGCGCCGATTTTTTCGAATGCCTGGTAGACATTCGCAAATTCGGCCTTTTCGGCCTCAGAATGCACGGATTCGCTGGCTCTCCGGGCCAAATCTTGAGCGTCGAGTATCTCCTGATCTACCTTTTTCGCTAACTTCAGGAACGCACTGCGAGAGCGTTCAAATTCAGAACCAGCTTCAATCGCCTGCGCCATCAAAGCGCCCGTCCGGTACGCTCGTTCGAGATGAACCGATTGCTCAAGTTGATGAGCCGAAATCTGCCTTACGGCGTTCGTTAGCGGTATGTCCTTGTTGGCGACACCGTCAATTAGCCCACCGATCTTGTTGAGCTGCCAAAGGCCGATAACAGACACCAGGGCAAGCCCGGCAAGGCAAACACCGACGATCGATAAGATCTTGACACCGATACCAAGGGAAATACCGGTTCGCTTTTTCATGATCACCTCAGAATTTTCGATCAACTGCATCTTTCCACCTCAGTAAATCATCATCGCGCCGCCATGGCTCACAGACCTGCAGACCTAAGTATGAAGATTTGATCTGAGGCCATTTTTGTCGTTACCCAGCGATTTCATCCAACGCAGGTCGACCAATGTGTTAGTTTCGATTAGAAATCATGCTGCGTAAATTAATAATTAAAACGAACTACTAGAATATATCTGAGGAGAGCTTAGTGATCACCTGAGGAAAATTTTAGATTGTATTTTGCAATCAGAAATATATAGGAAATATTGTTACAATGATTACTCGGTGAATTGGTCAGGGGGCGGTTGTGAAAAATTGTTTCCTGTGTCGCGGATCATTGCAATATTTTAGAGTTCCATAAACGTGACACTGAAGTGCCGGCCAGAAATCGAATTTGATGATTATGGGATGACCGGCTTCATGCCTTGAAGAAACAGGGGTTCGCGGACTGCATCGCCGTCATATCCCTTGTCGGCCAGCATCAGGCGTGGCCGGCCGACCGGCATTTCCAACAGAGGCTTGAAGGCGGTGTAATCGGGGACTTCGCCGCCGGTCACGACGAAGTCAGGAGGGCAGCCTGACCGTCTGCACGAGCGTGTATCTTACTCGTAAAGCCGCCGGGTCTTCGACCAAAACCCTCCTTATGAGACCCCTTTTTGTGCCAGCTGAATGCGAATGGCCCCAGAAAGAGGGGCCGTCGACCATGTGCTGCCAGTCGTCGGTCAGGCCGAGTTCGACAAGTGTCTACAGAAATGCGTCCCACACGCCCTGTTCCGCCCGTCGCCGGAAGCGGACATAGACCGAGTTCCACTTGCCATATCGTTCATGCATGTCGCGCTACGGGCAACCGATCCGCAGCACATACAACGTGCTGTCGGGCGGCAGAAGCTGTTAGATGATGGTCCACTCTTTGTCCGTAGGGTCGCCTCGTGCCATGTATGCCTCCTTAAAAGCCTCTTTGGATCAGGCGATGGCTGATTTGTCACCGTTGGGATACCATTCGCGTGACGCTTTAGCGGGAGGGTACACGATGAGCTTCGACAGAGAACTGATCTCGAACGGAAACCCGATGGAGCCAATTGTCGGTTTCAGTCGCGCGGTCAGGGTCGGCCCATTCATATCGGTGGGCGGAACCGCCTCTGTCGGTCCTGATGGTAAAACCGTGGGCATTGGCGACGTTGCAGCACAAACACGCCAGTGTATCGAGATCATCAAGGCTGCTCTCGAAGAGGCAGGCACTGGGCTTCATGATGTTGTTCGAACACGCATTATCCTGACCGACATCAACGACTGGAAAGCGGCAATCGAAGTCCGAAAAGAGTACTTCCGGGATGTTCGTCCGGTAGACACGATCATGGCCATCGACCGGTTCGTTAATCCGGAATGGCTGATCGAGATCGAGGCGGACGCAGTGATCGCGAATTGGGACAGCTAACGATGGAAGCGGAGGTTCTGGCCACACTGGAGGAATATGCGACTGTCAGGATAAGCGTAAGGCCTATCCAACAAATTAGAACCTAGGTGAGCCCTGCCCTTCGATATGTTGGGTCTTCGGGCGGTCAGCCTTGCTCCTGCCTGGCAGAAATCGTGACCATTCTCGCTAGTGACAACATCAGGTTGGTCGAAAAGCAGGATTATGTCAGAAAAAGTCAGGTTCAACGTGGCCATCGAAACTTAAGGTGTGGCAAGTTCTGTGGGAGGGGAAGTGATAGAGAATGAGAGGCACCTTCTTTCAATTCCGACACAAGGGAAAATTTTGTTCCTGACCGGACAAAAAACTTTAATGAAAGATATTGGGTTGGTTTCTCCACGGATAGGACAATTGATCGGCATTTGCTCGAAAGACTGGATGTTTGCCGAGATAAGGATGGCGCTAATGCGAATTAAACATGTCGTAGTAAATGAGCATCGAGAGATTGCTTCAGAAAAAGTTATCTCAAAAACCTCTCCAAACAGATCTGATCTGGAAAATATAATACGTGATTACCAAGAGGAATTTGAAATAACAGGATACAATGAAGAGAGTTAATATTGGTGGGGTAGAAGCAATAAAAAAACCATTTCAATTGCACAGGCGGTTTATTTTTTGAAACAATATTTTGCTTTTGAGCCGTAAGTTGCTATGAAAAAGCAAAGAATGCAGTCGCATCCCATCGTTGTTTGTTTAGTGAAAAGAATTTTTCTCCCAGTGAACGGTAATGGGCACTGGTCTTGTTATCAACAACACACGATCAATTCTGCTCGTGGATTATCGGTGTGAGAGTACTAAAGAAAAAACTGTGCTGTAAGAGCAGTTCGTTGCCTCAGACGGACAGAAAACTGCTCGAAAGCCCTAAAACGGACTATTTGTTGCCATGCTAGG
This sequence comes from Labrenzia sp. C1B70, assembly GCF_000475395.1. Classification (NCBI taxonomy): domain Bacteria; kingdom Pseudomonadati; phylum Pseudomonadota; class Alphaproteobacteria; order Hyphomicrobiales; family Stappiaceae; genus Labrenzia; species Labrenzia sp. C1B70. Next base: position 6,995 of record NZ_AXCE01000005.1, read on the forward strand.
AGGCTGCATTCACAGGTACAAATGATAGAATTGATCTTTCCAGTTTTCTTCGTGGCTGCAGGTCTCGTTCTTGTATCGGTGATGACCAGTGCACTGGCGTATCGGTTTGGTGCTCCACTGCTGTTGGTTTTTCTCGCAATTGGACTTATGGCCGGCGAAGATGGACTTGGGATCACATATGACGATGCAAATTCGGCCTATCTGATCGGCAGCCTCGCTCTCTCAATCATCCTTTTTGACTCGGGTTTTGACACCAAATTAAAATCATTCAAACAGGCTGCGGCACCGGCCCTTACACTGGCAACCTTTGGTGTTGCGATAACGGCTGGTATGGTCGGCGTGTTTGCTCGCATACTGTTCGGCCTACCTTGGCTGGAAGCTCTTCTCATCGGTGCAATCGTCGCGTCAACGGATGCCGCTGCTGTTTTTTTTCTGTTGCGGGTCGGAGGCATCGCAATCCGCGAAAATGTACGCTCGACTCTGGAGGTGGAATCTGGATCGAACGATCCAATGGCGATCTTTCTTACATTAGCCTTGATCGAGCTGATCCTAGCTGACGGTGGCCAGCAAAACGCCTTTTCAGAACTACTGATAGGATTTGCGGTTCAGATGGGCTTGGGCGTAACCATGGGCATTGCTGGTGGGTACACGATTGTCACTGCCGCCAACCGGGTCACGCTGCAAGGAGCACTCTATCCAATTGGTGTCTTATCGGCTGCGATCTGCATATTCGGTTTTGTGGGAATGATCGGAGGGAGTGGTTTTCTTGCGGTCTACGTTGCAGGCATTGTTGCCGGCAACAGTGGCATTATCGGCCATGCCGGTCTGCGACGTTTCATGGAGGGTCTCACTTGGATCGCGCAAATCGCGATGTTCCTGACACTTGGTCTGCTCGCTACCCCATCCGAATTTATTGATGTCGCCGCAGCAGCCTTCGGTCTTGCTCTAGCGCTTATTTTTGTTTGTCGACCCTTGGCGATCTGGTTATGCCTGCTTCCATTTGGTTATCCAAATAACGAAACGACGCTCATTTCCTGGGTTGGACTTCGGGGCGCAGTTTCGATTCTGCTCGGTACTATTCCCTTGGCTGGGGGGGTGGAAAGCGGCCAATTGCTCTTCAATATTGCCTACATCATTGTGCTCACATCGCTTTTGCTCCAGGGGTGGACAATTCGGCCCATGGCACAATGGCTCGGCCTTATTATACCCTCCAGAATTGGACCTGTTGAGCGTGTAGGGCTTGATCTCCCTGGCCGCTCTGACCACGAGTTGATTGTCTACAAAGTTGTCCCTCAAAGTCCTGTTCTGCAGGGTGAACGCTTGCCAAGGTGGGCTCGACCTTCGCTGGTAGTCCGCGACGGGCGGTCTATGCAGTTCCAATACGCAGGTCGTCTCCAGGAAAACGACCTGCTTTATATGTTTGTACCTCCGCAATATGTCGGCCTGCTGGATCGACTTTTTGCGAGCCCTAGGGAACTTAGTGAGGACGACGCTGAATTTTTCGGAAAGTTCAAGCTAGCTCCAGATCAGCCTCTCTCTGCGCTCGTTAATACTTATGAGCTCAGCTTGGTTCCAGAACATTATCTGGACAAAACCATTTCGGAATACATGCTCGTACGACTTGGGGGGAGTGCGGAAATCGGTGACAGGGTGATGTGCGGTGAGGTTGACTTGATCGTTCGCGATGTGCGTTCAGATAGCGATATCGTTGAAGTTGGCCTGGCGATCGACCGCAGAGAACAACAGACACCATTCCCACTCTTGCTGTTTGTTAGCGCGCTATGGCAGCAACTCAGAAAATGGCTGAAACTGGTATCGTAGGCCCCTTGAGCAGATACGATTATCACAAAGGTCGACAGATTTTTGACCCGCGTTTCTTGAGGCAAGTGTCAAGCCGAGGCTTTTCTGCTTGATCATGCCCCTCGTTTAACTCTGTCTCAGGCTCAAGGAATTTGTTTTGATTACAATGATTATGCTAAATGTAATCGTTTTGCTGCAGTGGATGATAACTAGAAAGCGGCAAGATAAACGACGGCTAGTCTCATAAGATCTATAAATTTGCAAAACCCATATCGCTAGATCAAATAAAGGTTCTATCGAGTTTTCTGTTATTCCCATTCGAAACTTGGGGACTTGCATGATCGCGGTGTCGTTTTTATCGTGGCACTTCCCGAATTGCTCAAGGATTTACTCAATGATTTTAAAAGTTTGTAGCGTCTTGCTGACTACGTTCGTGCTGTCTTGCCTTAGTCTCGGTAACTTTGCTGCCTTGCCTGCTCATGCCGCCGATGCCCAGCCATGGACGCTGCGCAAGGGTACACTGGGTGGACGTTTTGCCGGTGATCAGGTTTCAGGACCACATGCGCGCACGACGGTTGATGACGATGAGCTGGCGGTAATTCGCGACGAGGCTAGCGGCCGCGGCTATCTGCGATTTGAACTCAACAGCAATGCGCACCTCTCTGAGCAATACGCCTATGCATTCATTTATGATGGTCCAAATACCAAGAGCTCCAAACGCGTGCGGCTCAAAGCTTCAGCCTGGATCACACCCGACCCTAATGGAAATGGGGGTGTCATTCTGCTGAGCCTTTCCGCGTCTGATATTGCCACATTGCAAAGCTACGATGGCAACATAATGGGCGTTGCATATGAAATTCGGCGACAGGGAGACTCTAGTTATTCAGACAAGGCGTTCCTCTTTTTGGGTAAGGGGATCGGCGCGGCCTTGGCAGGGCTTGGCCTGGACAAGCCAATTAAGTTCGCCGCTCTGGCCGTGAAGAACAGCGACGGGACGTTCGGCTACGCATTCGACCACGACACGCGCGAAGAAGCGGTGGAAAGAGCAGTTGCCGAATGCACCAAGCGGGGCGGCGAAAACTGCGACACCAAACTGGTGCTGTCCGGCCCTGCCTGCATCGCTTATCATTCCGAACCGGACAGCAGTGTCTTTGGCTGGGGCTTTTCCAAGGACCAGGGCGCTGCGACTTCACGGGCGGCCAAGGAATGCGCGTCACGCAATGATGACATGGTTTGCCGCTCAACGAGCTGGAGCTGCAATACCCGCATGGAGGCGCCGGTCAATGTCGTTTTTGAGGCACCGAACGATTCCAAAAGAGGTGTTGGTGCGTGCCACGCGGTGCTGCACATGCGGTGCAACAATTTTGAGAATCTGAAAACAAAGAAGGGAACCGTGATTAACGGCATCAATATCCATGCTGGTCTCAAGCAAATGATTGAAATCGATGGGTGTGGTGCAACGGGTAAGAGTGGGATGTTGGTCGTTTATAAACGAGGTGATGGAAACTGGAAAAAACTTGATTCCAGTAAAGATTTTACAGCTGACGATCGAGCTAAAGTCCGGCCAATTCTCGAGCGTTATCGAGATACTGCAAAGTCTATATATCCAGCTTGCGAAGTCCAATCGGTCTCTATCTCGATGTCACAGAGCAAGGAAAAACTAGCTCATCATCTTGAGGCGCAATGGTATAGTAAAGTGGTAAAAATTAACTTCTGAATAAACAAAGAAAGATCAAGGCGTTTGTCGCAAGTGTTGTTGTTTGACAGAGCATTCGCGATTTGGGATCAATCTTCCTACATCATTCGCTTATACCATTACAAACAGCGCCGCGAACAGATTGTCTGTTCGCGAACATTCCACATCATAACTTCGGAAATCGTCAACAAACAACCGTCCTTTCATTCGAGCCGTTGAAACACATTGGCTTAATGTCAGCGGCTAAAAAATCTTACGGCGCAGTACTTCAGTTCAGGTCCACACTCTCACAAAAGGAAAATAAATTCACACAAACTATTTGTGAAATACTTCATAAGGAACCGCAGAGTATAGGTCGCGCAGCATGTGCACATGTCCGAGAACCGTCCTTTTCGAGTTTACTGCAGTTGCAATAGAGATAACTACCAAAGGTAACGATCGAAATGCATGCAGTTTCCGCTGTCTTCGAACCTCACATTGGCTCGAAACCGGAAAGACCAGCAGTTGACCGATTTGAAAAAATTGAGCTAGAGCCCATCCGTTATT
>NZ_AXCE01000006.1:0-376042 GCF_000475395.1 Labrenzia sp. C1B70
CTTCGGTGTTCGTATGCAGCGTACCTTCTAATCAACCCTCACTCGAGGTTTGATGGAAAACCCGGCGGAAACGCCGGGTTTTCTTTTGTCTTGTCGGATAAAAAGTACTGTAAAATGCGACGCACAGAGTGTCGCGGTAGCTCAGAAGCTCAGAAGCTCAGAAGCTCAGAAGCTCAGAAGCTCAGAAATGCTAAGCGGAACAAGGCCAGGTGGCCGCCAGATTCAAACGCTTTTCAGAAAATCCGAAATCGTCTTGTGCGTCTCGCCATCCCACAGAACAGGGGCATGCCCTTGGCCGGGAATGGTTTTTGCTGTGGCATTCGGGTGGTTGTCCGTCATGCGCCGACATGTTTCCGGGCTCAGCAGATCCGAATGTTCGCCGCGAAGCACCAGGACCGGTCTGTCGGTCAGCTTTTCGTAAAGAGGCCAGAGGTCGGGTGTGGGCGTGGCATCATCGAGACTTGCCAATTGATGGGCGAGGGCGGGGTCGTAGTCCATCATCACATGTCCGTCCTGCTCGCTCGCAAGCTGGCCGGCCAGCTTGAGCCAGTCAGCCTTCCCGAAGGCAGGGAATTGATATCCGAGCGTGTGTTCCAGGTTGGCTGCGACGTCTTCATGGGAGGCGCATTTCATGTGGTGGCCGAGTGTTGCGGCGATCCGGTGGATCGCGCGCATCTCGATATGCGGACCAATGTCATTGAAGATCACGGCCGCCATTCGGGATGCGGGATAACGCAAGCCCATTGCCAGGGCATGCAAGCCACCCCGTGAAGTTCCAAGAACGGCAAAACGGTCCAGTCCAAGTTCTGCAATGGCAGCATCGATGTCCTTGTCTTCAACGGTCAAGGCGTAATTGCGCCAATCGGGATCCCAGTCGCTCTTGCCTCGTCCCCTGTAGTCGAGGGCGATGACCCTGTGGCCGCAAGTTTGAAGGAAACGCGCGATCTCATTGAAATCTCGCGTATTTCTGGAAAGCCCCGGCAGGCAGAGAACGGGAATTGGCGACGCTGCCTCGTCTGATGCCGGTTTGGCAGACGGCCACTCGCAGCCTGACAAGGTAAGGCCATCCGGGCTTTTCCAGGTAAAGTCTACTACTGGGGGCATCGGGGCGGTGCTGGAGCTGACAAGCGCTTCTTGCGGCGCAGAAGTCATGGGTGTCTCCCGTAACGTTTCCATCCAAAAGTTGTTTTTTTCAAAGATAGAGTGGATTGCGGGCGGGTGCCAATAGGAAGACTTCGTATCAGGCATTGAAAAGATGAGGCCAGGTGTCGCTGGAAGAGCGCAGTTAAGGCAAGAAAAGTCGAAAAGCAGCAGTTCTATAGCATTGGAACCATTGCTCCTTGTTCGGCAGATGAGTATGTTGCGCCTCCATCTGAAACAGATGCCCTTCCGCCCGTCGGAACCACGACAGTCATCCAAGAGGAAACCGAGATGTTTAAAGGTTCAATTCCAGCGCTGATTACCCCGTTTAAGGACGGAGCGCTCGATGAGAAACGGTTTCAGGAGTTCGTGGACTGGCAGATCGCTGAAGGTTCCTCCGGTCTCGTGCCCGTGGGCACGACCGGCGAAAGCCCGACGCTGACCCATGATGAACACAAGCGCGTTGTCGAACTGTGTGTAGAAGCGGCCGCGGGCCGCGTTCCTGTCATGGCGGGCGCAGGTTCCAACAATACGATCGAAGCAATCGACTTCGCGCAACACGCCGAAAAGGCCGGCGCCAATGCCCTGCTGGTCGTGACGCCTTACTACAACAAGCCGAACCAGGCTGGCATGAAGGCCCATTTCAAGGCCGTCAACGATGCCGTTGGCATCCCGATCTTCATCTACAACATTCCTGGCCGGTCGATTGTCGACATGCTGCCGGAAACGATGGCAGAGCTGTTTGAAACCTGCGAGAACATCAAGGGCGTCAAGGATGCAACGGCTGACATGGCAAAGGCCAGCCGTCAGCGCCATCTGTGTGGACCGGATTTCGTCCAGCTGTCCGGTGAAGATATCTCCGCACTTGCTTTCAATGCTCATGGTGGTGTCGGGTGCATTTCGGTAACCGCAAACGTGGCACCGCGCCTGTGTGCCGAGTTCCAGGCTGCCACGCTTGCCGGTGACTACAAGAAGGCGCTGGAATATCAGGACCGCCTTGCGCCGCTACACCGGGCCATGTTCCTGGAACCGAGCCCGGGCGGTGCAAAATATGCGCTTTCCCTGCTTGGCAAGGTGGACGAAGAGCTGCGGCTGCCTCTTCTACCGGTGACGGAAGCAGCACAAGCCGAGATCCGAGCTGCAATGGCACACGCAGGGCTGATCAACTGACCGGAAAAGGAATGGCACTGGCTGCCGGGAACTGACGTTCGTCTCGATTGTTTGCCTTTTCGAGACGAACCGAACTTCAAGGCGCTGGCGCCGGAAGGAAAAAAATGGCTCCGAGAAAAGGGGGCGATCCGGGGCGGACAATCATTTCCGACAACCGGAAAGCCCGGTTCAATTTCGAAATCGAAGACACCCTGGAAGCAGGCATCGAGCTGAAAGGCACCGAGGTCAAATCGCTGCGCAACGGCAAGGCGAATATCGCAGAATCCTACGCCGCCGAACATAAGGGCGAGATCTGGATCTACAACGTCTATATTCCGGAATACCTGCAGGCCAATCGGTTCAATCACGAACCGCGCCGTCCGCGCAAACTTCTGCTGCACAAGCGCGAGATCGGCAAGTTGGCTGGTGCCGTCCAGAAGGACGGCAAGACGATTGTCCCGCTCAAGCTCTATTTCAATGAGCAGGGCCGGGCAAAGCTGGAATTGGCCCTTGCCCGGGGTAAAAAGCTGCATGACAAGCGCGAGACTGAGAAGAAACGCGATTGGCAGCGCGAAAAGTCCCGCTTGATGAAGAACTTCAGCTGATTTTCGCTATCCACAGCGGCGCTGCGTGACAATTCCATGACTGTGCGCAACCTGTTGAAAGCTTGCGCATAACGTGTGGAAGAGCTGTGCAGTGCCTGTGGGTAGTGGAAACGCCTATCCCGGACTTTTCCCGTGGATTGCCTGTGAGCATTCGCAGTGTAACCGGCTCGCCGGACTTGTCCGGGATCTAAGCCGTCAAACCTTCCAGGATTTCCCGTTTCCAGTCGGGAATAGGGCAGGGCCTGCGTGTTTCACGGGCCACGTGGACATGGACAAAGCGGCCGTGAGCTGCTGTCGTCTCGCTTTCGCCGGCAAACAATCCAACCCTGAAAATTACAGAAGTTGAGCCAAGTTTTTCAACCTTCAGTCCTGCGGATATGATGGCGGGAAAGGTTAGTTCGGCGAAGTAATGGCAGCCGGTTTCCACCACCAGAAAGATCTCGGGGCTCTTTAGCGGGTCGAGCAGTTTCTTATCAACGTACCAGCTGTTAACAGCCGTATCGAAAAAGCTCAAATACTGAACGTTGTTGACGTGCCCGTAGATGTCCACATCCATCCACCTTGTGGGGATATGTTGAAAAGCTTTGAATTCGGACCTGTTTAAAGGTTCCGGTCTGGCCGCTTGTGGATGAGCTGTGATGTTCATAACGCCGCCCTGTAGATTTCAAGCGCGTCCGTTTCGCCAAGCTCCCGCGGGTTGTTGACCAGCAGGCGGGTTTGCTTCATGGCGTCGCTCGCCATTTTGGGCAGATCAGTCTCGCTGATGCCGACATCGCGCAGGCGTGTTTGAAGGCCCAGTTTTGCAGCCAGGTCTGCCAGGTTGTCTGCAAACAGGTCAGAGCGCGTCCTGGCATCGTTTACCTCGGCAAGTGCAGGGAAAACAATTGGCGCAATCTCGGCATAAGTTTCTGAAGCAACAGCGTTATTGAACTTCAGGACATGTGGCAGAACCAGCGCGTTGGATAGCCCGTGAGGGACGTGAAACGTGCCGCCGATGGGATAGGCAAGCGCATGAACCGCGGCCACCGGTGAATTGGCAAAGGCCATGCCGGCAAGCATGGAGCCGAGCAACATCGCACCACGTGCGTCCTTGTCGTCCGGTGTGAACACGGCCTTTTCAATGTTGGCGCCAAGCAGCTTCAAGGCTTCAACGGCAAGCGTTCGGGAGACGGGGTTGTTGTTCACGGATTTCGAGGCGTATCCCTCGATCGCGTGGACCATGGCATCTATCCCCGTTGCCGCAGTGACAGGGCCTGGCAGGCCAAGTGTGAGCAGCGGGTCGAGGATCGCAAGATCGGGAAGAAGGAAGGGAGAAACGACGCCGCGCTTTTCCTCGTCCCCGACCGTAATGATCGAGATCGGAGTGACCTCGGAGCCGGTTCCTGCTGTAGTCGGAACGAGGATCAGCGGCAGTCGCGGCCCCTTGGCGTTTCCGATGCCCCAGGCTTCGTCCAGATCCTCGTTGCTGCCCAGCAGCAGCGCAACAAGCTTTGCGACATCCAGGGAGGAACCTCCACCGTACCCGATAATCGACGTTGCGCCGTGCGAACGGGCCGCGTCCACGGCGGCATCGACCAGGGACCGCGGCGGATCGGCGACGACGTCACTGAACCGGGCGATGTCATGTCCCGCTCCGACCAGGGATGCCTCGCAGGACGCCTGCAGGCCGAGGGAAACAATGCCGGGATCCGTTACCAGAAAGGGGCGCGGCCCCAGAAAGGAAGCTGCGTGGCTTGCCAGGTTCGCAGCTGCTCCATTTTCGAAGACGATGCGCTGACTGGTATTGAACGTGAACGCCCCTATCATAAGTCCTCCCGGGTTTTCTTTGCCCCACAGTGCCCGGAAAAGACATGCGCAGTCGAGTGAAGATTGATCCGACTTTTGAAGAAGGCGGGAGGGGGTAATTTTCGAGGCCTGCAAAGTCTGAAGGTGTTCAGGCATGCATCTTCGCGCCCTTGGAAATTTTGTCTGCGACCTTCTTGTCCGCATGAAAGGCAATGCCGACCACTTTCGCATCATCCGGGCCAAAGCGCGAAAAGACCTCCCGGTTCGCACTGTCATGGCCCGTGGAGAACATTTCCTCGATGTAAAGACTTGCCGGAACTGAACGGTCCAGCGTCCGCTTGTGGATCTTGCCGAGTGTTTCCGCGTCGGCACTCAGGACGATGATCGGCTGGACACTCATCGGGTGATAGACATTGGTCGCCGCATCGCTATAGGGTTCGCCGATTATGCCGGGCTTTGCAGCGGCAACGCCGGTTGACAGGAAAGCAGTCACATTCAGCTTCTGCCAGACAGCGAGATCTTCTCGGACAACAACGACGAACTTGGTTTCGAACATGACTTTCAACTCCACGCGGGGATTTCATCTTGAAGGCGAAAGCAAGGACCTAGCGGAGCCGAAGCCGAGTGGTCTTGAACGTTTGTGCGAAGTGGAAGCGGACAGGATCCATGTAGCGCCACCGGAAGAAGGGATCGAGCGCATTGACGCCCGGTTTCACGGCAACGGCTTTACACCTCACCGGCACGACACCTACGCCATCGGATTGACCATGAGCGGCGTACAGACCTTCAGTTATCGCGGTGAGAAACGTGCTTCGCTGCCGGGGCAGGTGATCGTCATTCATCCGGACGAGCTGCATGATGGTGGTGCAGGGACTGAACGCGGGCTCCGCTACCGCATGATCTACATTCCACCGGAGCTGATTTGTGAAACCCTGGCTGCCTCGGGCAACGCGCGCCTGCCGTTTATCGGCTCACCCGTCATCTCCGACGCAGGCTTCAGGAAAGATCTGGCGGACGCCCTGACCGATATCGATCACGAAATGGGTCCTTTCCGGCGCGACTGCCTGATTGCGGATCTGGCAGCTTGCCTGGCTCGTCATGCCGATGACCGCATGGCAGGTGTCTCCTCATTGAACTGGCCGTCCCTCAAGGCCTGCGCCGAGTACCTGAGGGAGGGCTGTGCAGACCGTATAGCCATGGAGGAACTGGAGGACCTGGCGCAGATGGACAGGTTTTCCCTGTCGCGGCAGTTTCGAAAGGTCTTTGGAACGAGCCCGCACCGATATCTCGTCATGCGGCGTCTTGAGAAGGCCAAGACCGAGCTGCATCAGGGAGCGTCACTTGCCGACGCGGCCTTTGCCAGCGGCTTTGCGGATCAAAGTCATCTGACACGTCACTTCAAGCGAACATTCGGGATGACACCCGGTCACTGGCGGCAGCTTTGCGCCGCCAGCATGGCTTAGCCCGATCGGAAAACGACCGGGGGTTTTGCCTTAAAGCTTGCTGGGCCCGAACTTGTTCGACCGGGGGAAGCCCGTGGGCGGCAGGCGACCGGCCTGACCGCGTTCGCCGCGCCAGTCCGCAAGCTCTTCCACTGTCCGGGTAAAACTGCGGCCGGAACTATCGGTCCAGGTCAGGCCGTCTTCGCCCTTGAAGACCCGAATGTCCGAGATGTTGCCGTCCCGGTAGCGCTGCAGGCGCACGCCGCGGCCGCGACCCATTTGCGGGATCTGTGCCATCGGGAATACCAGCAGTTTCCGGTTTTCACCGATGATGGCCACCTGGTCACCCGATGCCTCGACACAGATCGAGGCTTCCGCCGGAGCGCTGAGGTTGAGAACCTGCTTGCCCTTGCGCGTATTGGCAACGACGTCGTCCTCGCTGACGACAAAACCACGCGCTTCGGTGGTTGCCAGGAGCAGGTTTCGGCCAGGTTTGTGAACGAAGGCGTTCACCACGTCCTGTGCTTCGTCCATTTCCACCATCAGACGTATCGGCTCGCCATGGCCGCGTCCGCCAGGCAGGCGGTCGGCACCAAGCGTGAAGAACTTGCCTCCGGTGGAGAACAGCAGGATCTTGTCCGTCGTCTCCGCATGCAGCGACAGTTTCAGTTTGTCGCCTTGCTTGAACGCAACACCGGAAAGGTCCGTCTGGTGACCTTTCATCGCCCGGATCCAGCCCTTTTCGGAAATGATGACAGTGATCGGTTCCTTTTCGATCATCGCCTGCTGGATGTCGATCAGGTCCGTCTCCGGAGCTTCGGACTTGTCGGTCCGGCGCTTGCCAATTTCGGTTTCAGGGCCATAGACCTTGGAGATTTCCGCAATTTCCTTGGAGATCTTGGTCCACTGACGCGCATCGGAACCGAGCAGTTTGGTCAGGTCGTCCTTCTCGGCCGACAGCTTGTCGTGTTCCTTGCGGATTTCCATTTCTTCAAGCTTGCGCAAGGAGCGCAGGCGCATGTTGAGGATGGCTTCCGCCTGAACGTCCGACAGCTCGAAAGTCTGCATCAGTTCGGCTTTGGGTTCGTCCTCTTCGCGGATGATGCGAATGACCTCGTCCAGGTTCAGATAGGCGACGAGATAGCCTTCCAGAACTTCCAGACGATGGTTGATCTGGCCGAGACGGTACTCGGAACGGCGGATCAGCACTTCCTTGCGGTGATCGAGCCATTCGCGCAGGACCTGTTTCAGGCCCATGACCATCGGCACCTTGCCCATGGAAAGGACATTCATGTTCAAGGAGAACCGGTTTTCCAGGTCCGTCAGCTTGAACAGGGATTCCATGAGGATATTTGCGTCGACATTGCGCGAACGCGGCACCAGGACGATGCGGATGTCTTCGGCAGATTCATCGCGGATATCGTCCAGAAGCGGCAGCTTGCGCGCCGTCAGCAGTTCGGCGATCTTTTCGATCAGGCGCGACTTCTGCACCTGATAGGGGATCTCGGTGACGACGATCGCCCATTGCCCGCGGCCGAGATCTTCCACTTCCCAGCGGGCACGAACGCGGAAACTGCCGCGTCCGGTTTCATAGGCCTCGCGAATGGACCCCTGGTCCGACACCAGAAGGCCGCCGGTCGGGAAATCCGGGCCCTTGATGTACTCCAGCAGCTCGCCGGTTTCCGCATTCGGGTTCTTGATCAGGTGTTGGCAGGCTTCACAGAGCTCGAACGCATTGTGCGGCGGAATGGAGGTCGCCATGCCAACGGCAATGCCCGACGAACCGTTGCCGAGAAGGTTCGGGAAACCGCCCGGCAGAACGATCGGCTCCTTGTCCTCACCGTCATAGGTCTCGCGAAAATCGACGGCATTCTCGTCCAGGCCGTCCAGCAGTCGTTTGGCCGTGTCGGTCATGCGCGCTTCGGTGTAACGCATGGCAGCCGCGTTATCGCCGTCAACGTTGCCGAAGTTGCCCTGTCCGTCGATCAGCGGATAGCGCTGCGCGAAGTCCTGGGCGAGACGAACGAGGGCATCGTAAACTGCCTGGTCGCCGTGCGGGTGGTATTTACCGATCACGTCACCAACAACACGGGCACATTTCTTGAAGCCGGACCCAGGGTCCAGTTTCAAAAGGCGCATTGCGTAAAGCAGGCGCCTGTGCACGGGTTTCAAACCGTCGCGCACATCCGGCAAGGCCCGGTGCATGATGGTCGACAGTGCATAGGCCAGATAGCGCTCTTCCAGCGCATTCTTGAGATTGATGCTCTCAATGCCGCTTGGCGGCGGTGTCGTCTCTTTTCCCATACTTGCTTGCTAGCTGTTTCAGGCACGAGGTGCAATTCGCTAACTGCCTCGAATGGCCGGGAACAGCGGATTTTCAACGGATTTCACACGTCTGTGGGTGAATTTCTATCCGCTACAGGCGAGGGCAGGAGAGTACGGAAGGCGTGCGAGCAAGAAGTCCATTCAAAGAAAAACTCGAAGTAAAATATCGAAAACTGCGAAGCTTCCTTAATGTCATGTCAAGGAGAGAGCGGTATTAATCCAAGAAAGGCTGCGGATTTTACCGATGCCGGGTTAAACTTTGGAACATGCCTGAATGGGTTCAAACTGGTTGACGTCGGCCTTGACGGCTTTCAAAACGTGGGTTGCTGGTGATAGTGGCGACCCGGACGTTGCCCTTGCGCAATATCAGTTCATCCAGCGCCAGACACCGTTCCTCTACATGATGAGCCTGGCTGGCGGTTGGGGTTTGTCGGTGACGCACTGGTCGGTTGCTCCGATCGCTCTGACGCTTGTGGTGCCGCTACTCGTGACCGCCTTCGCCGTGCAGCGGATCGTGACGGTTCGCAGGCGCCAGAAAGAAACGCCGAGCCACGCTGAAATTCTTGCCTGGCAGAAGCAGGCCAAGGTCCTGGCGGTGGTTTCGCCTGCGATTTTCTCGATCTGGGTTCTGTCGCTTTTTCCCTATGGCGGGCCATACCTGCAGGTTCAGGTGGTCTTCACGATTGCCGTCGCCAATCTGGTGCTGCTTTTCTGCCTGATCCATTTTCGCGCGGTTGCCCTCATCAACGCCTTCTGCGCCAACACCTTGTATTTTATATACTTTGCCATCGCAGGCGAGCATGTCTTCACCTATTTCGCGCTCTATGGAATAGCGGCTTCCATGGGGGCCTTCTTCATCCTGAACAACCACTATCGCGGCTTCATCAAACTGATCCGCACGGGTAGGGATCTGAAACGTCATTCCGAGGAACTGGAACACAAGCAGGATGAAACCCAGAAACTGAGTGATCTGAACTACTACATCGCGAACCACGATCACATGACCGGTCTGCCGAACCGGCGTTGCTTTCTTCTGGAACTGGACCAAAGCTTCAGGTCGGCTCGCCTGTCGGGGGAACCGCTGTCGTTGTGTGTATTCGATCTGGGAGGCCTCAGGGCCATCAACAACATCTATGGGCTCAACACCGGAGATCAGATCCTTCTTGAGGTCGTGCGGCGGCTGAAATCCAAACTTGCACCGCAAATGTTCGTGGCCCGGATTGCCGGTGACGAGTTCGCTCTATTAGCCGTTGGGGACGAAGCTGCCTTTTCGGACGTCAGCAGTTTCTTTGACGAACTGTTTGCGGAGAGTTGCCAACTGCCGGAAGCCAGCATGAAGCTGAACTATGCCGCCGGTATAGCTCATCTGGATGAAAGCGTTCTGTCACCGACGGACCTGCTGGAACACGCCGTCTACGTTCTCCAGGAAGCAAAGCTTAATCGGAACGAGCCGGTTGCCGTGTTCGGACCGCGCCACAGCGAACAGATGCTGTCCCACGCCAGAGTTACCCAGGCGCTGCAGTCGGCGGATATTGAAGCCGAATTGTCGGTTGCCTTTCAACCGATTGTGGATGTGGCACACAATCGGATTACGGGTGTGGAATGTCTTGCCCGTTGGAACAGTCCGTTGCTGGGCAATGTGCCGCCAGGTGAGTTCATCCCCATTGCCGAACATTGCGGAGTGATCAACAGGCTGACGCTGGTCTTGTTGCGCAAGGCGCTTGAAGCCGCTCGTCACTGGCCAGCCGATCTGAAGCTGTCTTTCAACCTGTCGGCAAGCAACCTGTCGTCCCGTGGTTTCGTGCAGGAGATACTCGACCTGTTGGAGAGCTTCGGATTTGAGCCAGGGCGACTGAATTGCGAAGTGACGGAAACTTCCGTGATGTGGGATTTCAAGGAAGCGAGCCGGGCGATCCTGGCCTTGAAGGAAACCGGGATCCGTCTGTCACTCGACGATTTCGGCACCGGTTATTCGAGCCTTTCCCATGTTCACAAGCTGCCCCTCGACTGCATCAAGGTCGATCGAAGTTTCGTCCACGGAATTCGGCCGGATACAGCCGGATATGGCATCGTCAAGTCGCTGTTGGCCCTCAGCCGCGACATGGGCATTGCCTGCGTTGTCGAAGGCGTTGAAACGGAAGAGGAACTGTCCGTTCTAAAAAGTCTCGGCACAAGCGAAGTGCAGGGCTACCTGTTTTCCAGGCCGCTTTCCGAAGCGGATATTGGACGCCTGTTTGCCAAGGGCATGACCCTTTCCAGCGGCACTATGCAATCAGACGACCCTCCGGTTGCTTTGGAGGCTGCCCAGGCAGGACGAAGGCGCGTCGTCTAAATACCTTTGGTTGCAGGAAAGGATTGTAGGAATCAGCACCGTCCCTTAGACCGTTGAAAGGTTTATTCAGCCGCACTGCCAATCGTGTGGTTCCTTTGCTGGGGGGCATGGCTTCCAAACGCAAATCTTTTCGCTGGCTCTTGGTCGGTTTGGTAGCGCTGGTTCTGGTCGCGGTCGCGGTCGCGGTGTCCTGGAACGATTTTTACCTGCTGCGCCTGAAAACCTATTCCAATCTTTCAAGCAACATGCGTCCGACCCTGGAGGTCGATGAAGTTGTTCTTGCGACAAAAATCTTCCCCTCAATGGGCGAGCACTATGAGCCAGTCCGCGGAGACGTAATCGTTTTCACTATCGCCGCCAAAAGAGCGAACGATTATATGAAAAGGGTCATCGGCTTGCCTGGCGAGCGCATACGGCTTCAGGACGGCGTGGTGCTGATCAATGATGTGCCTGTTCCACGTCAGGCCCTTGCAGACTATCGCTACGAGGGTCGAGACGGCTCAGAGATATCTGCTCCGCGATTCAGGGAAACTTTGCCGAACGGCAGAAGTTACGAAGTTCTGGATCTCGATCCGCAAGGAGAAATGGACACGACAAGAGAATATGTCGTGCCCGACGGTCATCTGTTTGTAATGGGCGACAATCGGCACAATTCGGTCGACAGCCGTTACACGGATTACATCGGATATGCACCGCTGAACGAAGTTACCGGTGTCGTTGAGATGATCCTTCTTCCGAAAGGCGAGGGTAGTTCGCTGTGGCAGCGGCAGCAGCCGGAGTCAAACTAGCATGTGACCTTGAACGGTCAGAAATTCCAGGGAAATTCGGTTCGGTAACGCTTTTCAAGGGCGGTCAGCACCTGGGCGCGCGTGCCTCCGTCCCTGGTGCCATGTTCCTGCAGGTACCTGTTCAGAAAAAAGCTTGTCAGGTCGAACCCCTGGGTGACATCGGCCCAGGTCAGCTCACTGCCGGCCTGCCGTTGCCCCTCAAGAAGAAAGCCGGGCAGGGGCAGCAGGCGGTCATGATAGGGCGTGCCGGCTTCCCGGCAGACCGCACGGGCGGATTTCGGCGACACGTAAGCCAGGTCTTCGTTGCTGCCTGTGGCGGCGCAGGACGAAAGATCGAGACCGATGCCGAGGTCGCGCAATACCTCAAGCTCGAAACGGACCAGAAGCGCGGCGGCCGCGTCCGAAGCCTCCAGATGATCCAGAACCACCGTTAGCGCATTGAACAGTCTCGGGTAGGCGTGGCGTTCGGGCAGGAGACGGAGCAGAAAGGCCAGATGCTGGAGCGCGGCCAGACCGAGGCTGCTGGTCATGAGGTCACCCGCCCGCAGGGTTTCCGGCTCTATGTGAAATTGACCGAGATGGTCGGAAAGGCGCGCCTTCCAGGTGAGGGCGAGCTCGTTGCCGGGCTGCAGAACAGGCCGGTGCCGCCGCGAGCGGCCACCACGGACAAGACCGAGGTGGCGGCCATGATCCAGCGTCATGGCCTCCAGAATGACATCGTTTTCGCCGTGTTTGCGGGTGGTCAGCACCACGCCGCGTCCGCTCCATTCCAAGGGCCGTTTCCCGTTTCATGTCAGGCCGGGAGTTTGGCGGATTCGGCGATCCGCGCAAATTATTTCGGAAATTCCAGTCCCATTTCCCGGTAACGCTCCGGATCGTCGGCCCAGTTCTCCCGAACCTTCACGAACAGGAACAGGTGGACGGGAGCTTCGATGATTTCCGAGAGTTCTTCGCGCGCTGCCTGTGAAATCGCCTTGATCGTCTGTCCGCGTTTGCCGAGCACGATGGACTTCTGGCTGTCCCGCTCCACGTAGATGGTCTGTTCGATCCGGGCCGACCCGTCCTTGCGGGCCTGCCACTGTTCCGTCTCCACGGTGGAGATATAGGGCAGTTCCTCATGCAGGCGCTCGAACAGCTTTTCGCGGGTGATTTCGGCCGCAAGAATACGCAGGGGCAGGTCCGACGGCTGGTCCTCCGGAAAGAGCCAGGGGCCGTCCGGAACCTTGGACGCGAAATAGTCCAGGATGGTTTCGGTGCCGTCGCCGGTCAGAGCCGATACCATGAAGGTTTCTTCAAAGGGCACGAATTCGTTGATTTTCTGCGCCAGCTGCAGAAGTTTTTCACGCTTGGCGACATCGGTCTTGTTGAGGATCAGAACCTTTGGTGCCTGCTGGCTGGACAGGCGCTTGAGGATGTTTTCCACTTCCTCGGTCAGGCCTTTGCGGGCATCGACCAGAAGCGCGATCAGATCGGCATCGCGCGCACCGCCCCAGGCGGTGTCGACCATGGCGCGATCGAGCCGGCGCTTGGGTTTGAAGATGCCCGGCGTGTCGATGAACACCAGCTGTGCCGCGCCGTGCATGGCCACGCCGCGCACAATCGTGCGTGTTGTCTGCACCTTGTGGGTAACGATGGAGACCTTGGTACCGACAAGTTGATTGATCAGCGTCGATTTGCCGGCGTTGGGCGCGCCTATCAGGGCAATGAAACCCGCCTTGGTATCAGCAGGCATCTCCGGCAGCGGCTCGGGCAGCGGCATGTCGAAACGGCCGGTGGGGGCCTGAAAGCCGTTGTCGTCATCTTCGTCCATCGGACCATCGTTGGTCGTGTTTTCGTTCAAGCTGTCTTATTCCTTCCAGACGCCTTCCCGGCGCAATACGGCCTCTGCCGCATTCTGTTCCGCAATCCGTTTGGAACCACCCTTGCCTTCGCCTGGCGGCAGCCCCTGAACGGTCACCGAAACGGTGAAATTCGGTGCGTGGTCCGGTCCGTCCCGGCCTGTTACATCATATCGCGGTGTCGGCAGGCTCTTCGATTGTGCCCATTCCTGCAGCGTTGTCTTGGCGTCGCGCAGTGGACCCGACCAGGATAGCATACGCGGCTCCCAAAGGCGCGTAATGAAGCTTTCGGCTGCCTCAAACCCGCCGTCCAGGTAAATCGCGGCAATGACAGACTCGCAAATATCGGCGAGCAGGGCGGTTTTCTTCCGGCCCCCGGTCTGTGCTTCTGCAAGCCCGATGCGCATCGCATCGCCGACACCAAGTTCCTGGGCGATTTCCGCGCAGGTCTCGCGCTTGACCATGTGGTTGAAGCGCCGCGCCAACTCACCTTCGTCAGCCTTGGGAAAATGCTTGTGCAGCATGGAAGCTATCACGAGGCCGAGAACCCGGTCGCCAAGGAACTCCAGACGCTGATAACTGCCCGACACTGTTTCAGACGGTGCAAGGGCACTGGCATGGGTCAGCGCGACCCGCAGGAGTTCCAGGTCCTGAAACTCGTATTGCAGTGCCGTTTTCAGGGCCGAAATCGGACCTGGTTGATGCAGTTGTCTTTTCATGCAGCCTGCTTCGGCGGCGTTCCGCCAAAGCCCCGGTTAGAGTGTCCGGCCAATCCGTTCCCAGCGAACGCTCCACGGCCAGGACCAGATATGCCAGGCAGGAGTTCCGTCCTTGACGGAGAAGAACAGGATTTCGGCACGGCCCATGAAGTTTTCGAACGGAACGTAGCCGACCCTGTTCAGATAACGGCTGTCGACGGAGTTATCGCGGTTGTCGCCCATCATGAAGTAATGGCCTTCGGGCACCTTGTACTCGCGGGTGTTGTCCACCTCTCCGCGTGTCGTCAGGTCCAGGGTTTCATAAGAAACGCCGTTCGGCAGGGTTTCCCGATAGCGCGGAACCCGGCGTACGATGCCGGATGGAGACTGTTCTATAAAATCATCGATCTTTTCGCGTTTGACCGGTTCGCCATTGATATGCACCACGCCGTCGATCACCTGAATGGTATCGCCAGGCAGTCCGATCACGCGCTTGATGTAGTCAACGGACGTGTCGGTCGGCAGCTTGAAAACAGCGACGTCACCGCGTTCCGGTTCGGAAGACCAGATGCGGCCGCTGAACGGGCCCAGGCCGAAAGGGAAGGAATAGCGGGAATATCCATAGCTGAATTTGGAGACGAACAGATAGTCGCCGATCAGCAAGGTATCCTTCATCGAGCCGGATGGAATGTTAAACGGCTGGAACAGGAATGTTCGCACGATCAGGGCAAGCAACAGCGCCTGGACAACAACCTTGATGGTTTCGGCGAGGCCGCTGTCCTTATCCTTCTTGTTTTCCGTCACGCTCATTTTGTCCCTTGATCAAATTTGTCCGGCGTTCTGGTCTGCATCGCCGCGTACAGCCGGACTCTTATCCGCTAGCGCCTGCCAACGCAATGAGAGGAAGGCCCTTGAGGCTGGGCTTTCAGGGGGAATCCGCCCTTGGCGGTTCGGGCCAGTCGGTCGGCCACGCCGAAATGACGACAAACGCCTGTGCTAGCGGATAATCATCCGTAATGGTCAGATCAATGGTGGTCCTGAAACCGGCAGGCGCCATTGCCTGCAATCGTTCGGCAGCGCCACCGGTCAGGGCAATGGTGGGTTTGCCGGAAGGAAGGTTGACGACGCCCATTTCCCGCCAGGCGACCCCCATGCGAATGCCGCTGCCAAGTGCCTTCGAGCAGGCTTCCTTGGCCGCAAACCGTTTTGCATAGGATGCGGCGCGCTCGGCGCGTTTGTCAGATTTTGTCCGCTCGATTTCGGTGAAGACCCGGTTGGTAAAGCGCTCGCCGAATCTTTCGAGAGTTTTCTCGATCCGGCGGATATCGATCAGATCGCTGCCAATTCCGAGGATCATGGCCTTGCTTTCCAGGTTGCGGCGGGATGGGTTCTTGGTCCCGGTCTTAGTTGGACAGGTCGTCCACGAAAATCAAGCGCTGCCGTCTTCTTCGACAGTGTTGCCCGGGGCAGGGAACAAACGGCCATGTTTGCCGGCGCCCTTGTCGGCCAGCTTGTTTCTGCGGCGGCGCTGGTAGACCTCGACGCTCTTGTAAACGACCACATAGGAGACCGTTCCAACGATCAATCCAAGAGGAACCGCACCGATGAACATCGGTTTGAGCATTGGCCAGAGCGCGTCGAGAGATTTTTCGAAAAGACCTTGCTGAAACTGCTGGTGAACCTGATGCGGGTCCGCCTTTGGAGCGCGCCCGTGGATGATCCACTGTCCGATTTTGAAGGTGAAGGCCCAAATGAACGGGAACGTCAGTGGATTGCCGACGGACGTTCCAAGCGCTGCTGCTATCATGTTGCCGCGCACCAGGTAGGCAAGTGCGAAAGCGGTCAGGAAATGGAAGCCGACAAGAGGTGTGCATGAGGCGAAGGCGCCCGCGGCAAAGCCAAGGGCAATCGCGTGGGGTGTCGCCGTGAGGCGCAAGACGCGCTTGCCGAAATAGCGGGTCGACCGCGCCCAGCTGTTCCGGGGCCAGACGGCAACGCGCAGTCGCTCAATCCGTGTTGGCCTATTTCTCCGGCGAAACAGCATGGTCTAAGGTTCGTTCCCGTCTTTTATCGTTCAGCTCAGTCCGCGGCTGCCAGGTTTGACAGCTGGCAAGGCGGCAAGTTCCGGCGGCAGGTTGTCAGGTTCATAGGCCGGAACCTTGTATTCTGCCAGAGCAATCACCGGAACCGAGGCGTCAGCCTCGCCGCCGGAGCGGTCGATCAGGCAGGCAACACCGAGGACTTCAGCACCAAGAGCTTTCAACGAGGTTACCGTTTCCCGACTCGATAGGCCGGTCGTGACAATATCCTCTACAACAATGACACGGGCGCCTTGCGGCATTTCGAAGCGGCGCAGTCGAAACTCCCCGTCCTCACGCTCCACCCACATGGCGGGAACGCCAAGATGGCGGGCGGTTTCGTAGCCCGGAATAAGACCACCGAGCGCCGGCGATACGATGTAGTCGATCTGGCCCAGGCCGGAGGCGCGGATCTTGTCGGCGAGTGCCTTGCAGAGCTTTTCCGTCTTGTCCGGATACATGAACACGCGGGCCTTCTGCAGAAATACCGGGCTGCGCAGTCCGGAGGTCAGAATGAAGTGACCTTCCAGAAAGGCGCCGGCCTCGCGGAATACGGCCAGAACTTCATCGCGTGTCATTATCAGATCCCCTCAAATTCTTTGGCGGCGGCGGGCCTTCCATGGTCAAGCGGCTGTGTCACTCACCGGCAAGCCGCCTTGTCCTTATGTGCCTGCTACCGTTTGTAATCTAGCCGTTCACACGGCTGACGCTGGAAACATTAGGCTTGGTTCGCAGCTGATTTATGATCCTGTTCAGGTGTTTCAGGTCCCAGACTTCAAGATCGATGATCATCTGATGGAAGTCCGAGGCTCGCTGCATCATCTTGACGTTGTCGATGTTGCCGCTGTTTTCGCCGATCACCTGCGCGATGGTTGCCAGGGAACCAGGTTCGTTTGCAGCCGAAATGTCCAGACGTGCTGGGAACCGTTCCGGATTGTTGACGTCGATGTCCCAGCGAACGTCGACCCAGCGCTCCGTCTGGTCGTCGAATTCCTTCAGGGACGGCGATTGTATTGGATAGATGGTCAGTCCTTCGGACGGGGTCAAGATGCCGACGATACGGTCGCCGGGAACAGCACCGCCATCGGGAGCAAAAGTAACCGGGATGTCACCGGACAGACCGCGAATGGGAAGGGCCGGGCCTTCTTCAGGCTCTCCACTCTCGCCGGCGGCTGCCTTGTCTGCATCCAGTTCGCCGGGCGGAATGCGGAACTTCAGGCCATGGCCCTGTTTCAGGCCGAACCAGCCTTCTTCCAGTGGCGGGCCGGAAATGGCAACGCGCTCGTCCTGATAGTCCGGGTGAGCCGATTTCAGAACCAGTTGGGCGGAAAGATCCCCGCGTCCGACGGCAGCCAGCAAGTCGGCGACGCTGGCCTGGTGCAGGAGATCGAGGATCGCTTCCAGCAGGTCTTCCGAATAGGCTTTTTCGGCTCTGGCGAATGCACGCTTCAGAATATGTTCGCCAAGGGCTCCATATTGCTTGCGCACGGATTCCCTGGTGGCGCGGCGGATTGCCGCGCGGGCCTTGCCGGTAACGGCAATCGCTTCCCAGGCCGGTGGCGGGGTCTGCGCGGGCGAACGGATGATTTCGACCTCGTCGCCGTTATGCAGCTCGGTCACCAGCGGCATGATCTTGCCGTTGATCTTGCAGCCGACACATGTGTTGCCGATACCGGTATGAACCGCATAGGCGAAATCGATCGGCGTCGCGCCTCGGGGCAGGGCGATCAGACGGCCCTTTGGGCTGAAGCAGAAAACCTGGTCATGGAAAAGTTCCAGCTTGGTGTTTTCCAGGAATTCTTCCGGCGTGTCGCCCTGAGCCAGCAGTTCGGTCGTGCGGCGCAGCCATTCGAAGGCGCGGCAGTCTTCCGTATGCCGGGCGATATTGCGTCCGCCGAATTCCCCGTCCTTGTAAAGCGCATGTGCGGCGATACCGTATTCGGCCACCCGATCCATGGAAATGGTCCGGATCTGCAGTTCCACACGCTGGCGGGACGGTCCGACAATCGTGGTGTGGATCGACTTGTAGTCGTTCTGCTTGGGCGTGGAGATATAGTCCTTGAACCGGCCGGGAACGGTCGGCCAGGTCGTGTGAATGACACCCAGCACGCGGTAGCAGGCTTCCACGGTGCCGACAGTGACGCGGAACCCGTAGATGTCGGACAGCTGCTCGAAGCCGATAGCCTTTCGCTGCATCTTGCGAAAGATGGAGTAGGGGCGTTTTTCTCGGCCTTTCACGAGGGCGGCCATCCCCCGTTCGCTAAGGCGTTCGGTCAGCGTTGTCTCGATGTCCAGGATCAGATCGCGGTTGCGTTCGCGCAGATCGACCAGACGGTCGGTGATGGTTTCATAAGCTTCGGGGTTGAGCGTATGGAAGGCAATGTCTTCCAGCTCTTCGCGCATGTCGTGCATACCCATGCGTCCGGCGAGCGGCGCATAGATTTCCATCGTTTCTTCCGCGATCCGCCCACGCTTGTGCTCCGGCATGTGGTGGAGCGTGCGCATGTTGTGCAGACGGTCAGCCAGCTTGACCAGAAGTACGCGGACGTCATCGGCAATCGCAAGCAGAAGCTTGCGGAAGTTTTCTGCCTGCTTGGCCTTCTGGGAAACCAGGTCCAGGCGCTTGATCTTTGTCAGGCCTTCGACCAGCTTGCCGATTTCCTCGCCGAACAGGGAGTCGATCTCGGCCCGGGTCGCGTCGGTGTCCTCGATCGTGTCATGCAGCAAGGCAACGGCAATGGTGGCGTCGTCCAGGCGCAGGTCGGTGAGGATCGCGGCAACTTCAAGCGGATGGGAGAAATAGGGGTCGCCAGACGCACGCGTCTGGGTACCATGCTTTTGCATGGCATAGACGTAAGCCTTGTTGAGCAAGGCTTCGTCGGCGTCCGGATTGTAGCGCGTAACTCGTTCAACGAGTTCGTATTGACGCATCATGGCCGCAACCGACCCTGGCAAACGGCTGAGACATCAGCGGGACAGACAAAAATCGCCCGAAGCGCCGAGGAAACCCCGTCGCGCTTCAGACGAACTTGTGAACTCAAATCAGACGTCGTCGGTCCGCTCCGGCGGAACGAGGCCTTCGAGGCCGCGCAGAAGGTCTTCTTCCGACATGCGGTCGAATTCAACCGCACTGTCGTCAACGTTGTTGACCTGCGTCATCTGATGCTGGTTCGAGGACGGAACCATCGGCACGGCTTCGGCCTCGGGCTCATCCACTTCCACATATTTCTGCAGCGAGTGGATCAGGTCCTCTTTCATGTCTTCCGGGCTGACGGTCTGCTCGGCAATCTCGCGCAGCGCAACAACGGGGTTCTTGTCGTTGTCACGGTCAATGGTCAGCGGCGAGCCGCTCGAGATCATGCGAGCGCGATGCGCAGCAAGCAGCACCAGCTCAAACCGGTTTTCGACCTTGTCGATGCAGTCCTCGACGGTCACGCGCGCCATTCGACGTCTCCATAGGCTTAAGGAACTTGAAGAAACAGCGTATAGTGTTCACGTTTCCAAAAAGCAACCCCTTGTCAAATTTGAGAGGAGGAGGTCAGATACCGGAACGCATAGGCAAAGAATCCGCGGTTTTTTTGCCTGATTTGGCGCACGCTACTCGCTTTTGCATTGCGGCACTCCAATATTATGGTGTAGGCCACTAGTAACGGCCCTTTTCAGAATCAGAAGGCCGTTGACAAAACAAAACGATAAGCTGTGTGACGCCACGGAATACGCGGTAAACTTACAGCAAAATATACGTCGCCTTATAGAGTGTGCGTGGAATTGGTCGCGGGAAGCCAGTTCCTTCTACGCCAAATTGCAAGAGCGACGTGTATGACTCGGAAAGGTTTCAAATAAGATGTTTGACGCTCGAGAAAAAGTTGCTTTGTTCATTGATGGAGCGAACTTGTACTCAACGGCCAAGGCAATTGGTTTTGACATCGACTACAAACGTTTGCTGAAAGAGTTCCAGGGACAGGCGTATCTCCTGCGGGCGTACTATTACACCGCACTGATCGAAGATCAGGAGTATTCCTCCATCCGTCCGCTGATCGATTGGCTTGACTATAACGGCTACAAGGTCATCACCAAACCGGTGAAGGAATTTGTCGACAGTGCCGGCCGCCGCAAGGTGAAAGGCAACATGGACATTGAACTTGCCGTCGATGCCATGGAACTGGTCGAGTCCGTTGATCACGTGGTGCTGTTCTCAGGCGACGGCGATTTCCGCTCTCTGGTTGAGGCGCTGCAGCGCAAGGGCCGCAAGGTGAGCGTGGTTTCGACCTTGAAGACCCAGCCGCCGATGATCGCTGACGACCTGCGTCGCCAGGCCGACCACTTCATCGATCTGGCCAGCCTTGCCAACAAGATCGGCCGCGATCCGTCCGAACGTCCTGCCCGACCGCAGACCCCCGCGCAAGTCGATGAAGACGACGAGGACGACGACTACTGAGGCTTGATCGGGCAATGTCCGACTATATCGCAGACCATGGGCCAGTCGATCCCCCATCAGATTGTCCGGCCTGTCCCCGCCTTGTTGCCCTGCGTGAAGAGCTGAAAGCTGCCTATCCCGACTGGCACAACGCGCCGGTTCCGTCATTCGGAGCCGACGCGCCGCGTCTTCTGATCATCGGCCTGGCTCCGGGCATGAAAGGGGCGAACTGCACGGGCCGCCCCTTTACAGGGGACTATGCGGGAGATCTCCTCTACCAGACCATGATCGAATTCGGTTTTGCCGAAGGGACCTATAAGGCCCGGCCGGACGACGGTCTGCAGTTGAAGGATGCGATGATCACCAACGCGGTGCGCTGCCTGCCGCCGCAGAACAAGCCAACCGGCGCGGAAATCAAGACCTGCCGCCCGTATCTTTTGTCGACGCTGGATGCCAATCCGTCGATCAAGGCTGTGCTTGCTCTCGGCCGGATCGCGCATGAGACATTTCTGTCGGCCCTGGATCAGCGTCGGGCATCTTTCGCCTTTGCCCACGGCGCACGGCACGAGCTTCCCGGAACGGGGCTGACGCTTTTCGACAGTTATCACTGCTCTCGCTACAACACCAACACAGGCCGCCTCACCGAGGAAATGTTCCACTCGGTCTTCAGGCAGATCCGCTCGTTTATTCCTTAGGAACACGACGGTTTAATGCTCTCGTCGCAGTTCGGTGATGTCGATAAAATTATCAGCCGTTTCCCGAGCGCAGCACCCCCTTCCAACCTCATCCTGAGGGGACCGTCAGGTCCGTCTCGAAGGATGGGCCACTTGCTCAAGAGTGTGTCGCCCATCCTTCGAGACAGCGTTGACGCGCTTCCTCAGGATGAGGTGTTGGGGTGGGAGCTGCCGCAATTTAGAGGAGAGGGCAGGCGTGCGCCGCCTTCCACACGGTCATTCCTCTGAGTGCGGTTCCGTTTGATAGGCCTCAGCGTCGACAACGAGCCAGCCGTTGGGGCCAAGATGTTCCTGCGGTTTGAAGCGGGCCTTGTAGGCCATCTTCTGGGAGCCGTTGACCCAATAGCCAAGATAAACGTAGGGCAGGTTCATTTTCCGGGCTCGCTCTATGTGATCCAGGATCATGTAGGTGCCGAGCGGGGTCTTGGTGTAGTCGGGGTCGTAGAAGGAATAGACCATCGACAGCCCGTCCGAGAGTTGGTCGGAAAGGGCAACGCCCAACAACGGGCCTTCGCCGGCTCCGGTGATGAAGCTGTTCGGACCGCGTTGGCGATACTCCAGGACAATCGTTTCGACATGTGTGTCTTCGACCATCATTGCGTAGTCGAGGACGCTCATTTCCGTCATGCCGCCGTTCTCGTGTCGGGCTTGAAGATAATCGCGGAAGAGATCGTATTGTTCGGCAGACGGGCTGGGCGGCAGACGGGCACCGACGATGTCCGATCCGGATTTCCAGACCCGCTTGAACGACTTGCTCCACTTGAAATCGTCGACGCGGACGCGAACCGAGATGCAGGCCTGGCACCGTTCGCAGGCCGGGCGGTAGGCGATATTCTGACTGCGCCGGAAACCGCCCTGCGTCAGCACCTCGTTGAGGGCGGGAGCGCCATGGCCGACAAGATGGGTAAAGACCTTGCGCTCTTGTTTTCCCTCAAGATATGGGCAGGGCGCTGGCGCCGTAAGGTAGAACTGCGGATGATCTGTGGGGTGCCGTGTCACCGTTTTGTCCCGCGAAACCTTTAGATTTGTTCTCTATTCCCGGTCCTATAGTCCGTAATACCATGGCGCGACCAGAGAGAAGGTCAACCATAAAATGAGCGCAAGCGGTGTGCCAGCCCGCACAAAGTCGTTGAACTTGTAGTGACCCGGACCCATCACGATCAGGTTGGTCTGATAGCCGATCGGCGTCGCAAACGACGAGTTGGCCGCAATAATCAGGCAGACGACGAAGGCTTCGGGGCTCGCACCGATCTGATTTGCCAGATTGATCGCAATCGGTGTGAACAGGACAGCAGCCGCGTTGTTCGACAGGAAGTTCGTCAGGATCATCACGATGAAGAACAGGGCCGACAGCATCACGGTCGGTGATGCCCCGGCGAGTAAATGAACCAGTCCGGTGGCAATCGCATTCGCACCGCCGGTTCCCTCCAGTGCAACGGCAGCCGCAAGCGAGGCGCCCACCAGCATGAAGATGCGGCTGTCGATGGCGCGCATGGCCTGGCGGATGTTGAGACATCCCGACACAATCATGGCGAAGGTCCCGGCCACGGCGGTGGTGACAATGGGAACAAGGCCGCTGGCAGCCAGCGCGACAACAAGAGCGAAGATGACAAGTGCCCGTGGCGCGTAGCGTTTGCGCGGCACTTCGGCCATCGACCAGTCCAGCAGCAGTACGTCGCGATTACCGCGCAGGCGCGCGATCGCCTCTTCGCTGCCGGCCACCAGAAGCACGTCACCCGCTTCCAGGCGAATGTCGTTCATCGCCATGCGCGGCATGCGGCTGCGGCGCTGGATGCCCATCACCAAACAGCCGGTGTCGGTGTAAAAGCCCGACTGGGGCAAGGTGCGTCCCATCAGCCGGGACGCGGGGGCCACCACCACTTCCGCCAGGCTGATCGTGCCGGCAGGTGCCTGAGCCTCGCGGCCGGAGTTGCTGGTATCTGAATCTGCTTCCATCAGTGGCTGCCGGCGAGCCAGAGCATTGGCAAGGGCTGCACGCGTCGCCGCCACGATCACCGTATCGCCGGGAGAGAGCACCACGTTTTCAAACGGGGGCAGGATTGGCTTCTGGCCTCGCTGAACCAGTCTCACCGTCATGTCCTTCAATTGCGGGAACATGCCGGATACAGATTCCACGCCCACCAGCGGATGACCATAGGTGATTTCTATCTGGGCGATGAACTGCTTGCCGGAGGAACTCTGGAACTCTTCCGCCATGGTTTTGCGCACCGGAAGCAGCTTCGGCATGATGAACAGCACATAGATCGAGCCAACACCGGCGATGATCAGTCCGATTGGGGTGAAGCTGAAAAAGGTCAGTTTGAGATCGGAACTTTGCGCCGCGAAATTTGCTACCAGCAGGTTGGTCGACGAGCCGATCAACGTTGTCATGCCGCCAAGGATCGCGAGGAAAGACAGGGGCATCAGAACACGGGCCGGCGACTGGCCGACCGTGGCGGCAACAGCAGTCAGGATCGGCAGAAACATCACCACAACAGGGGTGTTGTTCAAGAATGCGCTGAGCGCCGCGACAGTCAGGAGAACAGGGATCGCAGCCCGCAGCGACCGTCCGCGCGTCATCTTGACGATCGCCTTTGCCGGTGCTTCGAGCGCGTCGGTCTGGAACAGTCCCTGACCGATGATCAGGAGGCAGATGACTGTTATCAGCGCCGGGTTTGAGAAGCCGGACAGGAAGTCGCCGGTGGTGATAAGCGAACCGTCCGGTCTCTCGACCGGAAATACCGAAAAGATGACAATGAAGGCGGAAACGGACCCGAGAGCTATTGTTTCAATCGCGTACCGCTCGACGGCGTACAGGACGACAGTGGACGCGATCACCACGAAGGTCAGCGCCATTGCAATATCAACTGAGTCCATTCACCTGCCCAAAGCCACCTTGGCCAATTTCACGAACCTGCACTTTAAAGCAGGCGGTCCCGGCAATGGAAGAGCCTTAAGATAATATTGCCGTTGATATATTCCTTTGAGGCAATGACACTGTCAAAGTTCATGTGCCGTTACCGCGATTTGATCCGATTAATGGGAACCCGGACTGGCGATCCGCGTTGAAGAAGTCATGAAATCAGAGAACCCAATTTCGCCTTCGTTCCCGAAAGACCTGCCCTCGCTCGTCTTGTTTCTGGCAGTTGTTTTGGGTGTCGGCATCACGATCGGCGTATTGAACACCCCTGGTGCCTGGTACGAGGCCTTGCAGAAGCCGCCGTTCAATCCACCCAACTGGGTGTTCGCGCCTGCCTGGGCCATTCTTTACATTCTGATAGCGATTGCCGGCTGGCGGGCATTCCTTCGGGCACCCGATAGCCGCGTGATGAAAATCTGGTACGGGCAGATGGTTCTCAACTGGATCTGGTCGCCACTCTTCTTCACGCTCCACTTCATGTGGACGGCTTTTGTCGTGATCGCGGTGATGCTCTACCTGATCCTGAACTTTATCGGTGGAAGCTGGCAAACCGATCGTTTGTCCGCGCAGCTTTTCATTCCCTATGCGCTCTGGACCTGCTTTGCCGGAATATTGAACCTGTCGCTGGCTCTCTTGAACTGACCTTACACCTGGCCTCGCACATAGCCTTGATGAGAGGCTGAGTTGATCACAACCGTTCCCAGTACGAGGTCGTGCAGCAGGCGTTTACGGTCGGAAAACAGTGACACCAGCAAAACAAGCGGCGTCAGCAAAGAGACCGAAAACCAGAACAGGATGACATGGACGGCAGCCAGAAGCGGGTAGGGCTTTGCGCCATACCAGAGGCGCATTTCCAGTCCCATCGCACGCATGCCCAAGGTTGACGCCTGCGGGCCACCAAGGGTGAAGGCGACATAGAGCAGCGCAACCGCCGTCGGCAGGATGCCGTAAAGCAGGAAGCCGAGACCCAGCGTAAAGACACCCAGGAAGAACACCACGATGCCGGCACCAAAGGTGAAAAGCGTGATCACGATCAGATCGATGAAGAACGCAAAGATGCGCCGGCTGCGCACGCCGGAAAACAGCTCCGGATTGCTCACAGGATCGAAAACGTCCTGACGGGCATAATCGGAGGTGGTTTCAGCTGACATGGTTCGGCTCCCTTGGGTTCGATGATCAACATGTGGTGATTTGGAGCGGGTTTCGCAAATCATTTGCCGGGTGAAGCCGAACCGTTCCGCGGGTAATCCACGCCAACCCCTCATCCTGAGGAAGCGCGGAGCGCTGTCTCGAAGGATGGGCGGCATACTCCGGAGCAAGGAGCCCATCCTTCGAGACGGTCCTCCTGTCCTCCTCAGGATGAGGTCGGTGTGTGGAGTGTCCGCATCAATAGCCGTGTAATGAAGGACTGGGGTGGCAGTCCTTCAGTCCATCCGCTCGCCGATTTCCAGGTAACGCACCACGAAGGCGCGTTCGCGCAGAGCGGCGACGATACGCTCGCCATGCGGGCGGTCAAAGGCCTCGAAGGTGACGTCCAGCGTTGCCCCTTTCGCGGGAACGTTGAGGAACAGGCGATGGTGTTCAACGTCGACCACGTTGCCCTGCATGTCACCGATAACGGTTGCGATTTCACCCAGAACGCCGGGGCGGTCAGGCGTGTCGATCCGGATCGAGACCAGTTTGCCATCGCGTGCAAGTTCGCGGACCACGATCTTGGAGAGCAGTCTCGGATCGATATTGCCGCCGCAAAGAACCAGGCCAACCCTCTTGCCGGCAAATCGCTCGGGTTCGGTCAGCAAGGCCGCGAGACCGGCGGCGCCTGCGCCTTCCGCAATGGTCCGTTGCAAGGTCAGATAGGCGTTGATCGCCCGCTCGATGCTGCTTTCCGAAACAAGCAGGATGTCATCGACGACCTTTTTGACGACTTCGGTCGTCAGGACGCCGATGTCGCGCACAGCGATACCTTCTGCGATGGTCGCGCCTTCGCAGCGCACGTCCTTGCCATAGAAGGCGCCCCACATGCCGGGGTAAAGCGTCGTTTCAACGCCAATCACTTCGACGGAAGGCTTGAGAGCCTTTGCCGCCGTGGCGATGCCGGCGATAAGGCCGCCGCCGCCGATCGGCACGACCAGGACATCGAGATCCGGCTGCTGCGCCAGCATCTCGATGCCGATCGTGCCCTGGCCGTGAATGACATGGGCATCGTCATATGGGTGAACCCAGACAAGATTGTTCTGTTCGGCCAGCCTGTCGGCTTCTTCCTTCGCCTCGGCCAGCGTGTTTCCCGCCAGGACCACCTCTGCACCGTGGTTGCGGGTCGCGGAGATCTTCACGAATGGCGTCAGAACCGGCATGACGATGGTTGCCGGTATGCCAAGCCGTCCGGCATGATAGGCAACGCCCTGGGCATGGTTGCCGGCCGAAACCGCAATCACGCCGCGCTTCTTTTCATCCGCCGTCAGGCTGGAGAGCTTCACCAGCGCACCACGTTCCTTGAAGGCGCCGGTGACCTGCATGTTTTCGTATTTTACAAAGACATCCGCCCCTGTGAGCTGCGAAAGCCGCGGAGCGGGCAGGCACGGGGTCTCGATTACGGCGCCCTTCAAAAGTGCAGCCGCTTCCTGAACCTTGTCGAATGTGACGTTGTCAGCGGTGGTGGCCCCGGTGGAGGTCATTTCCCGGCTGCCAGCATTTCGGCCACCTTCGGTGCGAAATAGGTCAGGATGCCGTCGGCGCCGGCGCGCTTGAAGGCGAGCAGACTTTCCAGCATCGCCTTGTCACCGTCCAGCCAGCCATTTCCGGCCGCGGCCTTGATCATAGCGTATTCGCCTGACACCTGATACGCGTAGGTCGGCACCTGGAACTCGTCCTTTATCCGCCGGACAATGTCGAGGTAGGGCATGCCTGGCTTGACCATCACCATGTCGGCGCCTTCAGCAATGTCCAGTTCGGCTTCCCGCAGGGCTTCGTCCGTATTGGCCGGATCCATCTGGTAAGTGCGCTTGTCGCCAACCAGGGTCCCCGACGAGCCGACAGCGTCCCGGAACGGTCCATAGAAGGCGGAGGCGTATTTCGCCGAATAGGCCATGATCTGGGTTCCGCGATGACCTTGAGAATCGAGTGCCTGTCGAATGGCGCCGATACGTCCGTCCATCATGTCGGACGGGGCGATCACGTCTGATCCGGCTTCCGCCTGCACCAGGGCCTGCCGGCAGAGCTGATCCACGGTCTCGTCGTTCAGGATCGTCTCGCCTTCCATCAATCCGTCATGACCGTGGCTGGTGTAGGGATCAAGGGCGACGTCCGTCATCAGGCCCAGGTTAAGGCCTTCCGCCTTGATGGCGCGCAAGGCGCGACAGGTCAGGTTTTCAGGATTGAGAGCCTCGGAACCTGTTTCATCGCGAAGACCGGGATCGGTGTAGGGAAACAGTGCCAGTGCCGGAATGTTCAACTTCGCCGCCTTCTCGGCGTCACGGACGGCTTCATCCACGGACAGGCGAACAACATCCGGCATGGACGGAACGGACTGACGGATATTCTCGCCGTCCACCAGGAAAATCGGCCAGATCAGGTCATCGACCGTGAGATTGTTTTCGCGCACCAGGCGGCGCGACCAGTCGCTCTGGCGGTTGCGGCGCATGCGCGTGCCGGCCAGCAGTGTGTCCATGTGGTCTGAGGTTATCGGCGGGAGGGGAGATTTTGACGGCATCGGCCCTGACTATTCGCTAGGAGATGTTGGAAAGCGTATTCTGATCGAAGTGAGCCGCCAATCTATCACGCAGATTGACGCAATCCAACATTCTGTAAAATAACTGAATTTAATAAAGAAAAAGAGATTGTTTGACGTTCGCGTCAAATGTGCTTTAGTGCTGCCGCGAAGACAGGGCGTAGACCTTTCCGGAGGAGGAAGTGCGCCGCCACCGCTTGAGGGAGGATAACCCGTGGACTTTTCACTGAACGAAGATCAGCGCGCCTTTCAGGACATGGCGGCAAGTTTCTCGCGGGATGAACTGGCGCCATTTGCCAAGGAATGGGACGAGGAAAGCCACTTCCCGATTCCCACCCTGCGCAAGGCAGCCGAGCTTGGGTTCGGTGGCATCTACGTGAAGGAAGATGTCGGTGGTTCCGCGCTCACCCGGCTGGATGCAACGCTGATCTTCGAGGAACTGTCCAAGGGCTGTACGTCGACGGCGGCCTATATATCCATTCACAACATGGTAGCCTGGATCATCGATTCCTATGGCTCGGAGGACCTGCGTCAGAAGTATCTGCCCAGGCTCTGCACCATGGACCTGCTCACCAGCTACTGTCTCACCGAACCGGGCTCGGGTTCGGATGCAGCGAGCCTGCGTACCAGCGCCAAGGATGATGGTGACCATTATGTCCTCAACGGCTCCAAGGCATTCATCTCCGGCGGCGGCGTAAGCGATCTGTATGCGGTAATGGTCCGCACAGGTGGTGAGGGACCTTCCGGCGTTTCCTGTATCCTGGTCGAAAAAGGGACGCCCGGTCTCAGCTTCGGTGCCAACGAGGTGAAGCTCGGCTGGAAGAGCCAGCCGACGGCCCAGGTCAATTTTCAGGATTGCCGGGTGCCGAAGTCGAATCTGATCGGATCGGAAGGGCAGGGCTTCAAGATCGCGATGGCGGCGCTCGATGGCGGTCGGCTCAACATCGGCGCCTGCTCGATGGGGGCTGCACAGGCCTGTCTCGATCACGCCCTGGCCTATGTGCAGGAACGCAAGCAGTTTGGTCGACCGATTGCCGACTTCCAGGCACTTCAGTTCCGCCTGGCGGATATGGCAACCGAATTGGAAGCAGCCCGGCTGCTCTTGCACAAGGCCGCTTCGGCGGTGGATGCGAAATCGCATGACGCCACCAAGCTTGCGGCCATGGCCAAGCGGCTTGCTACCGACACCGGCTTCAAGGTGGTCAACGAAGCACTGCAGCTTCATGGCGGTTACGGCTATCTGCGCGACTATCCAATCGAGCGTTATTTCCGCGATGTGCGGGTGCATCAGATCCTGGAAGGCACCAACGAGATCATGCGGCTGATCATTGCGCGGCAGCTGCTGAAGGACTGATCGAGTTTTCCGTCCCATTCCGTTGAAACGACTCTTCTTTTTGCGAGGCGCCAGTGAGCGACGAGATTCTTTTCCAGAAGCGCGGCAAGGCCGGGTTTGTCATCTTGAACCGGCCGAAGGCACTGAACGCGATCAACCACGCAATGGTCCTGGCAATGGCCGAGCAATTGTCGCGCTGGGCGGAAGATCCGGAAATCGCACACATCGTCGTTACGGGTGCTGGCGACAAGGCGTTCTGCGCAGGTGGCGACATTCGCAGCATCTATGATGCCCGAATGAACGGGCAGACCGACGGCCTGAGCGCCTTCTTCCGCGACGAGTACATGCTCAACGCACAGATCAAGGCCTATCCGAAGCCATACATCGCTCTCGTCAACGGGATTGTCATGGGCGGCGGTGTCGGGGTGTCGGTTCATGGCAGCTATCGCATCGGCACGGAAAAGACGTTGTTTGCGATGCCCGAGACCGGAATTGGCTTCTTTCCGGATGTCGGCGGGACATTCTTCCTGCCGCGCATGCCCAGGAACAGCGGCGTCTACTGTGCACTTAGCTCCGGCAGGCTGAAACAGGGCGATGCTCTAGGTACCGGCGTTCTGACCCACGCCGTTTCGGAAGAAAGCCTTGCTGACCTGGAACAGGACCTTGAAACAGCAGACGATATCGGCGCAGTGCTTGCGCCGTATCTGATGACGCCGGAGAAGGGGCCCGTCTGCGAAAGTCTCGACGTTATCGACGAGATCTTTTCGGCTGCATCGGTGGAAGACATTCTGTCGCGTCTGGATGCTTCACAGAGTGAATTTGCCGGGAAGGCCGCTGCCGCCATCCGGCAAAAATCACCGACAAGCGTTCTGATTGCATTCGAGCAAATGAAGCGAGGCCGCAAGCTTTCCTTCAATGAATGCATGAAGCTTGAATATCGCATCGTCTCGCGCATTCTGCAGGGGACGGAGTTCTACGAAGGCATTCGTGCTGTGCTGGTCGACAAGGACCAGGCGCCAAAATGGTCGCCTGCCCAGTTTGGCCAAGTGGACAGCGCCGAGCTGGCGTCGTATTTCGAGGAACCTGCTGACGGAGATCTGCCGCTCAGCTGAGCTCAACCTGACCCGGACAGCACATGATTACCAGCTTTCAGGACCTGATCGATTCCCGCCCACCCTGGAGCACGCTGCTGATCTGGTATCTGCGCGGCATTGCGATCATTCTCATCGGCGGCGGCGTCATCTACTGGGCCCGCATTATCGGCATCGTCGAATGGCGTGGATTGTGGTTCTGGGACATGCCCGTGGCGCTGCAGGGAGCCATCGTCTTTTTTGCCGTCCTGGATCTGGTGGCCGCGACCGGCCTCTGGCTGACCGTGTCCTGGGGCACGGTGATGTGGATATTCCGCTGCTTCTGCCAGATCGTCATGCACACAGCCTTTTCCGATCTCTACGGCCGGCGGCCATATGAAATCGCCTTCTACCTGCTGACAATCGCAATCTATGCCGGACTGGCCTTCCTTATGGACAGGGAAAACAAGGCCAATGCCGGCTGACGGCGGTTGAATCAGTTTTTGAAGTGCCTGGAACGGCAGTTCAAGACGGCCAGCCAACAGATTCAAAATCAACATGAAATCTCTTTGGGAGGAAACCATCATGAGCACTATTGGATTTATCGGTCTTGGCAACATGGGCGGACCGATGGCGATCAATCTCGTCAAGGCAGGGCACAAGGTACACGGCTTTGATCTGTCCGATGCGGCCATGGCAGCACACGAAGCGGAGGGTGGTGAAAAGGCAGCTAGTGTCGCTGACCTGGCTGCTGCTGCCGACGTGATCGTCACCATGCTGCCCGCCGGAAAGCATGTCCGCCAGATCTATGAAGGCGAGGGCGGTATTCTCGACAACGCCAAGCCCGGCACTCTCATGATCGATTCCTCGACTATCGACGTCGACAGCGCTCGTGCGGTCAGCGCTGCGGCAGAGGCAAGAGGCATGAAAATGGTCGACGCACCGGTCTCCGGTGGTGTTGCAGGCGCCGCGGGTGGAACGCTGACCTTCATGGTCGGTGGATCTGCCGAGGCATTCGAAGCGGCGAAAACCTATCTCGACATCATGGGCAAGACCATCGTGCATGCAGGCGACGCCGGAACCGGTCAGGCGGCAAAGATCTGCAATAACATGATCCTCGGCATTTCCATGATTGCCGTATCGGAGGCATTTGTGCTCGCCGAGAAGCTGGGTCTGGACAAGCAGAAGTTGTTTGACATCTCCTCGACGGCGTCCGGTCAGTGCTGGTCCCTGACATCCTACTGCCCGGTGCCGGGTCCGCTGCCGTCGTCTCCTGCGAACCGGGATTATCAACCTGGGTTTGCAGCCGCGATGATGCTCAAGGATCTGAAACTTGCTCAGGAAGCAGCAAATTCGGCTGGCGCGGCAACGCCGTTGGGCGCGGAAGCGGCAGCGCTCTACTCACTGTTCTGTAATACAGGTGGCGAAGCCCAGGATTTCTCAGGGATTGTGAAGTTCCTCCGCGGAACATCGTAAACAACTTGTTAAAGGGAAGTCTAAAACGCCCCTTGGAAGTTAACGGATGATTCAGCGTGTCTCTTAAGCGGATTTTAGAATCGCTCGGTTAGATTGCGAAACAAGGCGGGAAAAATATCCGTCCAACGACAGGTACTAAAAGAGGCGCAATCACATGATCACCGCAAGTAGGGCAGTCGACGCTGTTGCACAGAGTGAAGGGGAAGAGCTTGAGATCAAGCCGCTTTACCTAGAGGCTCTTACGCTCGTTGAGCGACTGCATCGGCGTCTGCTCGACGTCATCAAGGACGAATTCGACCGCATGGGCCGGTCCGACGTAAACAGCGTGCAGGCACTGCTGCTGTTCAACATCGGCGACAGCGAACTGACCGCCGGTGAACTGCGGACACGCGGTTACTACCTGGGGTCGAATGTCTCCTACAACCTGAAGAAGCTGGTCGAGACCGGTTACATCCACCATCAGCGTTCGCGTATGGACCGCCGGTCTGTCCGTGTCAGCCTGACGGAAAAGGGACGGGAAGTGGCCAAGATCGTGAACGATCTTTACGAGCGTCACATGCTGTCCGTGGAACAGGTCGGCGAAATCGGTCCGCAGGACTTTGTGGCACTGAACAAGTCCCTGCGCCGTCTGGAGCGGTTCTGGACCGACCAGATCCTTTACCGCCTGTAAGACATTCGCGGAACATTCAGATGACAAGGCACCGCCCATTGGGCGGTGCTTTCTGTTTTTCAGCCTCAAGTTGCCGACCTCACGCAAATTTGCACAGCCAGAATTCTCGAACGGCGGAGAAACAAAGCTATGGTGCAGGCAGTTTTAACTGCTGCGGCAAAGTTGACATCTTGTGGTCACATTGGAATGGCTTTGTGCAGTGCTCCTGAATCCGAGATGGTTAAAAAATCAAGCGATTTGTTAACTCCCTTCCGTTAGGACTGGGAGCAGGAACCGCCGGGGTGGCCTGTTTTGTTGGTCTGAACCCCGCGTATTTGAAGAACATTTGCGCCGAATGGCGCTGCAACATGGGGTCGGCGATGAACCTTTTATCCGGACCGTTCGGGATAAAGCGTCACTGGAAGTGGACTGCTGGAAAAACGCTCAAGAGCATGATGATGCTGGGCGTGGTAACTCCAGTCATGATCGCAACTGGTGCGCAGGCACAGACGGCCCCGATGACATTCGCACAGAACCAGCAGGTTGAATGGGCGGATAACTTTGACATCGCAACGGATCACATCACGGAAGTGAAATCCTCTGCTCCGACGTTGTCGCCGCAGACGGCCGACTATATCGCGGCAGCGATCGATCGTTATCAGCGCATTGTCCAGGCCGGTGGCTGGGGAACGGTGTCTGCTGGCGGCAAGGCGCTTCGCATTGGTGCCAAGGATCCGCGCGTCGTGGAACTTCGCCGCCGCTTGATCGTTTCCGGCGATCTTGAACAGCAGGCCGGCCTCTCCGACACCTTCGATTCTTACGTGGATGCAGGTCTGCGCCGTTTTCAACTTCGTCACGGTCTTATTCCGGACGGTGTGATGGGCGACGGCACCGTGACTGCGCTGAACATTTCGGCCGACGTACGTCTGCGCCAACTTGAAACCAACATGATCCGTATGCGGTCCATGTCCGGTTTCCTGGGCGACCGCTACGTGATGGTCAACATTCCGGCAGCAGAGATCGAGGCGGTTGAAAACGGCATGGTCCGTTCGCGCCACACGGCCGTTGTGGGCAAGATCGACCGCCAGACGCCGATCCTCAACAGCAAGATCTACGAGTTGAACTTCAATCCGTACTGGACGGTGCCGAAGTCTATCATCCGCAAGGACCTGATCCCCAAGATGAAAGAGGATCCGCAGTATCTTGCGAAGAACAATATCCGCATCTTCGACTGGAGCAACAACGAGCTGAACTGGCAACAGATCGACTGGAACACGGATGAGGCGACCCAGTATCGCTTCACCCAGGATCCGGGCTCGGAAAACTCGCTCGGGTCGGTGCGCATCAACTTCCACAACAAACACCAGGTCTATCTGCACGATACGCCGTCCAAGACCCTGTTTGGCGAAGCCAACCGGTTCCATTCTTCGGGCTGCGTGCGCGTTCAGAATGTGCGAGAGCTGGTGACCTGGCTGTTGCAGTCGACAACTCCTGACTGGGATCGGGGACGTGTCGATGGTGTCATCCGCACCGGTGATCGTGAAGACGTGAAACTGAAATCGCAGATTCCGCTTTATCTCACCTACATCACCGCCTGGGCAAACGCCGACGGTGTGGTGCATTTCCGCGATGATATCTACGACCGCGACGATCTCTACGGAACGGGTGAGCAAGCACGCCTGTAGGTGTCGCCAAGCGTCAAACAATTGTTTCCTGTCCAGAAACGTCGGCCTTGATCAGGCCGGCGTTTCATGGATTCTAGCTCCATTCGCATGCTTGTTCGACAACGGGGTGCTGGATCGGGAGAACGGCAATGAGTCGCGAAGAGCGGCCTGGTGAAATTTATCTTGAGTTTCGGCCGATCGGTCAGCAGGTCAAGGTCACTGCCATTGACGCGGCGACCGGTTTTGAAGTGTCGGTCTTCGGGCCGGCTTCAGCAGCTCAGGAAGATCTGAAGCGGATTGCCGTTCGAAAACTTCGCCGCCGCCTTGAACAGGAAGGCTTGACTGCGCAGAACAGACCTGACCCGACCCTTTATTGATGGTTTGTCTTAAGTCTCTGCTTCCGCAACAGGTTTCGATAAAACAACAAGCGATTTAAATCGTTTTGAGAAGAACGGCGCACCAGATCGGTTTGCGAGAGCAGATTTGAATTGTGCCCGGGTATTGTTTTGGTGCCGGTCAAATGATCGGCGCCGAAGGTCGGGTCTGTTGCAAGCGTAACTTGTTGGGTTGTCAGTTTAGATTTGGCCCAAGGTTGCGAAAACTTGTTTCGTTCAAGATTTGGCAGCTGTGTCGTTTTCCAAACTGGACGCGTCGGTATGCCCCTTGGTTCTGGTCGGGGGGTGTGTTAATTCCTCGCCTCACACAGGCATGACGGTCGAAAGCGTCCTTCCGGACATTGGCCGCCGATGCTCCTGATCTATCAAAAGAACACAAGGATGGCGCTATGTCTTTGATGGAAAGCTCCGATCAGTCCCTGCAGTCCGGTTTCTTCACCCGCAGCCTTGCTGAAGCCGATCCGGATATCTTCGACACGATCGGCAAGGAACTCGGCCGTCAGCAGCATGAAATCGAGCTGATTGCTTCGGAAAACATCGTTTCCCGCGCAGTGCTGGAAGCACAGGGCTCGATCTTTACCAACAAATATGCCGAAGGTTATCCGGGCAAGCGCTACTATGGCGGCTGTGAATTCGCCGACATTGCCGAAACGCTGGCAATCGAGCGCGCGAAGGAACTGTTCGGCTGCCAGTTTGCCAACGTTCAGCCGAACTCCGGCAGCCAGATGAACCAGGCGGTGTTCCTGGCTCTTCTGCAGCCTGGCGACACCTTCATGGGCCTGGATCTCAACTCCGGTGGTCACCTGACCCACGGTTCCCCGGTCAACATGTCCGGCAAGTGGTTCAACGTCGTCTCCTATGGCGTGCGTGAGGACGACCATCTTCTCGACATGGATGAGGTCGAGCGCCTTGCCAACGAACACAAGCCCAAGCTGATCCTGGCCGGCGGCACCGCCTATTCCCGTATCTGGGACTGGAAGCGGTTCCGCGAAATCGCCGACAGCATTGGTGCCTATCTCATGGTCGACATGGCGCATATCGCCGGTCTGGTTGCAGGTGGTGTCCACCCGTCGCCGGTTCCGCACGCCCACGTCGTGACCACCACCACCCACAAGTCCCTGCGCGGTCCGCGCGGCGGCATGATCCTGAGCAACGACGAAGCGATCGCCAAGAAGATCAATTCGGCCGTCTTCCCGGGTCTTCAGGGTGGCCCGCTGATGCACGTGATTGCTGCCAAGGCCGTTGCCTTCAAGGAAGCACTGCAGCCGGAATTCAAGGCTTATGCCCGCGCCGTTCAGGAAAATGCCAAGGTTCTGGCTGAAGTCCTGAAGGAACAGGGTCTGGATATCGTTTCCGGTGGCACCGACAACCACCTGATGCTGGTGGATCTGCGTCCGAAGAACGCCACCGGCAAGGTGGCTGAAAAATCTCTCGGCCGCGCCAACATCACCTGCAACAAGAACGGTATCCCGTTCGACCCGGAAAAGCCGTTTGTCACGTCTGGCGTTCGTCTCGGCACCCCGGCAGCGACCACACGCGGCTTCGGTGTTGCGGAATTCCGCGAAGTCGGTCTGCTGATCACGGAAGTGTTGGACGGTTTGAAGGCCGCAAACAGTGAAGAGGGCAACGCGGCAGTTGAAGCGGCGGTCAAAGCCAAGGTAGAAGCACTGACGGCCCGGT
Organism: Labrenzia sp. C1B70; assembly: GCF_000475395.1. Classification (NCBI taxonomy): domain Bacteria; kingdom Pseudomonadati; phylum Pseudomonadota; class Alphaproteobacteria; order Hyphomicrobiales; family Stappiaceae; genus Labrenzia; species Labrenzia sp. C1B70. The sequence goes on from NZ_AXCE01000006.1 coordinate 36,246, forward strand.
TCCCGATCTACGGGGGCTAATCGCGGGCTCGCTCAGGAGCTTTAAGACATGAGATGTCCGTTTTGCGGGGGTGAGGAAACCCAGGTCAAGGATTCCCGCCCGACCGAGGACAATACAGCCATCCGCCGCCGCAGGATCTGCAATACCTGCGGCGGCCGGTTCACCACCTTCGAGCGCGTGCAGCTGCGCGAACTCCTGGTGCTCAAACGCTCCGGGCGCCGCGTTCCCTTCGACAGGGAAAAACTGATGCGGTCCGTGCAGATCGCGGTGCGCAAGCGTCCCGTGGATCCTGACAAGATCGAACGCATGGTCTCCGGCATCGTTCGCCAGCTTGAAAGTTCAGGCGAAACCGAAATCACCGCGGAAACCATCGGCAACCACGTCATGGAAGGCCTGAAGGGCATCGATGACGTTGCCTATGTCCGCTTTGCCTCCGTTTACAAGAACTTCCGTGAGGCGAAGGATTTCGAAGCCCTTCTGGATGAGCTGAGCGATCCGGACGGACAGCCGCTCAAAAACTCCTGACCTGCAGTATCCGGTTCTTGATGTCCGAGCTTTCCAATCTTGATGCCCGTTTCATGGCGGCCGCCGAACGCCTTGCCCGTCGTGGTCTCGGCCGTGTGTGGCCCAATCCTTCCGTGGCTGCGCTCATCGTCCGTTTCGACGCAGGGGCCGCTGTTCTCGTGGGCAGAGGCGTCACGTCCCGTCCCGGCATGGCGCATGCGGAAGTCAATGCCTTGAACCAGGCGGGGGACAGGGCAAAAGGGGCGACCTGTTACGTCACCCTGGAGCCATGTTCCCACTACGGCCGAACCCCGCCTTGCGCCAAGGCTCTGATCGAGGCGGGCGTGAAACGCGTGGTCGTCGGCATGCTGGACCCGAACCCGCGTGTCGCTGGCCGTGGTGTCGCCATGCTGCGCGATGCGGGCATCGAGGTGGAAGTGGGTGTGCGCGAAAAGGCCATGCATGCGCTTTACCGGGGGTTCACTTACAGGCAACTGAAACAGCGTCCGGTGGTGTTCCTGAAGCTAGCTGTTTCCAGGGATGGATTTATCGGCCGGGCAGGCGAAGGTCAGGTCAAGATCTCCGGTGCCCTGTCGATGCGCAAGGTCCATGGGTTTCGCGCCGAATGCGACGCCATCCTGGTCGGTTCAGGCACGGCGCTTGCCGATGACCCGCAACTGACCTGCAGACTTCCGGGCCTTGCGGATCGCTCTCCTGTGCGGGTCATAATCGACCGGTGTGCCCGGCTGCCATTGACTTCCAAACTGGTGCAAACCTGCGTCGACGTGCCTGTCTGGCTTGTGTGTGGCAATGCGGCGGATGCTGACAAGCTGGCGGACCTGGCGGCTGCTGGTGTCAATGTCATCCGGGTGCCCGCTGAAGAAACCGGCATCAAGCCCTCTGTCATCCTGAGTGCGCTGGCAACACGCGGCATAACGCGGGTGATGGTTGAAGGTGGTTCCCGTCTGGCGTCGTCATTCCTGGCGGCGGACCTGGTGGATGATCTTTGTGTCGTTACCGGGGATATCGTAATCGGCGAAGGCGGCATACCTGCTCTGCACGGTCTTGACCTTGCAGATGTTCTCAAAGACCCCAAATTCGAGCGGGTCGATGCGGGCCGTTTCGGTCCGGACAGTTTTGTTTATCTCAGACGGCTCGGAGCCTGACATGTTCACCGGAATTGTGACCGACCTCGGCGAGATCCTCGCTATCGACAAGATCCCTGCCGGAATGCGGACGCGGATCCGCACCGCCTACGATACGAATGGCTTCGACATCGGGGCTTCGATTTCCTGTTCTGGCGTCTGCCACACGGTGACAGCCAAGGACAACGGATCCAATGGCAACTGGTTCGAAGTGGAATCGGCCGCCGAAACCCTGGCTCTGACCAACGTCGCATCCTGGAAAGTGGGGCAGAAACTCAATCTGGAACGCTCGCTGACGATGGGTGCGGAGCTGGGCGGGCACCTGGTGCTTGGCCATGTCGATGGACTTGCAACGGTGACAAAGCGTGAAGACCATCCGGATTCGGTCTATTTCCAGTTCGAAGCACCAGAAGAAGCTGCCCCTTTCATCGCCAAGAAGGGTTCGGTTGCGCTCGACGGTACGTCCCTCACGGTGAACGAGGTCGACGGCTTGCTCTTCTCCGTCTTCCTGATCCCGCATACGCTCGAAGTCACGACCTGGTCCGATCGGCAGGTCGGTGACCAGATCAACCTGGAAGTGGATATGATGGCCCGCTACGCCGCCCGTCTTGCGGAATTCTCCAAGACCGGGTAGGGGACGGTCCCAACACCTTCGAAAAGAGCTAATATCATTTACCGCCTTAACCACGGGACGAACTCGTCACCGGGATATCGTGGTCCTTTACGAATGAGACTGGACAAACCGGGGCAGACGTGGTTCCTGTCGCGGCCTTACATAGGAACGAAAACCCATGAGCGCTGCACCGAAACTTCTGATCATCGAAGCCCGTTTCTACGAAGATCTGGCCGATGCTCTCGCAGAAGGCGCGATCAAGACCATTGAGGCTGCCGGCGCAAGCTATGACCGGATCGCTGTACCGGGCGTCCTGGAAATTCCGGCTGCCCTGTCCATGGCTCTGACGGCAATGGAAAACGACGGCGAGCTTTACGACGGCTTCGTTCTGCTGGGTGTCGTCATTCGCGGCGAGACCACCCATTACGATATTGTTGCCAATGAATCGAACCGGGTGATCATGGATTTGATCGTCGATGCGGATCTGGCTGTCGGAAATGGTATCCTGACCGTTGAAAACGGTGAGCAGGCATGGGCCCGCGCGAAGGTGGACGACAAGGACAAAGGCGGCGCGGCTGCCCGTGCTGCCCTCGACATGATCGCCCTGCGCGAGCGGCTTGGAGTATAAGAAGAATGACCGGAAAGGCCGACCCGGAAAAACCGGCTGGAAAAACTGTGCGCCCTGCAAACAAACGCGGCGTGGCTCGCCTTGCTGCTGTTCAGGCCCTTTATCAAATGGACGTCGGCGGTGCGCCGCTGACCAGTGTCGTCAGCGAATTCACTGCCTTTCGCCTCGGCAAGGAAATCGACGGTGCGCAGTACCGCGAAGCCGACGAACAATGGTTCAAGCAGATCCTTGCCGGCGTTGTGGAGGACCAGAAGTTTCTGGATCCCTACATTCACACCGCGTTGGCCGAAGACTGGCCCCTGAAGCGTATCGACAGCCTGCTGCGGGCTATCCTCCGCTCCGGCTCCTATGAGCTGCTGCGCCGCAAGGATGTTCCGGCCAAGGTGATCATTTCCGAGTATATCGACGTCACCAAGGCCTTCTTCGATGATGATGAGCCCGGCCTTGTCAACGGCGTGCTCGACCGTCTTGCGCATGAACTGCGCAGCGGCGAACTCGAGGAAAAGAAAACGGACGGCGCCTCCTGATCATGGGCGCTGACCGGCCAGGCGAATTCGAGCTGATCCGGCGTTTCTTTGCCCCTTTGGCAAAAGACCCGGGCAGCCTCGGTCTGACCGACGATGCCGCGGTGCTGACACCACGGGAAGGCCATGACCTCGTTCTGACCAAGGACGTGCTGGCGGCCGATATTCATTTCTTTGCTGAAGATGCACCGGAAGCGATCGCCGCCAAGGCACTGAGGGTCAACCTCTCGGACCTTGCGGCGAAGGGCGCACGTCCGCGCGGCTATCTGATGGGCCTGTCGTTGCCGTCCGACTGGACGGTCGACTGGCTTGAGCGGTTCTGCAACGGCCTGGCGGCTGACCAGGCGGCCTATGATTTCCATCTTCTGGGCGGTGACACGGTCCGTTCCGGCAATGGTCTGCAGGTGTCGATCACGGCAATAGGCGAGGTTGAAACCGGCAGCGCAGTTCGGCGGTCCGGGGCACGGCCGGGCGATCTTCTGTTTGTTACCGGAACCATTGGCGACGCCGCTGCCGGTCTTCAGGCGCGCCTCAATCCCGACTTCTGCCGCGATCATGATCTGACAGAGAGCGAAGAAGCCCATATTCTCGACCGTTACCTGCTGCCGAGGCCGCGCACGAGGCTTGCCGGGGCAGTGACCGATTATGCTTCGGCTGCCATGGACGTGTCAGATGGCCTGTTTGCCGACTGCGCGCATATGGCCAGCGCTTCGGCGTTGGACCTCACGATTGACCTGGATCAGGTGCCGCTTTCACAGGCGCTCGCCCATCTCAAGATCAAGTCACCAGAGGACTTTGCTCGTTGCCTGAACGGTGGCGACGATTACGAAATCCTGATGGCGGTGCCGGAAGACGTTTCTGGCACCTTCTGCCGGGTTGCTCACCTGGCCGGCTGTCCCGTCACGCAAATCGGTCATGCCCGGGCAGGTGAGGGCCGAATTCGGCTTGAGGAAGCCGGGCAACCTGTCGACTACGGTCGCTTTGCGGGCTTCAGTCACTTTTAGCTATTGCAAAGGACAGGTGCCGGAATTTTACCAGGCCGGATCCATCGCCCGAATGCCTGCCTCCGATGGTGTTGCGCTTTCGTGCCGCTTGGCCGCGACGTGCCGCACGTTACAGCTCTCGGCTGGTCTCCAGTTGCAAATGAAACTTCTGGTCTTTCGCGGTCGGCTGTTGGCGTGTTATGTGCCATGCAAACTTCTGCCTTCCTGAAAGTATCCAAATGACCGTGACGACCCCCGATAGCTTTGTCGACGACAGTCTGGCAAAACGAAACGCGCTGCTATTGGCTCTGGCTCAGGCAATTGGTGGGGCTTCGGCGTCGATCGTGATCGCAACGGCGCCGCTGGTCGGGTATTCGATGCTGGATACGGACAAGTCTCTGGCAACCTTGCCCGTGTCGGCGATGGTCCTGGGAACAGCTTTCGGGACCATTCCCGCCGGCATGATCATGCGCCGCTACGGCCGTAGGACCGGTTTCATGGGGGCAGCTTTGCTTGGCGCCATCGCCGGGCTGCTGGCGGCATTCGCGGTTTTCCAGGACGAGTTTTTGATGTTTGCCCTGGGGTGCTGCATCAGCGGTTTTGCAGGCGCATTCGTGCAGCAATACCGCTTTGCGGCAGCGGACACGGCAAGTGACGCCTTCAAGCCGAAGGCCATCTCATGGGTGCTTGCCGGTGGTGTTCTGGCAGGGGTGGTTGGTCCGCAAACGGTTATCGCCACCAAGGACCTGTTCTCGCCAATCCTGTTCGCCGGAACCTATCTGGCGCAGGCTGGCTTGTCCCTGATTGCCTTTTTCCTCGTGGCTTTTCTCCGAATTCCAAAGCCGCAGCGGCACAGCCATACCCAGGCGGGTGGACGTCCACTGCGCCAGATCATGTCGCAACGCCGTTTCATCGTCGCGGCAGCCTGCGGTATCTGTTCCTATGCGCTCATGAGCATGGTGATGACGGCCACGCCGCTGGCCATGATCGGCTGCGGCCTGTCGCAGAATGACGCCACGCTTGGCATTCAGTGGCATGTGCTTGCCATGTTCGGTCCGAGTTTCTTCACGGGTAATCTCATCGGACGCTTCGGCAAGGAGCGGATCGTCTCGATTGGCCTGCTGCTGCTGGCCGGATGTTCGGTGGTCGCGTTGATGGGGGTCGACCTTGCCAACTTCTGGATCGCACTGATCCTGCTCGGCCTTGGCTGGAACTTCGGCTTCATCGGAGCCACTGCCATGCTGACGGATACCTACCGGCCCGAAGAGCGGAACCTGGTGCAGGCGGTCAACGATTTCCTGGTGTTCGGCTTTGTTGCTGCCGCATCGTTCTCGTCCGGTGCGTTGCTGAATGTCTACGGCTGGAACACGGTCACCCTTCTGGTGTTTCCGTTTGTGGTGCTCTGCATCGGCTTGCTTATCTGGCTTGCAGTTGCGGAAAGAAGAGCGGATACAACCGCTTAAAGTACCTTCGAAATTCCATTTCGTCAGCGCAGCATAATTACTGCGCTGCATCAAACAATACCGTAACGGAAGTTTTGAATTAAACAATGTGAGAGCTTGACGAGGCGCGCCGCTTTGCTGCTATCGTTACCCTCCCTCACGTCGAGGAATTGATGTGAAGGGCCGTCAGGCGGCAAAAAACGACAAGAAAATCAGTCCGCCGCAGCTTTGGGAGGAAGTATGATCGAGCTTGTCGTCATCATTTGTGGCCTCTTGTCCATTGCCTATGGGGCGTGGGCCATCCAGTCCGTTATGGCAGCGGATGCAGGGAACGCGCGCATGCAGGAGATCGCCGAGGCGATCCAGGAAGGGGCTAGCGCTTATCTCAATCGTCAATATACGACTATTGCCATTGTGGGGGCCGTTGTTTTCGTGCTCGCCTGGCTATTGCTTTCCGGCACCGCGGCAATCGGATTTGCCATCGGCGCCGTCCTCTCGGGAGCTGCCGGTTACATCGGCATGATGGTTTCCGTCCGGGCCAATGTGCGCACCGCCCAGGCGGCCAGCCAAAGCCTCGGGGCAGGGCTGGAAATCGCGTTCAAGGCCGGTGCCGTCACCGGCCTTTTGGTTGCCGGGCTCGCGTTGCTTGGCGTGGCAGTGTATTTCGCCATCCTCACCGGAATGATGGGGTACGACCCGACGGACCGTACGGTGATCGACGCACTGGTCGCGCTCGGCTTCGGTGCCTCCCTCATATCGATCTTCGCCCGTCTCGGCGGCGGTATCTTCACCAAGGGGGCTGACGTCGGCGGTGATCTGGTCGGCAAGGTTGAAGCCGGAATTCCGGAGGATGATCCACGCAACCCGGCGACAATCGCCGACAACGTCGGCGACAATGTCGGCGACTGTGCGGGCATGGCGGCCGATTTGTTCGAAACCTACGCGGTGACGGTCGTCGCCACGATGGTTCTGGCCTCGATCTTCTTTACGAGCAGCCAGGCCATCGACCTGATGCACCTGCCGTTGCTGATCGGAGCTAGCTGCGTGGTGACGTCCATCATCGGCACGTTCTTCGTCAAGCTCGGCAGCAACAACTCGATCATGGGGGCGCTCTACAAGGGCTTCATTGCCACGGCAGTCCTGTCCGCGGTAGCCCTCGCGATCATCATCTTCGGCTGGATCGGTGCCGGCACCGAGTTCACGACATCGGGCGGCACGACCTTTACCGGGTTCGATCTGTTCGTCTGTGGTCTCGTAGGTCTCGTGGTGACCGGGCTGATCATCTGGGTGACCGAATATTACACCGGCACGGAGTATCGTCCGGTGCGATCCATCGCCCAGGCGTCCGTGACCGGTCATGGCACCAATGTGATCCAGGGTCTGGCCGTGTCACTGGAAGCAACGGCCCTGCCGGCGCTGATCATCATCGCGGGCATTCTGGTCACCTACGCCTTCGCGGGCCTCTTCGGGATTGCGATTGCCGTAACGACCATGCTGGCGCTCGCAGGTATGGTGGTAGCGCTCGACGCCTTTGGTCCGGTGACCGATAACGCCGGGGGGATTGCCGAAATGGCGGATCTTCCGGCGGAAGTGCGTACCACGACGGACGCCCTCGATGCGGTGGGGAACACCACCAAGGCGGTCACCAAGGGCTATGCCATCGGGTCTGCTGGGCTAGGTGCGCTGGTGCTCTTTGCCGCCTATACGGAAGACCTGAAGTTCTTCTCCAGCAATGCTGCGGAAGGGTCGATCTTCTACGGCATCGACGTCGGCACCCTGTTCACATTGTCCAATCCCTATGTGGTTGCAGGCCTTCTGTTCGGCGGTCTGTTGCCCTATCTCTTCGGCGGCATTTCAATGACCGCCGTCGGCAGGGCTGCGGGTGCGGTGGTGGAGGAAGTCCGCCGCCAGTTCAAGGAAAAGCCGGGCATCATGCAGGGCACGGAACGGCCGGATTACGGCCGTGCGGTGGACATGCTCACAAAGGCGGCGATCCGGGAGATGATCATCCCCTCGCTGCTGCCGGTGCTGTCGCCCATCGTGGTGTTCTTCCTGGTCAAGGCCGTGGCAACGCCGGCCGACGCCTTCGCGGCGCTTGGTGCGATGCTGCTGGGCGTGATCGTGACAGGGCTCTTCGTGGCCATTTCCATGACCGCCGGTGGCGGTGCCTGGGATAACGCCAAGAAGTCCTTCGAGGACGGCTTCACCGACAAGGACGGTGTGACCCACCAGAAAGGCAGCGAGGCGCACAAGGCCTCGGTGACAGGCGATACGGTTGGGGATCCCTACAAGGATACCGCCGGTCCGGCCGTGAACCCGATGATCAAGATCACCAACATCGTGGCCTTGCTGCTGTTGGCGATCCTGGCGCACTGACGCCCCGGAAAAAGAAAGCCCCGGCCGATGGCCGGGGCTTTTTGCATAGGGTTGAGACTTTTGCCTCAGAGACCAAGGCTCGGGTTGGTCGCACCGCGCAGGATCTGCGTCAGGAAGCCATAGTCGGCACCGCCCGTACGGGTCTTGCGGGTGACGATGTCGACGATCTTGCCGTCTTCAAGCGAGTAGTTGCCGAGGTCCTGGACGTAGCCGTCCTTGTCGAAGTAAACCGCAACGACGCGCTGCTCGACGATATCCGGAGCCATGAAGGCGGTCGTGGCGGTTTTCTGCGAAATGTAATAGTAGGCATCGCCGTTGAGGCTGGACGTTGTCGACGGGGTTCCCAGGACCAGCTCAACCTGTTCGCGGCTGGAGCCGACCTGAACCTGGTTCAGCATGTCGCTGGTGATCACGTGCCCGTGCGTATAGGTGGAGGTAAAACAGCCGCCGAGCGGTAAGGTGACCAGAAGCGGAAGGATCAGGGCGCTTGCCTTGAAGTTCATCTAAGAATTCCCGTTTCGCCAGACCGGTCTGGCTGCTCTTGAATTTCGTTGCTTGGCAAAGTCACTATCGTGGGATAGGGCACAAGGCAACACCTGACTTAAAAGGAGATGCCATGCTGTTTGGCCTGTTCCGCCGTCGGACCCGCGATGCCGAGCACAAGGTCTATTGTGAAATCGTGGCTCAAGCACGGCAGCCAGTCTTTTACACCGACTTTCACGTGCCCGATAGTGTCGACGGCCGTTTTGACATGATCGTGGCCCATGCAGTGCTGTATTTCCGCCGGATGCGCGGGGAGGGGAAGTCGGTCTCGGAGTTTACGCAGAACGTCTTTGACCTGTTCTTTCTGGACATGGATGCATCGCTGCGTGAAATGGGTGTCAGCGACACGCGCGTGCCCAAGAAGGTGAAAGTCATGGGCGAAGCCTTTTATGGTCGTGCCGATGCCTATATTCCGGCGATTGAATCAAAAAACGTTGAGGAGCTGGCAGAGGCGCTCGGCCGCAACATCTATCCGGATGCTCCTGAGCCGGTCGCACAGAAGCGTTTGGCGTACTATATGCTGGAAGCTGCCGAAAGCCTCGAGGGGCAGACGGTGGAAGCACTGATGAACGGGAGCATCGTCTGGTCCGACCCTGAAAAATTCAAGGCATTGCCGGTCTGAGAGCCTAGCCGGCGGTGCAAGAGGCCGCGACAAAGGTGCCAAGGTAAAAACAAAAATGACAAAAGAAACTTTCCCCTATTCGTACAAGGTCAACGCCGCCCGCGTTGTCGACAAGGACGAACGCGTCACTGTCAGTCCGGACGAAGCCGCGCTCAAGGCCATAGCAAAGACCTATGAGCTCGATGGTATTCGTGACCTGAAGGCGAATTTTCTTCTGAAACCGTATCGCAAGGCGGGACTGCGTGTCGTCGGCCCGCTGACGGCAACGCTGGAACAGACATGTGTGGTGTCGCTGGAACCTTTCGAAAGCCAGCTGAAGATCGATGTCGATCGCACCTTCGAGCCCCAGTCCAGCCGGCCGCGCAAGGTCAGCGATCTCAATGAGGACGGCGAGATTGAAATCGACCTGGAAACGCTCGACCCGCCCGATGTCATTCTGGACGGTGTTCTCGACCTTGGTGCCGTGATCTGCGAGGAACTTGCACTTACGCTCGACCCGTTCCCCCGCAAGCCGGGAGTGGAGTTCGAGGGTGGAGATGGCGACGACGACAGCGTCGATGAAGAGCCCGAGGCCAAACCGTCCCCCTTCGCCGCCTTGAAGGCACTCAAGGAACAGCCGGATAACTGATATCCATTGTATTCACAGGTGCCGGAACGATTTGGACTGGGTCTTCATGCAGGTTTTCAACGTCAGAACTCTCCGCGATCAGGAAAACGGTTGTCAGTCTTGCCAAAACCGTTATGTTCGCGCCCGTTCTAGGCCCTTGCCGGACCTGCAGGACTTTGTCTGGAAGCACCACTGGGTGCTGTTCTTGGTAGCGAAACGTCAAAAGACCTTCTAGATGGCGAAAACTATTCCGATTTCTCTGGATGCCATGGGCGGCGATCATGGGGCTGACGTCGTCATTCCCGGGGCGGAAATTGCGCTTGTCCGCCATCCTGACATCCGTTTCCTGCTGTTCGGCAATGAAAAGGTCGTGCTGCCGCTCCTGGAAAAGTATCCAAGGGTTCGCGATGCTTCGACGTTCCATCATTGCGATGTCTCCATTGCGATGGACACCAAGCCCAGTCAGGCACTGCGTCAGGGCCGCTGGCGCTCGTCCATGTGGCGGTCCATCGAGGCGGTAAAGACAGGCGATGCATCCGTTGCGGTCTCTGCCGGCAACACGGGCGCGCTCATGGCCATGTCCAAGTTCTGCCTGCGGACAATGGCCAATATCGAACGTCCGGCGATCGCGGCCATCTGGCCGACCATGCGCGGCGAGTCCGTGGTGCTTGATGTCGGTGCAACGATTGGCGCCGACGCTCAGCAGCTTATCGATTTCGCCATTCTCGGTGGCGCCATGGCGCGGGCCCTGTTCGGTGTCCAGAAGCCGAGCGTCGGCCTGCTGAACATCGGCGTGGAAGAGGTCAAGGGACTGGAAGAGGTTCGCACCGCCGGCCGGCTTCTGCGCGAAACGCCGCTGCGCTCGCTGCATTACGCCGGTTTCGTCGAGGGTGACGACCTTGGAAAAGGCACTGTCGATGTCGTCGTGACCGAAGGCTTTGCCGGTAACATCGCGCTCAAAACCGCGGAAGGCACGGCCAAGCAGATCGGCAGTTACTTGCGTTCGGCCATGAATCGGACCTTTATGTCCAAAATCGGCTATCTCTTCGCCAAAGGCGCCTTTGATCTTCTGCGCGAGAAAATGGATCCGCGCAAGGTCAACGGCGGCGTGTTCCTGGGACTGAATGGCATTGTGATCAAAAGTCACGGCGGGACGGATGCTGAAGGCTATGCCTCGGCGATCGACCTTGCCTACGACATGGTCAAAAACGAACTGACACACAAGATCGCCCAGGATCTTGTGCATTATCATCGTGGCCGCTTCGCAGAAGCCGCGCCGACATCGGAAGGTGATTTGTGAGCGTAATCCGTTCGACCGTAACCGGCTGCGGAAGTTTCCTGCCGGAAAAAATCCTGACCAACGACGATCTCTCCAAGATGGTCGACACGTCTGATGAATGGATCGTACAGCGCACCGGCATCCAGCAGCGCCATGTTGCAGCCGAAGGCCAGATGACCTCGGACCTTGCTCTGGAAGCTGCCAAGCGCGCGCTGGAAAGCGCCGGCCGGGATGCTCAGGAGATCGACACCATCATTCTGGCGACCGCCACACCAGACAACACCTTTCCGGCAACGGCTGTCACCGTCCAGGCCAACCTGGGCATCTATCACGGTGCCGCATTCGATGTGCACGCCGTTTGCTCGGGCTTTGTATATGCCCTGACGACGGCCGATGCCTATATTCGGGCAGGCTTGGCGAAGCGCTGCCTGGTTATCGGTGCAGAGACGTTCTCACGCATTCTGGACTGGACCGACCGGACGACCTGCGTTCTCTTCGGCGACGGCGCTGGCGCTGTCGTGGTGGAAGCTTCGGAAGGCGAAGGCACGACCGCCGACCGGGGTGTTCTCACATCGCACCTTCGCTCCGACGGCCGACACAAGGAAAAGCTCTTCGTCGACGGTGGACCGTCCTCGACCGGTACCGTTGGGCATCTCCGGATGGAAGGCCGTGAAGTTTACAAGCATGCGGTCGGCATGATCACCGACGTGATTGAAGATGCCTACAAGGCAACGGGCACCACATCGGAAGATCTCGACTGGTTCATTCCGCATCAGGCCAACAAGCGCATTATCGATGCCAGCGCCAAGAAACTCGGTATCGCTCCCGAGAAGGTCGTGACCACGGTCCAGCATCACGGCAACACCTCTGCCGCGTCCATTCCGCTTGCGCTGGATACGGCCGTCAGGGACGGACGTGTCAAAAAGAACGATCTCGTGATGCTGGAAGCAATGGGGGGCGGATTCACCTGGGGCTCCGTTCTGCTGCGCTGGTAAGTCCTGTCTAACTTCCTACGACAAATCTGATTTCCACCAAGAGTTCCGGTTGACCGGCTCGCCGCAAGGCCGTACCGTATGGCCTTGCATCGGAGTTCTTGTGCAAAATCAGCCAGATGATGGCGTCGTTGAGGAGGGGTTATGGGCAATCGGACTATTACCCGCGCTGATCTGTGTGAGGCCGTTTATCAGAAAGTTGGTCTGTCCCGGACCGAGTCTTCTGAATTGGTCGAACGCGTACTTTCTGAAATTTCCGACTGTCTTGTGACCGGAGAATCAGTAAAATTATCAAGCTTCGGGTCTTTCGTGGTCCGCTCCAAGGGGGAGCGCATCGGCCGCAATCCGAAGACCGGCGAGGAAGTACCTATTTCACCGCGCCGGGTGATGGTGTTCAAACCGTCTAACGTATTGAAACAGCGGATCAATGATGCGCTGACAGGACAGGCCAGCAAATAGCCAGAAAATTATAAGACCGGATGAGCTCGCAGGAAAAAAGCCCCGACGCCTTTCGTACTATCAGCGAAGTCGCAGAAGATCTTGACCTGCCGCAGCACGTGCTGCGGTTCTGGGAAACACGCTTCTCGCAGATCAAGCCGCTGAAGCGTGGGGGAGGTCGCCGGTACTACCGGCCGGACGATGTCGAGCTTCTGAAGGGCATCCGTCATCTGCTCTACGGTGAAGGCTACACGATCAAGGGTGTACAGCGGATCCTGAAAGAGCAGGGGCCACGCTTCGTCATGCAGATCCGGCATGAAGACATGTCGGCCCTGCAGGCCGTTGCCACTGCAGAACCTGCACAGGCGGAGCCTGCGCCTGCCCCTGCGATGATTTCCCAAAATGGCCAGCATGAAATCCATAACGGCCCGTTGCCAAGCGGCGTTCTGGCGGACAATGCACCGGAACCGGCACCAGCCCAGGGTCATGGGCATTTCAGTATTCTTGGTCGCCTGCGCGGTGAGAAACCGGCTCAGGGCACAGGGTCCCATTCGTCCGTGACGAAGGAGGATATCCGCCGCCTGCAGGCAACCCTCTTTGAGTTGCTGGAATGCAAGCGAACGCTGGATCAGGCGCGCTGACCTTCATACCTCGCCTTACTGGTCTGCCTTGCGTTTGAAAAGTTTCGCCAGGAAGCCAGGTTTTTTGCCGGCCTTTTCCGAAGTTTCGTTCGAAACCTGAGCCTGCTTGACGAAGTCTCGCAATTCGGCAACCGACATCCTTTTTGATGACGGGGAAGTCTTTCCGGCAATGCGGGTGTCATCCAGCCGTCGGGCTGCGGTGGCGATCGTCTGATGAACTTGCGATGCGGTTGACGGTGAAACGGGTGTAGCAGTTTCAGGGTAAGCTGGTATAGCTGGCTGGTCTGGCCGGTCCAGTGCCGACATCTCCTGTTCGAATGCCTCCTCGCTCCGATCGTCTGGAAGCTCTTGAGAGGAAGGCTCTTCTTTCAGCTCCTTTAGACGTTCCAGGATGGCTGCGTCCACTGGGTCGTGCGGATCCAGTTCTGCGTCCTCGTTCCCGTCCATATAGCTCCCGGTTTTATTCAGGTCTTCATCGTAGCGAACGTATTTTGTCGGCACATCTTCACGGAGTATACCGAATTTGGGATTGTGGACGACCTTGAGTTCAATCGTACCCAACCCGTCATCGTCTTCCTCATGGTAGATCACCTGGATCTTTTCGTTTTCCTCACGGCCAAAAACGTCTCCATCATCGATCAGGTGACTACTCTTGTTCGTGAACTTTGAAAACGCGACGAGGATCTCGGCAAGGTACTCTGGCGGCAACCTGCAAGGCAGAACCTCCACCCTGTACCCGGTTAGCCACTGGGAGCCGATCCCCATCATGCCGATCAATTGCTCGCCGGTTTCGGGATCCTGTTGTCCGTAAGGATTGGGCAAGAGGTACAGGTCGTCGTGGTTTGAGGCGCGAGCCAGCGCCGAGAAGGCATCCGGCTTCAGCAGGAAGCTGCTTGGAGCCCAAAAGACGGCGTCCGGCCGGGATCTTTCCACGATGATCGCCGTGATCAACCTTGCGATCTCCATGGCTTGCAAGGTTTCCTCAGCCTCGCAGAAAGCCAGACTTTCCACTCCGGAAAGTGTCTTCAGGTTCTCTGGCAGCGAATCCGTGGGGATGAGGCTTTTTCTGACCGAAATCTGCGTGCAGGCCGCAATCTCGTTCAAAAGGTCGGCCGCTTCCGGAAAAGCGGTCCGGGCATAGATCGTTTCAAGCGCAGCATCTATCAGCGGCGTGTGTTCGAAGAGGCCTGTCTGTGTGACAAGAACATGGAACTTGCCGCACAGAAAACGCTTGTTGACGTCGTCTGACGTGTTCAACAGCTGGCAGGCGCTGCGCGGAACGCCCACCTTTTCCGCGACAGCTACAATGACAGCCATGATCGCGTCTCCGTCAAGCGGCTGATAGCGCTTGTAGAGGATCTGGGAATCGACGCTTGGAAGCGGATGCGTTTTCAACGGTAAGACCACACCTGATTTGCGGAATGATGCGGGAGGTTAGGCAACTTTGGTGAAAAAGGCCTTATCGCCTCTCACTTTGGTTGCCAAAACCGGTTCCTGCACGTCACTCCAGTCCGAGGCAGGACGCATAAAAGCTCGTGGTTGCCGGCCAGTCCGAAAAGATGCCCTTGACGCCAACCTGGCGCGCCAGAACATCCACAACCTCATAAAGCTTGCCGTCGCCGTCGATGGCATCGTTGACGGTCTGATAATACCAGCCGCCGCCGGACGCCAGCGGTCCCGACCTTTCAAGCGTCCAGGCAATCAGCTCGATACCGGCTTCCTTTGCTGCAATCGCATAAGCCGAGGGAACGATCTTGCCGTCTTCCTGCGCAAGAAGGACAAACAGCGGCGGTGCGAGGTAGTTGACGCCCATGTCCTTCAATTCGGTCATGGAAGGGGAGAATGTTTCCGGATCCATGGGATCGACATCGCGGCGGCTTTCAAGGAAGACTGCCTGCTTGCCGAAGTCCGGTTCGTTTTCGATCCAGTAGAGAACGTCATCAAGGTTGAAGGATTGCGGGTAGACGTCTTCTGCCGGAATGCCTGCCGCTTTGTATTCGTCAATCAGTTTCTGGGCGTAGTCGGCCTGAGTAAAGCCATCAAAAGGCATCTCGACTTCAGGGGCCTTCAACTCCGGAGTGAATTTCACGCCGAGGTCCTTGAAAAGGCGGATCGAGGCGTCGTGTGTCAGCAGCGTTCCCGTGCCCGCGTAAAGATCCGTGCGCCAGGGCGCGGTTCCATTCTGGTAAGCTTCAGGCGTTGTTGCCGTTTTGTCTGCACTGTCCATCTTGCCCTGCAAGGACGAGAACTCAGCCAGGGTCAGATCACTCGTCCGGCATTCGGCCGCGGCCGGCGTCTCACCCGAGGCCGGAGTGAAGCCCGTGGTGCATTTGTCGGCGAGATCGGTCGTCAGAATGTTCGTGGTCGTGTGCAAATCGTTCTGGGAATGCCGGCACACCAGTTCCTTGTCCTTGGTAAAGGTGACGTCGCATTCCAGGATACCCGCTCCCATGAGTGCCGCAGCCCGGTAACCTTCCTCCGTGTGTTCTGGAAACTGCAATGGGGCCCCACGATGGCTGATGGAAAACAGGGTGCGTTTTGCCGGCTTGCCGATGCAGGCTTCCAAGGTGTCCTTCAGCGGGCCGTCAGTCATCTGGGACACAAGGTAGGCGGGGCGGGGCCCAAGCTCGACAGTGCCTGCTTGTGCAGGCAAGACGGCACACAGCCCGGTCAGGCAAAGAACAACTTGTTTGAGGTGCATGAGGTATCCAATGGCTTTCGTGGCAAGAAGGGCAATAATTAGCGGCACGCATGCCGGGAGCAAGTGCAATAGCTGCAACTAGGCGGGTTGCCAGGCAAGTCTGAGTGCTTCCGGGCCTCTCACGGACAGGCCACGCTTGTAGGTGACGTTGTTGTCAACCAGCTCAATCGTGCTGAACCTTTTCAGCAGTGTTGAAAAGATGATGTCCATGTCCAGACGTGCAAGATGGTTGCCGAGGCAGAAATGTGCGCCCCGGCCAAAGGCAATGTGCCAATTCGGCGTTCTGCCAACATCGAAGCGGTCAGCGTCGGGAAATTGGGCCGGGTCGCGGTTGGCTGCTCCATAGAGGACGCCGAACTTCGTCCCACGCGGATACGCGTCGCCGCAAACCGTCATGTCCTCGGTTGAATAGCGGTGGAAGAACGGCAAGGGAGATTCATAGCGGAACATTTCCTGCACGGCCGTTTTCATCAGTGACGGATCTTCGCGCAGACGCTGCAGCTCATTCGGAAACTTCAGCAGCGCATGCATGCCACTGCCGAGAACGTCGATGGTTGAACCGTGACCGGCCATCAGGATCAGCATGGCGGTCGAGATGAATTCGTCCTCGTTCATCTGGCCGGCCCGTTCAGCTTCGATCATGAGCGACAGAAGGTCGTCCTGCGGTGCGCGTTCGCGCTTTGCTTTAAGCGTTTGCAGATAGTGATAGAATTCTGTCGTGTTGCGTTCGGCCAGTTCCTTGCGCTCATTCGTCCGGTCGATGTCGAAATACTGAACAATGTTTTCCGACCAGATGCGCAGTTGCGGGCAGTCCTCATCGGGAACGCCCAGAACGCGGCCGATGATGTGACCTGGAACATGGGCGGCCAGATCTTCGATAAAGTCGATTTCGGTGCGGTCTGACAGACTGTCGAAAAGGCGGTCGACATAGGCCTGTATGTCATCGCGCAACTTGCCGACCATCACCGGCGTGAACAGTCTGAACACCTGCTTGCGCAGCCGGTCATGAATGTCCCCGTCGCTGTCCAGCAGAGAGAACTGCACGAACCGGGAATGATGCGGCATGTCGTGCCAGTTCTGGGCACGTTTCATGTCCGCGATTTCTTCCGCGCTCGCGATGTGGTCCATGGAGCGCACCATCTTGCCGTTCTGTACGATTTCCGAAACGTCATCGAACGTCGCTGCCAGCCAGATATCGAAATCCTCGAAGTAAGTCAGACCCTTGCGGTCACGCAGTGCGGCGTAGAACGGGTAGGGGTCTTGTGCAAAGGCATCGGACAAAGGCGCGAAGGAAAGGTCTGTGGACGGGCTCATGAAGGGCTCTTGAGGTCGGGTTGGATGGGGTAGAATTGTGATTCTTGGCAGGGTCGAAGATTTGGCTGGCCAAGTGCAAGCGAAAAGCGGGAGCTATGGGCCATTTTTGACGTGTTTGGGTGAGTTATCCCAAGCCAGGCCTTCAGCTCTTGGGGATTGTGAGGAAATGACATTTCTGACGATATCGGCAGAGGTTCTGAAATCTTAACAATTCCTAAACGCGGGCTGGAAGGCCTGCTTGCACAGACCAGCAGAACCGTGAGTGCGTGAGGCCGAAATGCGTGTGCCAAAGGCTTTCAGTGACGAGTACCAGACCTTCTTGCGGGAGACGGGCTTGGACAACCCCAATCCGCAAGCCCTCCTCATGGAACTTGCCTCGCTCTCCATGGAAGTCTACCTGAAGGAAATCGCCTGGCTTTCCGAGTTCATCGGCAAGATCGAGCGCGCGAAAAAGGCTGCAGCCTGACGGTAAGCTGTTGACTGGATTGCGCCATTTCTGGCGGAAGACATGTTTCTCCGGAATTTGGTCTCGTGCCTATCGAAGATTGTGAACCAAGTCGTTGCAATTAAGATGACGAACGCCGCGACGTGAAGCATACTCGGACGATATAATGTCTGGAGCAGCTGTTTCATGTCCATCAGTCAGTTCTCCACCACCAAGGAAATTCTGAGGTTCGAGGGCGCCAACAAGGCGGCCTATTGGCGCAAGTTCGCTTTGCTGCTGTCGCTTGCCGTGATCATCGCGACGATGGGCCTGTTGCGAAATTCCGGTGCTGTCGTGATCGCGGCCATGCTGGTGGCCCCTCTTATGACCCCCATCCTTGGCATCGCCTCATCGATCGTCATGGGATGGGTTGGAAGAGCGCTCGTCCTGATGCTGACTGTCTGGGTCGCCGCCGGCTGCAGCATCGTGATCTCGTGGTTGATTGTCTGGATAGCGGATGCGCCTTCAACGCTGCTACTACCGGATGAAGTCCTCAGCCGGAGCAATCCCGGGGCGGAAGACATGGTCGTTGCGCTCGCCGCGGGCATTGCCGGTGCCTATGTGCAGATCAGGAAATCGGAAATCAGCCTTTTGCCTGGTGCGGCCATAGGCGTGTCCCTGGTTCCGCCGCTCGCGGCAGCAGGGATCCTGTTGTACTTCGGAGAACAGGAGGCGGCCTATGAGGCCACATTGCTCTTTGCCACCAATTTCGGGGCGATCATCTTCTCCGCAAGCCTGGTCTACATCATCCTGGGCCCACGGGAGCGGCTCTTCCGCAAAGCACATCGGGGCGTCAAGTTCACGCTCGGCATGACGGTCACGCTTGCCTTCCTGTCGGTCGTTCTGGTCCAGCTTCTGGCGGCAACCTACCTGCGCTACATCGAAACCGGGACAGAAGCCATTCTGGCACAGCGCACCAAGGAGTGGGCGGGCGACACGCCTGTCGAGATCATAAGGGTCGACGTTCACGCCCGCACCAGGATTGCGGAAATCTGGGTACTTCTCGATCTGCCATCGGACGCGCAGTACAAGATCGGCTCACTCGACGATTTTCTGCCGGTCGCCATGAAGGAACATCCGTTCAGAGAGGCCGCCCGTGAAGTTCTGGGAGAGGATTACAAGGTGGTCGTCAGATACCAGACACGCATTGCCTGGCTTCTGGATCTCGCCACGGAAACGATCGATGTAGCTCCTTCTGTCGATACCGTCAGAGAGGACTGACAAGTCATGCAAAAACAAACCCCGCCAGAGCGGCGGGGTTACGAGAGACTGCGTGTACTATTCCGTCCTAGGAGGCGGTCGACAGCGACTGGCTTGCCAGATAGGCAGCCTTGGCCGGAACCGAGAGCCAGGCCTGTGCCTGAGCGACGCGTTCCGGCGTATAGTGATGTTCTTCGTGAAGCATGTTGACGGTACCAACCAGCGTATCGCCGAGAACAACGGGCAGGTTGATGACGGAGCCGCAGCCAAGCCGGCCTATCAGCTCGTAATCGGGAAAGACGGTCGCAATATCGGCAAGCGTGTTTGCGACAAAGCTCTTCCGGTCCTTGTGTACGGTTTCAAACCAGCGGTCATAAGTGATCGGTTTGGTTCCGGAGACCGGGTAGTCTTCCGGATGCGAAGTGTAGGAGCGCTGCGCCAGCTCGGTTTTCATGTCGGCTGTCATGAACGTGAACAGCTTCACGCCAATGGTTTCCCGGGTCAGCTTCAGAAGGGCATCAAAAGGCGCGTCCGGTGTGATCGCGGTGGAAAGGGCATGGTCAAACGTGGCCAAAGGGCCGGTGAAATCGGTCATGTGTCGAAATCTCGAGCAATTCTAGTTGACGTTAGGCAGGGTGCAAGATGCCGCCGCTGGCGGCATAGAGTTCGCGGGAATAAGGATCTGAGAGCTGACCCGACTTGAGAGCGTCGACACCGGCAATTTCTACCACGCGGCCATAGCGCATGACAGCCAGGCGGTCGCACAGGAACGAGACAACCGGAAGGTTATGCGTGACCATAAGATAGGTCAGCCCCTGTTCCCGCCGCAGCTTTTTCAGAAGGTTCAGGATTTCCGCCTGTACCGATACGTCCAGTGCGGATGTCGGCTCGTCCAGCAGTAGAACGCGCGGTTCCAGCATCAGCGCGCGGGCGATCGCCACTCGCTGGCGCTGACCACCGGAAAGCTGATGCGGAAAGCGGAAGCGGAATCGCTGGTCCAGACCGACGGCGGCAAGCATGTCTTTCACACGGCCGTCCCGACCGCCAATACCATGAATGGCGAGCGGCTCTGCAAGGCAGGTATCGATGGTCTTGCGTGGATGAAGCGAGCCGTAAGGGTCCTGAAACACCATTTGGCAGGTTTCGGCAAAGGTCCTGTCCGGTGAATGTCCGCGAGGTTTTCCTTCAACGGCAATGGTGCCGGTCCAGTCCGGGGCCAGTCCGGAGATTGCCTTCAGGATTGTCGATTTGCCTGAGCCGGATTCCCCGACCAGCGCAAAACTTTCCCCTTCAGCAACATCGAAGGTGACGTCGTGAACCACAGCCGTGTCGCCATAGCTGATGGTGAGGTTTTCAAGATGGATGGCGGCGTCGGTCATGTTCCGGCTCCCGTGGTCCAGGTACTGCGGTCGAGAACGGGCAGCTCATCACGGTCTTCATTCATGCGCGGCATCGCGGCAATCAGGCCACGGGTGTAGGGATGCTGCGCGTTGTGCAGATCGCTCGCCTTGCACTGTTCGACGATCTCGCCGCTATTCATCACCAGGATGCGGTCGCAGTAGCGGGACACCAGGTTGAGGTCATGACTGATCAGGATCAGACCCATGCCCTTGCCGGTGACCAGATCGTCGATAATGTCCAGGACCTGTGCCTGCACGGAAACATCAAGCGCGGAGGTTGGTTCGTCTGCGATCAGGAGATCAGGTTCCGGGATCAGCATCATGGCGATCATGATACGCTGGCCCATGCCGCCGGAAACCTCGTGCGGATAAAGACCCGCAACCCGTGCTGGATCATTGATGCGCACAGCTTCCAGCATGGCAAGCACCCGTTCCTTCAGCTCCCGGCGTGGCAGCTTCTTGTGGGTGACGAGGGCTTCGGCAATCTGCTCGCCTACGGTCATCACCGGGTTGAGCGAGAATTTGGGGTCCTGCATGACCATGGAAATGCGGGCGCCGCGCAGATCGCGCATCTGGCGTTCGCTTCGGCTGAGGAGGTCTATGCCGTCGAAGGTCATGCGCCGGGCGGTGACCTTTCCGGGTTTCCGGATCAGGCGCAGGATCGACCGGCCGGTCATGGATTTGCCGGAACCGGATTCGCCAACAATTCCAAGCCGTTCCCGTCCAAGCGTGAACGAAATGCCCTTGACGACATCCACCGGGCCACGGGCCGTCGGGAAGGTGACGGTGAGGCCGTCAACCTCGAGAAGCGGGGCGCTCATTGCTTGTCTCCCTGCTTGGGATCGAGCACGTCGCGCAGGCCGTCACCGAGGAAACAGAAACCGAGGCTCACCAGGATAATGGCAAAGCCCGGCATGGTGGCGACCCACCACTGGTCGAGAATGAAATTCCGTCCGCGCGAGATCATCGCCCCCCATTCCGGCAGAGGCGGCTGAGCGCCGAGACCGAGAAAGCCGAGACCGGCGGCCGTCAGGATGATGCCGGCCATATCCAGCGTCACGCGAATGATCGTGGAAGAAGCGCAAAGCGGCAGAACGTGACGGAGGATAACGCGGGCGGAAGACGCACCTTGCAGGCGCACCGCCGCGATGAACTCTGCATCGCGGAAGGTAATCGTTTCCGCACGGGCGATACGCGCATAGGCAGGCCAGGCGGTGATCGCAATGGCGATGATGGCATTCTCGATGCCGGGTCCGAGGGCTGCCACAAAGGCAAGCGCGAGGATCAGCTTCGGCATGGACAGGAAGATATCCGTCACGCCCATCAGCACCCGATCGGTCCAGCCGCCGAAATATCCGGAGACCGCACCGACGATGAGGCCGATTGGAGCGGCGATGACGGCCACCATGGTAACGATCATCAGCGTGATGCGCGCACCGTAGACAACGCGGGAGTAGATGTCCCGGCCAAGCTCATCGGTGCCCATCCAGTGGGCCGCGGACGGCGGCATCAGGCGGTTTGCGAGATCCTGGCCGATGGGAGAGTAAGGGGCGATCAGCGGAGCGAAGATCGCCATCACGATCAGGACCAGGATGATGAAGCCGCCCACCACGGCAAGCGGATTGCGCAGGAGTGCTGCAAAGACACGCCAGGCGCGGCCAAGATTGGCCTGCAGGCGCGAGGCGGGGCTATCGTCGAGAAGCCAGTCGATCATTTGCGGGCCCTCGGATCGAGAATGCGGTAGAGCACATCGGAAATCTTGTTGATGAGGATGAACACGGCACCGATGACGAGCGTCGCGCCCAGCACGGCGTTCATGTCGGCATTGAGAAGGGCACTGGTCAGGTAGTTGCCGATACCGGGCCAGGAGAACACGGTCTCGATCATCACGGAGCCTTCCAGAAGAGCGGCATAGGACAGGCCGATCACGGTGATCAGCTGGATGCGGATCGGGTAGAACGCGTGGCGCCAGATGACACGGCGCTCGGGCACACCTTTCACCCGCGCGGTCGTCACATACTCGTGCCCAAGCTGGTCCAGCATGAACGATCGGGTCATGCGGGCGATGTAGGCAAGGCTGAAGAAACCGAGGATCGATGCCGGCAGCATGAGGTGATCGAGCGCGTTCCAGAAGATGTCCCATTCGCCTGCGACAACACTGTCGATCAGGTAAAGCCCGGTTACGTGATCAACAATGCCGTCGTAGAAGATGTCGATACGGCCCGGACCGGCAACCCAGCCGAGGCCGGCGTAGAAGACCGCAAGGCCAACCAGCCCAAGCCAGAACGCGGGGACGGAATAGCCGAGAAGGCCGAGGACGCGGATCAATTGATCGATCCAGGTTCCCTGGCGGGTGGCGGCCAATACGCCCATAGGTACGCCGAGCAGCACGCCGATCAGGATGCCGATCGTGGCCATTTCCAGGGTGGCGGGGAAGAACCGCCCCAGGTCTTCAGCGACCGGCCGACCGGTGGAAATCGACATGCCGAGATTGCCGGTGAAAACGTCGCCCACGTAGGAGAAAAACTGGATGACCAGTGGCCTGTCCAGCCCCATCGCCTGACGGGCAGCTTCATAGACTTCGTTCGAGGCCCTGTCGCCGACTACTGCCAGAACCGGATCGATCGGCACCACGCGGCCGATGAAAAACGTGATTGCAAGCAGGCCAAGGAACGTTCCGGCCGTTACAAGACAGAAGCGCAACAGCGCCGCCGCGCTGCCCAGCAGTTGGCTCGTCAACAGGCCCTCTCTTGCGTCGGTTACGCTCTCGGAAGGCTCAAAAGACATGCCGGTAGCGGCCTGTCGCCGTTCCCTGTTCAACCGGATTCTTCAAGTCCGTTCTCCACACTCATATGACTCATTTTCTGAATTAGAGTCTTCAGGTTGTTGTTTTTAAACAGCTTTCAGAAAGCGCTCGTAAGGCGCTTTTTTCAAAGGTGTCTAAAAAAGTTCTTGGAGCATACAAAAAAATCTGGTTACATCAAAAAAATTTTGATGGGAGTAAAAATCTTTGAGCAGTTCGACAGCACGTGCCGCTTCCGATGTCGATACAAAGGTTGGCGCGCTGATCCGTGCGCGGCGCCGGCAGCTGGGGTTCACCCTGCAACAGCTGAGCGACGCTTCGAACCTCTCGGTCGGGTATCTCAGTCAGGTTGAGCGCGATCACGCGACACCGACACTCGGATCTCTGGCGGGAATCGCCCGGGCACTCGGCGTCGGGCTGGATTATTTCGTTGCCCAGCCACGGGCCCAGGATGCACTGACCCGTGCCGCCACACGGCCCAATTTCTCCATATCCGGTTCCGCCGTAAGCTATGAGCGGCTGGCAACCGAGTTTCCAGGCAATCAGCTTTCCTCGTTCATTCTCACCGTGCCGCCGGGATATGCCTCGGAAACGGTGAGCCACGAGGGCGAGGAGCTGATCTACATCCTGGAAGGGTCCATCACCCAGTACCTCGACGGCGAGGCGATGGTGATGACAGCTGGCGACAGCCTGCATTATCGGGGCAACACCCCGCATGCCTGGTCAAACCCGAACGATGCTCCGGCAAAGATTCTGTGGACCGGCACCCTCACGATTTTCAACGCCGGCGACGAGAAAACCAGCCGCATCGAGCTGGTGTCGCCTGACAAGAGCGCGGTGAAGCCGAGCCGCGCCAAAAACAAGAACAAATCCTAACCCCCTGACAGACGGAGACGAAGAAATGAAACTTTTAAGGACCGCGCTTCTGGCGGCCGCCCTGGCAATGCCGATGGCACTGCCTGCCGGTGCCGCGACACCGGACAACATTCTGGTGGTGGCGCAGAACATCGACGATATCGTCGCGATCGATCCTGCCCAGGCTTACGAGTTTTCCTCCGGCGAACTCGTGACCAATGTCTACGACCGCCTTGTGCAATATGACGCCGAAGACCCGACAGTTCTGGCACCGGGCCTTGCTGCCGAATGGCAGGCTGACGCTGATGCGAAGACCATCACCTTCACCCTGCGCGACGGTGCAACGTTCCATTCCGGCAATCCGGTTCGCGCTGAAGACGTGGTGTTTTCCTTTGCCCGTGTCATCAAGCTGAACCTTACCCCGGCCTTCATCCTTGCCCAGCTTGGCTGGACAGCGGAAAATGTCGAGGACATGGTCACGGCCGACGGCAACAAGGTCGTTGTCAAATACGAAGGTGACTTCTCTCCCGCGTTCGCCCTCAACGTCCTGGCCGCCCGTCCGGCTTCCATCGTCGACGAAAAGACGGTGATGGAGCATGAGGAAGATGGCGACATGGGCAACAAGTGGCTCAATGCCAATTCCGCCGGTTCCGGTCCGTTCGAACTGCAAACCTACCGCGCCGGCGAACTGGTGCGTTACAAGTCCAACGCCGACTACTTCAAGGGCGCACCGAAGGTTGAAGGCGTGATCATCCGTCACGTGGCCGAAGCCGCAACCCAGCAACTGCTGCTGCAGTCCGGTGATGTCGACATGGCCCGCAACCTGACGCCGGACCAGATTGCCGGCATGGAAGGCGACACCATCAAGGTGGAAACCTATCCGCAGGCAGCCGTGCACTTCCTGTCTTTCAACCAGAAGAAGGACGTGCTGCAGCCTGAAGCGGTGTGGGACGCGGCGCGTTACCTCGTCAACTACAAGGGCATGACCGACAGCTTCCTGAAGGGCCAGATGGAAATCCATCAGGCTTTCTGGCCGAAGGGATTCCCGGGCTCCTATGACGAGACGCCTTACACCTATGATCCGGAAAAGGCGAAGCAGATCCTGGCGGATGCCGGCATCGATACGCCGATCACCGTGACCCTCGACGTGATCAACTCCACCCCGTTCACGGACATGGCCCAGTCGCTGCAGGCAAGCTTTGCCGAAGCCGGCATCAACTTCGACATCATCCCGGGCACCGGTTCGCAGGTTATCACCAAGTACCGCGAGCGCAGCCATGAAGCGATGTTGCTCTATTGGGGCCCGGACTTCATGGACCCGCACTCCAACGCAAAGGCCTTTGCCTATAACAGCGACAACTCCGACGACAACTACCAGGCAACCACCACGTGGCGGAATGCCTGGGCTGTTCCGGCTGAGATGAACGACATGACCAAGGCTGCCCTGGCCGAGAGCGATGCGGAAAAACGCAACGGGATGTATGTCGAACTGCAAAAGGAAGTTCAGGCCAAGTCGCCGATCGTGATCATGTTCCAGGCGGCCTATCAGGTCGCGATGGACCAGAAGGTCGAAGGTTACGTCAACGGTGCAACGTCCGACTTCGTCTACTACCGTCTGGTAACGAAAAACTGACGCCAGAAAACAGGCCGTCCCGGTTTCCGGGGCGGCTTTTTTGTTTGCTGACACAGCACACTGACTGACCAACCCCTCCGGAGTTTCCTGAAATGTCTTCCCTTTCCGATCAGCGCCTTGCCGCTTTGCGCGAGCGGATGTCTGCGACCGGGACCGACCTTGTGGCCATCGGTCCGTCCAGTCACATGATGTATCTGGCTGGTCTCGATCCTCATGGTGACGAACGGCCGGTGATGCTTCTGGTTTCCAGGAGCCATGCGGGCTTTCTGATGCCGGCGCTCAATGTCGACAGCTCACGCCAGAAGACGCACTTGCCTTTCTTCCCCTGGCGTGACGACGATGGACCGGATGCCGCGCTTGCCACATTGCTGGAAGCCTCCGGACTTCCTCAATCGCCAAGTGTCGTCATCGACGAAACCATGCGTGCCGATTTTGCGCTTCTGTTGCTGGACGCGCTCCCGGGGGCTTCGCGCCGGTTTACGGATGACACGGTCGGCTTCCTGCGCGCTCGAAAGGAAGAGGACGAATACCGCCGTCTTAAAGCCAGTGCCGTTCTGAACGACACTGCCGCCATGGCTGGCTTCGACGCCCTGACACCCGGCATCACGGAACTTGAGATCGCTGCCGCCATCCGGGACGTCTACAAGCAGGCAGGTGCGACCCCGGTATTCACCTCGGTCTGTTTCGGTGGAAACGGCGCCTTTCCGCACCATCACACCGGCGAAACACAGCTGAAAGCCGGGGATGCCGTGCTGATCGACACCGGTGGACGTCTCGAGGGATACCCGTCCGACATGACCCGTGTTGGCTTCTTCGGAACGCCTACGGCGGAATTTGAGAAGGTCCACGCCATCGTCAACAAGGCTGTGGAAGCAGCGCTTGCCGCTGCAAAGCCTGGGGTCTTGGCAAAATCAATCGACAAGGCGGCTCGGGATGTCATTGCAGATGCGGGCTATGGTGACTTTTTCACACACCGGACCGGCCACGGCCTCGGAATAGACATACATGAACCGCCATATTTGACGGCGACCTCCGAAACCGTGCTGGACGAGGGCATGGTGTTCTCGATCGAACCCGGCATCTATCTCCCCGGCCAATTCGGCCTGCGTCTCGAGGAAATCGTCATCTTGCGGAAAGACGGCGCGGAAATCCTCTCGGACCTGCCACGTGCGGCGGTTGTAAGGTGAGGGTACTCCAGTAAACGGACACGAAGCCGTTTTGGGAAACGAGGTCGGATTGTGGTTCCTTCGCCCTTGAAGGAACCTGAAAATCTTATACAGATTCGCGGCAAGACCTGCCTTGAAGCGGGGCTTGCCACGAAACGTGACCGCGAGACCCGAAACGGATTCATGCTCGAAGTAATTGAACTGGACATTCCCGAGGTCAAGATTCTCCGGCCGAAGAGGCATGGTGACAGCCGTGGTTTCTTCTCCGAAACCTACAACAAAGCGCTTCTTTCCGACGTCGGAATAGACATCGATTTCGTCCAGGACAATCATGCCTACTCTGCGGAAAAGGGAACGGTCCGCGGTCTGCATTACCAGACGCCGCCGTTCGCGCAGGACAAGCTGGTGCGTGTCGTGCGCGGAGCGATACTGGATATCGCTGTGGATCTGCGGCAAGGGTCTCCGACTTACGGCAAACACGTCTCGTCCGTCATTTCCGCGGAAAACGGTGATCAGATCCTGGTTCCGATCGGATTTGCCCACGGGCTGGTGACCCTGGAGGCGCACACGGAGGTTCTCTACAAGGTCTCGCATTATTATGCTCCGGAGCATGACCGGGGCATCGTGTGGAACGATCCCGATCTGGACATTGATTGGCGAATACCTGAAGCCGATGCCATCCTGTCGCAAAAGGATCAGAAACTCCCACGCCTTGCCGATGCTGCCAGCTGTTTCACGCACCTGGAGGCCAGAGAACGATGAAAGTTCTTGTCACGGGGGGCGCCGGCTTTATCGGTTCGGCGGTCGTGCGAAAGCTGGTGTTGCAAGGCCTGGCAGAAGTCGTCACCGTGGATGCCCTGACATATGCCGGTAACCTGGCGTCCCTGGCTCCGGTCATGGAAGATCGCCGCCACCGGTTCGTGCAGGCAGACATCCGGGACGGGGAGGCAATGGCCGGTCTGCTGGAGGCAGAGGCACCCGACGCTGTCATGCATCTGGCGGCTGAAAGTCACGTCGACCGGTCGATTGATGGCCCGGCTGCCTTTATCGATACAAATATCGTGGGCACCTACACCTTGCTGGAGGGGGTGAGGGGGTATTGGTCCGGCTTGCCGGTGTCTCGAAAGGAAGCCTTTCGCTTTCATCATGTGTCCACCGATGAAGTCTATGGCAGTCTCGGTCCAACAGGGGCCTTCAAGGAAACGACCGCATACGCGCCGAATTCTCCCTATTCCGCATCGAAGGCGGCGTCGGATCACTTGGTCAGGGCTTGGCACCATACGTATGGGTTGCCGGTGGTCACCACCAATTGTTCCAACAATTACGGGCCTTACCAGTTTCCGGAAAAACTGATCCCGTTGATGATCCTGAACGGCCTGGAGGAAAAGCCTCTGCCGGTCTATGGCGCGGGAGCAAATATCCGTGACTGGCTACATGTCGAAGATCATGCGGATGCGTTGTGGCTGGTCTTGATGCGCGGCACACCGGGCCAAGTTTACAATATCGGCGGTGACGCAGAGCGTCGAAACATCGATGTAGTCCATCTGATCTGCGATCTGCTGGATGAAACGGCGCCAGGAGGAAAACCCCGCCGAGAATTGATCGCGTTCGTGACAGACCGTCCTGGCCACGATGCGCGCTATGCGATGGACATTTCGCGGATCGCTGCCGAACTCGACTGGCGACCCGGTTATTCCTTCGAAAGCGGGTTGCGCCAGACGTTGGACTGGTACCTTGCCAATCGCAGCTGGTGGGAGGCGATCCGTAGCGGTCAATACAGAGGGGACAGGCTGGGGCTGGGGGCAAATGGTTTTTCAAGTGCATCTGCCGGTGTTCCATGACCCGTATTCTGCTTACGGGAGCGAACGGTCAACTCGGTTATGAAGTCATTCAGCAAGCCCGGGTGCTGGCTCTTGATGTCGTGGCTCTCGACAGATCGACACTCGACATAACCGATCGCGGAACCGTGGCGGATGTCGTCCAGAACTTGGCGCCCGACCTGATCATCAATGCGGCTGCATACACTGCCGTTGACCGTGCCGAGACCGACCGGCAGGCCGCCTTTGCGGTCAACCGCGACGGAGCGCGCAATCTTGCGGAAGTGGCCGAACGGCGCGGTGCCGTCTTGATGCATTTCTCCACGGACTACGTGTTCGACGGGGCAAAGCGGCAGCCTTATGTGGAAGAAGATACAGTCGGCCCGTTAGGCGTATATGGCGAAAGCAAGGAGGCCGGGGAGGCTGCCGTCCGCACAGTCTCAGAACGTCACCTGATCCTGCGCACATCCTGGGTGTACGGCGTGCATGGTGCGAACTTTGTTCGGACGATGCTGAGGCTCGCACGGGAGAAGGATGAAATTCGGGTGGTCACTGACCAGACAGGATGCCCGACATATGCCGCCGACCTGGCTGAAATCGCATTGCAGCTATCCGTGCAGGTCCTGAAGGGCGATTTTCCGAAGGGTGGATACGGAACATTTCATTGTGCCGGACAGGGGCAGGTGAGCTGGCATGGGTTTGCATCCAAGATATTCGAACTGGCCGGGGAACGATTATGCAAACAGCCGGAGCTGATTGGCATTGCGGCGTCGGAATTTCCAACGCTTGCAAATCGGCCGGCGAACTCGGCGCTTGACTGCTCTAAACTGTCACGTGTCCATGGCCTTTCCGCCAGGGACTGGCCAGTGGCACTGTCCGACATGCTTGACCGCCTGTATCTAAACGCCTGATATCTTGCGGGCAAGCAATTGGAATTGGAGTTGGACAATGAAAGGCATCGTGCTGGCGGGCGGAAGCGGAACGCGTCTCTTCCCGGTAACAAGGTGTATTTCCAAGCAATTGCTGCCTGTCTACGACAAGCCGATGATCTACTATCCGTTGAGTGTTCTGTTGCTTGCCGGGATAAGAGATCTCCTGATCATCACAACACCACGCGATGCCATGGCTTTTCAGAGCCTTCTGGAAGACGGCGCGCGATGGGGCATCAATATCAGCTATGCAGTTCAACCTGAACCGGCCGGCATCGCGCAGGCGTTCCTGATCGGAGAGGAGTTCCTTGCTGGCCAGGAATGTGCGCTGATCCTGGGAGACAACCTTTATTACGGACATGGTCTGACGGAAATTCTTGCGAGAGCTTCAGCGCGCAAGTCCGGAGCGACCCTGCTCGGATACGAGGTGGCGGAGCCGGAACGATATGGTGTCATCTCGTTCGACGCGTCGGGGAAGCCCGCTTCAGTGGAAGAAAAGCCGAAATCGCCCCAGTCTTCCTGGGCGGTAACAGGGCTTTACTTCTATGACAAGGACGTCGCCGCCATTGCTTCCGATATCCGTCCGAGTGCGCGCGGTGAACTTGAAATCACGGATGTGAACGCCCGGTATCTGGAGCGTGGAGACCTGCATGTTGAACAGCTGGGGCGGGGATTTGCCTGGTTCGACATGGGGACACATGACAGTCTCATCGAATCCGCGACCTTCGTGCAGGCCATCGAGAAAAGACAGGGCCACCGCATCGCCGTTCCGGAAGAAATTGCGTTCAAGAACGGTTGGATTACTGTGAATGATCTGGAACGGCTGAGCGAAGAATATTCCAGCAGCGGATATGGGAAATACTTGGCGAAATTGGCGCAAGGAGCCTAGAGCTAGTTGTAGTATTTACCTGCTGGCAATTCAATGCATGTGTTGGATGTATTTTTCGAATTTTGAATGGAAAATAGACTATGACAGCCCTTCGCGGGATTAATCAGGTTTTCAGTTCACCTTTTACTTTTTGTGCCGCATGCTGGTGGTTTGTTCTAGGCAAGAAAGTTCGCGCGCAGAATAGATTTCGCGCAATATTTAGCAGCAATAAAGTCCAAGTTCAGAATAGTCGTATTGCGAATGCGGTGTGCGAAGCGCATGCAAAGCTTTCAGATGAGGAAATTGCAAACATTCATCAGGAAATTGAAGGCTGGAAAGATAAGCCTCTCATTTCCATTGTAATGCCTGTCTACAATACCGATGAAAACCAGCTTCTGGCCGCGATTGCGTCCGTCAGGCAGCAGATTTATCAAGAATGGGAACTCTGCATTGCGGATGACTGTTCGACATCCCCTCATGTACGTGCGATTCTGGAAACTGTCGCTGCGCAGGATCAGCGTATCAAGCTGGTCTTCAGGGCGACAAACGGGCATATCTGCGCAGCGTCAAATTCCGCTCTCGAGATTGCCGAAGGTCCTTTCGTCGCATTTATGGACCATGACGATCTTCTGCCAATCCACGCTCTCTTTTATATTGCGAAAGAAATCCTGCTGCATCCAGATGTGGATCTTATCTACTCGGACGAAGACAAGATAAGAGAAGATGGAAGGCTTGATGGACCTCATTTCAAACCAGACTGGAATGAGGAACTGTTCCTCGCACAAAACTATCTGAACCATCTCAGTGTTTATAGAAGATCGCTGCTTCAGCAAGTTGGCGGACTACGGGAAGGTTTTGAAGGCAGTCAGGACCATGACCTAGCACTTCGGGTCGTCGCGAAAACGGATGCCGAACGCATTCGGCACATTCCGAAAATTCTGTACCACTGGCGTGCTTTTCGTGGTTCGGGATCCTTCTCGGATCGAGCCTTGGCACAGGCGATCGATGCACGTCAGCGCGCCGTTCGTGATTACCTGGCATCGAATTACCCGGAGAATAAGGTTGCAGTTGTTGGCGGACCATATGGGTGTAACAGGCTGTATCGCGAACTTCCTGCCCCTCCGCCCCACGTCACTCTAATAATACCGACACGAGACCGGCTATCTTTTTTGAAAAGTTGTCTCGAGACTATTTTCAATAAGACAGCTTACCCATCATTTGACGTACTTGTTGTCGACAACGACAGCGTCGAGGCGGAAACGCTCAACTATCTTAAAGAGGTATCAAAACGGCATCCAGTCTCCGTCATACCAGCACCCGGAGAATTCAACTATTCGGCATTGAACAATCTTGCAGTTTCACAGGCAAAAGGGGATGTCATTGCGCTCTTGAACAATGATGTTGAGGTGATTTCATCCGAATGGCTTCGTGAAATGGTGTGCTACGCAGTAATGCCGCACATAGGAGCTGTAGGTGCCAGGTTGCTTTACGACAACGGCCTGGTTCAGCATGCAGGTATTATCCTTGGCACTGGCGGCATAGCCAATCACGCATTTCACGGCTATCCGGCGGCAGATAGTGGCTATCAGGCAAGATTGCAGCTGCCTCAATACGTTTCAGCGGTGACGGGAGCGTGCCTTGTTGTTGAGAAGAAGAAGTATCTTTCGGTCGGCGGACTCGACGAAAAGGATCTTAAGGTAGCTTACAACGATGTTGATCTTTGTTTGAAGCTTTCCGCCTCTGGCCTACACAACGTGTACACACCTTACGCCAACCTTATTCATCACGAGTCAGTTTCAAGAGGTAGGGATACCTCCGGCGAAAATGCTGCAAGACTAGAGCGAGAAGGAAATATTATGCGGGATCGGTGGGGTGATAAGGTTATTGTAGATAAGTACTATAGTAAAAACTTCTCGGAAAATGATGGTTGTTTTAAGTATAAATATTTTTGATTCTGTCAGTTGGTGTGTTTCGACTTGGTGTCGGGGTGGTTTATGAAGCTTGATTTGATCAATGACGGTATTGTTTTACTGAACGAGGAGGTGGCTTCGTCTGACGAGTCAGCGACGTTAATTACTGTCGGAGTAGCTCGAAGTGGCACTTCAATGATTGGGGCTGTCTTGAGACAGTTCAACGTGTTTCTTGGAGACAAGGCGGACGATGCTGTTTTCGAAGACTTGAACTTGTCCAAAGCGTTGGAGGAAGGTGACACAAAGCGTCTTGATCAGATTATTTTTGACTACAATAAGAGACACAAGCTTTGGGGATTTAAGAGGCCCGAAGCATTTGACTTGCTTCCACGTAACCTGAACAGGTTCAGAAATCCTCGAATGATTGTGATGCTGAGAGATCCGGCATCGATTGCCAAGCGAAATGAAGTCTCAATGCATGCTGACTTCTTGGAGCAAATGAGAAGAGCAGCAGAACGGACGTTGGATCTCGTGCGCTTTGTAGAGACGATAAAAGTCCCCGCACTTGTCATTAGCTATGAAAAAGCGCTTTTGAATCCAAACCGTCTTGTTGAGAAACTTGCAGAGTTTTGTGGCATTCAACTTGATGAGCATACGAAGGCTGCAACTCTTGCTGCAATAGAGAACGGGCCAGAGCTGTATTTGCAGAACTCTCGTGTTTGGTACGAAGGTCAGTTCTTTGGTGTTTTCGATGGATTGGCTCTTGGATGGGCAAGGAGGCTTCCGGGGAATTTCGTCTGTAATGTCGAAATTTGGGCCGGTGATGAGATACTCGGAACGGGGGCCTCCAATCTTTGGCGGGAAGAATTGCCCGAAAATGTACGCGATAGAGCGTTTTCAATTCCGCTCAAAAAGCGGCTGGATATTTTGCAAATTGAAGCTCGGATATCGGAAACTAAGATAAAGCTCTAGTTACGAAACCACGTGGGAAGTCCACGCCTAAGCTATTGCAAGGTCTGAATTTTTTGCGGAATTTCGCTGGTGTGAATTATCCAAACACGCCGACCAGAAGGCTTTCTGTTCTCTTCCGGCAATTTCATTGCGCTCATGAACGGGTGTGAGCGATCCGACGAGATCCTGAAAGTTCCGTTCAATCGACAGCGACAGCAGGTTGTCCACCCAGGTTCGAACGCTGTTTTTCCAGACCAGGCCCACGCGGTTGACACGAACGAAGTCAGCATAGGCCCAGCTGTCGCTGTACACACCAACGCCTCCACAAACGGCATGTTCTGCCAGCTTGTTCGCGGATCGGGCATCGTTGAAGCTCGAAGGTATTACCGGGTAGAGAAGAACGTCAAACCTGTGTTTGAAAAGGCGCTTGCGATAGAAATACCAGTCGAGGTGCCTCAAAACCCGTAGCTTGGGGTGCGTTGATAGCTGCGGCGGTACATCGTGATCTCCAACGATTGTCAGTTCGACATTTGCGCCTGTCGCCAACAGGTTTTCAAATACCTCGAGGACGAATTTTCGATCGGTGGCGTGGCTGGCAGTTCCCAGATAGCCGATCCTGAGCGGTGCATCTGCCGGCAGGTCATGAAAACACCAGTCCGTCGAAAGTGCTTCTGACCAAAACGGATCGAGCATTTTGACCTGAAATCCTTGTTGCTCGTAGACCTCGAACAAGGCAGGCGAAGGGACAACAATCGTGTCGGCTGCAGTTGCCAGCTTGTTGTGCTGTCCATTGCGAAGGCTCAGCAAACGTTGCCGGTAAATTTCAGGCAGTGACACATCGTGGTCGGCTGCCCATAAATTGTCATCGATCACGTAATAGAGCCGTTTTGTCTTTTCATTCAAAAGACGCTCGATGACGCCCGGATGATCACGACGGCAGACGACAACGGCATCACGGGTGGAAAACGAATTGACACCTTCGCGCTGCAAGCTCCGCTCGCGGTTGGAATTCAGGAAATAAATGTCTGTCGTTGGAATGGTTTTGAACGAAGAACACAGATTACGCGCGAGGACGCTGTAGCAATAGTAAAAATCATCAGACGACTTTCTCGAAAATTTTGTCGCTATTCTCATCAAAAAAATACTCGGAATATTCGAATACGAACTGGTAGCTATGATTACTCGGAATACAGCATAATCAGGTGCCAGTTCCGTGCTGTGGCCGCAAGCTGCCATACGTTGTCATGTTAGGTAAGTTTACGCATAGCGTGCATCCGACGGCAAGCAACTGCGGGAAGCGAAAATATCAGACCGTGATACTTCTGGGTGAAACGTTGGAATGCTGAACGGCAAACGCAATGCGGCGCTGGATGAAGTTCCAGCCGCATACTCGTTCAAAATCTGCAAAATATTTGGGGAAGTTTGTGTTGGTCGGGCAGGCCGGATTTGAACCGACGACCCCTTCACCCCCAGTGAAGTGCGCTACCAGGCTGCGCTACTGCCCGAACGGACCCTACCTAGCTTGTTCGCATGCCAAGCGCAAGCAGGTTGTTGCGCTTCTTTGGAGGCTTTTCCAGACATCTGTTACTTGCGGTAGGGGAAGGCGGGAACCGGTCGTGCAGGGCGGCCATGGCCGAGCTTTTCAGCGGCAATCAGGCCCCAGGCCAGGCCGTACAGCATATACATGTGCCGCCAGTGGTCGGTGTCGATGATCACCGACAGGATAAGATGCGCGGTAAACACCGCGAAGACGGACTGGGTGAAGGCGGTCCACGGGCGGGCTTTGAACAGGAGCGGCACCAGTGCGCAGAACGTCCATAGCGCCATCAGAATGTAGATCGAGCCGCCGAGCCAGCCGTAGGTCGTGTAGCCTTTCAGATAGACGTTGTGTTCGTCTTCCGGGAAATACTTGTTGAACTCCAGCGGACCGAGCCCGAGCGGGTGTTCCATCACCAGCTGAAAGCCGAGCGAGTAGCGGGCGAAACGGCCAAGGCGGGCGCCGTCGTAGGATTGTACGAGCTTTGCCCGTTCTGCGAACATGTCGGCGACCGTATCGACCGAAAGTGCCGCACCGATCAGTGCAAAGACGGCAAGAATGCCGATTACGCCGAGAAACACCAGGCGCGCCCGGCGGGCAGCGGCCTTTTCGGTGACGAGCGCCAGGAAATAGACCAGCAGCACCGATGCCGACAGCACACCCCAGGCACCGCGTGAAAAACTCAGGAAGACACCGAGCAGCAGGACGGCAAGCGGCACCAAAAGGTGCAGGTTACGCAGCACCGATTGCCGGAGCAGCTTCTGGACCAGAAGCACCGTCGGCAGCACCAGGAACGGACCGAACACGTTGGGGTCCTGGAAAGTGCCACGAGCTCGATCGTAGAGCGTGAAATAGGACGCGCCGGGGAAAAGCTGAAAGTAACCGGCAACGCCTATGGCAGCCACAAGCACGGCGCTGGCGATATAGCCGCTCTGGATGACCCTGAACCTGCCGGGGTCTTCCGCGATAATCGCAGCATAGAAGATTGCGGTGATTGCCAGAAAGCCGGAAACGGCGATGTACATGATGGCATCGCCCATCTCCTTGGCCATGGGAATGGAGGCAACGCCGCCTGCAATGTAAAGCATCAGGCAGATGATCAGCGGACCGAATTCACGGCGAAGTTTCAGACCGCAGGCAAGCCAGACGACCGAAAGCAGTGCCATGTAGAGTTCGTAAGGTGCCGGCTCCTCGATTACGAACCCGGACAGAAAGGCTGCAAGCCACAGTGCGCCGTTGCCCAGGCTCCTGGCCTGAAGACCGATAGGCGCGCGTGCATGAGGCGTGCCGCCAAAATGGTCGGTCGCAAGGCTCAATAGGCGTTCTCCGTATTGAGCAACCGGAAGGGCGTCTGGATAAGGATTTTCAGGTCGAACAGGATCGACCAGTTCTCGATGTAGTAGACATCGCACTCCACGCGCTTCTGGATCTTTTCCGGTGTATCGACTTCACCGCGCCAGCCGTTGATCTGCGCATAGCCGGTCACGCCCGGCTTGACCTTGTGCCGCGCGAAGTAACCGTCAACGACGTCGTCCCAGGTCTTGTTGTTGGTATGGGCGTTGACAGCATGCGGGCGAGGTCCGACGAGCGATAGGCTGCCGCCGAGAACGTTGAAAAGCTGCGGTAATTCATCGATCGAAGTCTTGCGGATGAAGCGACCGACCCTGGTCACGCGGGGATCGCCCTTGGTCACCACCTTCTTGGCGTCCGGATCGGCCATTTCCGTGTACATGGACCGGAATTTCAGAACTTCGATGATCTCGTTGTTGAAGCCGTAGCGTTTCTGCCTGAACAGGATCGGCCCCTTGCTGTCCAGCTTCACGGCGATGGCAGCGGCGATCATGACCGGCAGCAGCGTGATGATGGCGAGCGAAGCGAAGACAAGGTCGAAGATCCGCTTGGCCACCATGTCCCAATCGGCTATCGGCTTTTCGACCACGTCGACAAATGGGACAGTACCGATGAAGCTCGATCCGCGGTTACGAAAGCGAACCTTGTCGGTGTGGGCAGAAAGCCGGATGTCGACCGGCAGAACCCAGAGTTTTTTCAAAAGCTCCAGCACCCTTTGCTCTGCGCGCAAGGGAATGCAGACAATGAGCATGTCGATGCGTGCCAGACGGGCGAATTCCACCAGCGCACTGATGTTGCCGAGCTTCGGATAGCCGGCCACCACTGGCGGCGAACGTTCGTTGTTCCGGTCATCGAAAATACCGCAAATGCGGATGTCGTTGTCCGCCTGAGCTTCCAGGTCGTGGATCAGCTCCTGGGCGGCCGTGCCGCCGCCGACGATAATCGCGCGCCGTTCCAGGCGACCGGATTTCATCCAGTGACGCACCAGCCGATAGACAATGAAGCGTGACAGGCAAAGGCCGGTCAGGCTTATCGCGAACCAGGCGCCGATCCAGGCATCTGACAGTTCCGTGCCGATGCCTGTTGTGGTGCGCAGAAGCGCGAACATGGCGAACACGAGCGTCCAGCCGGCGGCAACGCGTCCGATCTGCGACAGACCCTGGCGCATGACCGGAACCTGATAGACGTCTGCGGCCTGAAAAAAGGCGAGCGCAAACAGGATGGCGGCGCCAGTGACAAACAGGTTGCCAAGTCCGAAACCAGCCGCTTCGGGACTGGTAAAGACTGCGAACAAGGCCGTGCCAGCGATCAGAAGTACATCCGTCAGACGCACCATACCGGTGAGAACGGTGACGGAAACGCCTTTGCCACCTAAGCCTTGAGCAATTTCAAAGGCATCGGCCGAAAGGCTGGTGTTGGCGGCGGACAGAACCTCGACGTTGCTTTGGCCCGTCGCGCCATGAACGGTATGTCGGAAATGCTTTTCCAATCTGTGCCCCAAAGCGGATGTCCCGCCCGCAACAGGCTTTGGTTCGGCCGCATCAGAGGGTTTTAAAAATGGGGTATTCATTATCGGTTGCTCGATCTGGCAAGAACAGTCTGCGCACGCGGCACGGCTGAAACACTATCAGCTTGGGCCGGTGTCGAGCTATCGGTCGGGGCGATGCCCTGGATTTCCTGGTAGAGGGTGGTGATTCTGTCGTTCATGAGGTCGACCGAGAAAGTCTCTGCAAGGCAGCTGCGCAGGTTTTTTGCCTGCTGAGCCATCTTGGCGGGGTCTGCAAGTGCTTCTTCCATGGCCGTGGTCAGTTTGTCGATATGGCCAGGTTCCACCAGCCGATTGGCATAGCGGCCAAATATTTCCGGAATGCCGCCGACGCGTGTTGCGATCAGCGGACGTTCTGCTGCCACGGTCTCCAGGATGATATAGGGCATGGCTTCGGCGCGTGAGGGTACAACGACGTTCCTGGCAAGCTTGAAAGCTTCACGAGCGGGAAGGGCACCATGGAACGTGATTGCGCCGTCGAGCCCCAGCTTCCTCACCATGTTCCGATACCGCTCTTCGTCCGGGCCTTCACCAACGATGTGAGCCTTGGGCGCGGTGCCGTTCTTCAGGCGAATGTTGTAAAGCGCTTCAATGAAAAGGTCCGGTCCCTTCAAGTCTCGCAACATTCCGATATAGAGGAAATCGGCGGCTGCTTCATCCACCGGAACGGGGGTGAATTCGTCCGGTGTCAGCCCGTTGTAGACAATGCGCGATCGGGCTTTCGTGTGACCGACCTTGCTTTCGTAGGCTGCGGCTTCATAGTCGGACACAAAGATCAGCCCGTCGGTCAGGCGGCCAAGAAGCCGTTCCAGCGTGTGGTAGACCCGGCCTTCGAAGCGATTGGGATCATAGTGCAGGCTGCCGCCATGAGGGCAATAGACGCGGGCGGCTTTCTGGCCGCGCAGGCGCAGGACGCTGCCGATCAGGCGCGCATAGGCGCCACCTTTTGCCCCGTGTCCATGCAGGATGTCGGGTTTCAGGTCCCGGATGTGCTTGTAAAGGGAAACAGTTGCCGTCAGATCCTGTACGGTCAGCTGACGTTGCATGGGAAAGCGTGCAATACCAAGAGCTAGCCTCGGCTTCAGCTCTTCAAGAAGCTGATTGTCGAAAGCACTGCCCGTGTTGCTGTCACATACGAGGCCGACATCGTGTCCCGCTTCCGACTGGCAGATGGCCAGATCCCGGATATGGCGGAAAATGCCGCCAATGGGCGAGCGCACGCAATGCACGATCCGCATGGGGGTCGTTGTCATGATGCAGTATCCCTGTTGCTACCCCCAGGTTTCTTGTCGAACCTGTGGGGCACTGAAACTGCACCCTAACAAAGGGAGGTGAGTCCACAGTTAACTTGACGGGACCCTAAAAATAACGCTCACGGACGTAAATTGTATCACCGGGACGCACCGGGTCCGAAATGGGCACACGGCCGTTTAGAATTTCACCGTTGAGCTGTCGGGTGATATCCACATCTGACTGCAGCGCCCGCGAACTGAATCCGCCTGCTGTTGCGATGGCGTTTTGAACGGTCATGCCGGCAACGTAATTATATTGGCCTGCATTTTGCACTTCACCCATGACGAAGATCGGACGATAGGTATCGACCTCCACCGAGACGTCCGGATCGCGGATATAGCCCTGACGCAGCTTGGCCGAAATTTCGGATGCCAAGCCTTGCTGGGTCTTGCCGCGCGCAGCGACGCTGCCGACCAGCGGGAAGGAAATATATCCTGCTTGATCAACGACATAAGTATTGGACAGGTCATCCTGGCCGAACACGATAATGCGCAGCTTATCGCTTGAGTCCAAACGATAAGGCTGGGTCAGTGTTTCGTGAAACGCTGTCGGCGGCTGTCTGTACCCGCTGCATGCAGCAAGGCCCAGGCACAAGCCCAGGACAACAAGCGCTCTCGTTCGCATCAACGACTCTCCTACAATTCTGAGACAGGATCGCGCTTTATGGTTAATTGAGGGTGAAGAGGAAAAAAGACCTGTCCGGCACCCTGTCAAATTTGCGCATGCATTAATTAACAGGGCGACCCCGGAGACTGTAACCAGCTTAACCGAACGCTTACCATAATTCGACATAGTTTGCCGGTATCTTGGAGTTTCAAAAGATGAATGCTGAGCGGCAGACACATTCCGAAGACGATATGGCGCTGGATCTGGGTGGTCTGTTGCGGACGATCGGCCGATCCCTGGGCTGGCTTGTTCCACTCACGCTCTTCGTCACCGTTGTCGTCTTTCTGGGGCTCCAGTTCGTAGCGCCCAAATACAAGGGCGAAGCGCGCCTCATCATCGAGAGCACGGACAATCTGCCCGGTGCATCGCGAGGGCAGGAAGAAGAGCGAGCGCTGCTCGACAGCGAAGGTGTTGTCAGCCAGGTTCAACTGCTCAAGTCCGCTGATCTGGCTCGTCGTGTCGCGAACAAGCTCAACCTTGCTGCCATACCGGAATTCGATGCCAACGACGATGGCAGCCTCGTCAATCTCCTGCTGTCTCTGGCCGGGTTCGGAAACGAGACCGAAGGCAATAGCGAGGAAGAGCGGGTCCTCAAGCATTATTACGAGAACCTGGAAATCTACCGGCTGGAAGGATCCCGCGTGATCGCGGTGGACTACACCGCCGAAAGTCCGGTTCTGGCGGCCAAGGTCGCCAATACGATTGTTGATGAGTATCTGTCGGTTCAATCCAGCGCAAAACGGCAGACGACCGAGCAGGCCTCCGCTGCGCTGGAGCCTCAGATTGTCGAATTGCGCCGGGAAGTTCAGGCAGCCCGGCAGGCGGTATCGGATTTTCGCGCCCGGGCCGACCTTTTGATCGGCGCTGACAATATCCCGCTCAATCAGCAGCAACTTGCCGAAACGAGTACCGCTTACTCCGACGCCCAGTCCTCCAAGGCCGAGGCGCAGGCCAAAGCCGACCTCATTCGCGAGTTGCTGAATTCTGGCGGTTCTCTCGAGACTGCCAGCGATGTGCTGAATTCCGCACTCATTCAGCGTCTGCGGGAGCGTCAGGTCGAAATTCAGTCCAATATTGCCGAACTCTCAATCACACTGTTGCCCAACCACCCGCAACTGAAGGCGCTTCAATCTCAGCTTGGTGATTACGACCGGCAAATCCGATCGGAAGCACGCAAGATCCTGCAGGGGCTGGAAAACGATGCGAAGGTGCAAGACCAACGCGCAAAAGCACTTGGGGCACGCCTTGAGGAGCTGAAGACGGCTGCGGCAAAATCCAACGCCGATCAAGCACGGCTCGCGGAACTGGAGCGCGAAGCCAATGCCAAGGCGGCGCAACTTGACCAGCTTCTGTTGAGTTTCCAGGAAGCTGATTCCCGCTTGCGTGCACAGGTTCTGCCTGCCGATGCCAGGATCATCTCCCGTGCCAGCGTGCCGGTAGAACCGGATTCGCCCAAAATCATTGCCAGCACCATCATTGCTGCGCTTGTCACCTTTATTCTCGGATGTGCCTTCGTGCTCATGCGCGAATTTCTGAACGGCAATGCGCTCTATCGGATGCAGGATGGTTCGTCTGAAGGGCAGCGTGTCGCACCGCGAATGGATGAGCGGCCGCAGTCAGGTCCTCAGAATACCGTGCGGGCTGAAAACCCAGGCTGGGGCGGCGGCTACGGTCAGACGGTTGCCAGCTACAGGATCGATCCCGGCGAGTGGAGCAAAGCCGACACGCTTCGCGACGCTGAACCAAGCGTCCCTGAAACAGCCGTTAGCATTGATGAACCTACCGAAGAAACGGTTCCTGAGCAGACCCCGGAACCACAACCCCAACCCCAACCCCAGGCCTCGGAAAAGACACAGCGGCCAAAGGGACGCATCGGGATCCTGTCCGGCAAGCTTCGTGGTCGCAAAAAGAAGTCCGGCTACGATCACGATGTCAGCCCGGACTGGGTGGGGGACATGCGGGGTTCGAAGGAAGCCGAAGCAGAGGTGCCAGGCGCGGAAGTCGCTCCTGTTCCTGTGGTTTCAGCCAGCAAGACAAGCAGGCAAGCAAAGCGGGAAGAGCAGCTCAAGACAACGCACGCGGACGATGTCGAAGCGGCGGGACGCGTTGTCGTTCTCAGCGTCGATGATGAGGCGCTGTCTCACGAACTCGCTTTCGACCTGATCCGGAAGGCGGCCGGACGTGGCAAGTCTTCTCTCATCATGGAAGTCTTTCCCGATCAGACCAACCTGAAGGGGGCCGAAGGGTTCTCCGACATCGTCGCCGGAACGGCGCCTTTCGCCAAGGTGGTCTATCGCGATGCCGGATCAAAGGCGCATATCATTGAGGCCGGGCGGGTTGAGATCACGGACGAAATGGTGAACTCGGAACGTTTCAAGCTCGCTCTTGAGGCAATCAAGTCGACCTATGAAACTGTGGTTGTCGATCTTGGCGCCATCGATGGGTCGCTGGCGAGTGCCCGTATGTTGAGTTTCGCGGACAGGGTATTGATTGCAGCATCGGCGCCAGACCACGGCCACGAACTGCAAAGTGCGGCCAATCTTCTGGCACATAACACAGGCGCGAAGGTCGAAGTCGTGATTTCTGGTGGAACCGGACCGGGGCCGCGCAGAAACGGCGACGGGCACGCCGCCTGAGGAAGATGTTGGCGACAGTTGGTCGCCAACTGTCTAACTGTTGCCGGCGATACCAGCTTTCATCTTGCGCAAACGCCGGATCAGCGGCCACAGGATCGATGAATTGCGGATGCAGGATTTGGCTTTCAGCCTTGCGGCTTCCAGACGCATGCGGAGAGCCCCTTTCCAGGTCATCGCCAAAAGGCTGTCCTTCAAAGGCACTGGTTCCGCCCACGTGGTCTTGTAGCGTTCCTCGCCAAGGCCGAGGTCCAGTGTGTCGATGGTCGGATCACCGCACGCCCGTTCGATGATTTCCTTGATCAGGACCAGCCCTGGACTGTTGGGCAGCATGTCGTCATGAGCAACGCTGTTGCTGTAGGCATAAAGCGTCTTGCCATGCTGGGCGCACAGATAGGTGGCCCTGATCCGGCCTCCCGTTTCCAGGTACCAGAGATCCAGGGGATGAGCGCCGTGATCTTGCCCGCTGCCCGTTGCATCCAGTCCAACCACGCTGGACAGGAACGTCTTCGCTGGGGGCGCCGAAAAAACATTCGGAATGCCCGCTTGCCTTGCCCTGACAGAGCGTTGTTCAAGAAAGGCATCAAAGCCACGTTGCCTGTCGACAGGGGAGGTGGCTTTGGCAATCGTGTAATTACCGGCTGCCTGAAGATGTCGTTCCTTGCGAAGCAGGTTCTTGCGTGAGGACTTGCTGTGTGTGTCGTTGAACAACTGTCCGAAATCGGAGGGCAGAGCGCGGGCGAAAACAGGGCTCGGGCTTGATGTCGCTCCTTTGAATACCAGCGGATGGTCTCGCCCTAGCCAGGTCTCCGGAACGTTTTCAAGCTTGAGGAGATCAGCACCGACCTGTTTGCAGACGGCAGACAGGTGGCTTTTCATCTCGTCTGCCGTGGCACCTCGGTAGAAATCGGCGTGCCAGAGGCCCGTATTCTGGTTGCCATTCTGGTGCCCGAGAAACGTCAGCGCAGAGATTCCAGCAGATCGTTCAAGTTGCAGTGGCAGCAGAAAAACCGCCTGACCGCGACACCGTCCGACAACGATCACCGGCGTGCAATTCAGGCTCTGGCCGACTGTCTCGAACCAGCTGCAAAGCCAGCCAGGAGACTGGTATGGATTACTGTGCAGCACATCCTTTAGTTGTTGCCAGTCAGCCTGTGCTTCGCTAAGCCTCGTGAATATGGACAATTCAAGGTCTGTTGAGGACACGGTGCTCACCTCGCACCAGGGCGCGTGAAAGACAGGCTGAAACGGTTATTGAAAATCGGATAAACCATTTTGAACGAACATGAAGGAAAGACAGGACGTCGCGCTGGCAGATCAAGCTAAGTCTCGATAGATTTAGCAATAATTGTTAAAGAAACCGTGCCTAACTGGCACATTCTAGCAAGGTGGGCATTTCGGCCACATGGGCATGCGGCACAAGACGGTAACACGCGCATTCAGTGTACTTAAGGGAACGGGGCTTGGCCGTATGCTGGCACCGTTTACCCAGGGCTGTGGTGCCGTGTTTATGATGCACCATGTCCGGTCGGCCCGCTCCGATGCTTTCCAGCCGAACCGTCACCTGGAAATCACGCCCGAATTTCTGAAGCTTGCGGTCGAGCGGATTAGGGCAAACGGCTATGAAATCATATCGATGGATGAAGCCGTCGACCTGCTCAAGTCGGGTTACGGGCACCGCCGTTATGCAGTTCTGACTTTCGATGACGGGTACC
This sequence comes from Labrenzia sp. C1B70, assembly GCF_000475395.1. Taxonomy (NCBI): domain Bacteria; kingdom Pseudomonadati; phylum Pseudomonadota; class Alphaproteobacteria; order Hyphomicrobiales; family Stappiaceae; genus Labrenzia; species Labrenzia sp. C1B70. The sequence goes on from NZ_AXCE01000006.1 coordinate 80,354, forward strand.
GGGACAATCTGTCTGTCGCCTATCCGATTTTGAAGGAACTGGAAGCTCCTTTCACCGTGTTCGTCACAACCGGGCTGATCGACCGGACCAGCGAACTGTGGTGGCTGGCCCTTGAGAAGATCATCGCAGACAACAATGAAGTGGTCTTCACAGCGGCAGGCAATTCAGCCGGCATCCCGTGCAGAACACTTGCAGAAAAAAACGCGTGTTTCGAAAAGATCGACGATCATCTGACACTGGAGGTCGGCGAAGGTGATCAGCGCAAGATCATCCGGGCGCTTGCTGAAAGATACGGCGTCGACCTGGAAGCCCTGGCGGACGCGCAGATGATGACGTGGGACGAGACCCGCCAACTGGCTGGCGATCCACTGGTTACCATCGGTGCCCACACCCACGATCATTTTGCCATGGCGCGGTTGAACGCAGATGCCGCCTGTGAAGACGTGACCAGGGGCCTTGAGCGGCTGGAGAAAGAACTCGGCCGCAGGCCGAAGCACTTTGCCTATCCGTATGGAAAATCACACGCGGTTACACCGCGCGATGCGGATATCTTGCGGGAGATCGGCTTCGCCTCGTCTGTGACGACGCTTCCCGGTGTGCTTCAATCCGTCAACGCGCGCGACCCGATGATGCTGCCACGCGTCTCCCTGAACGGCCGGTTTCAAGACCCGGCTGTTGTCGACCAGTACCTGACGGGGGCGCCCTTTGCGCTTTACCGGGTTGCCCGGTGGGCTGCCAACGGGTTTGGTGTCAGGTCCGGCTTTTCCCGCCTCTTTCCATCCACCAGATAATCGCGCCTGCCGGGATGACCCAGGCCAGACCTGCGATACCGAAGTAGATGAAGCGGACCAGGTTCGAGGACTGCTGCAATGTCAGGTCGCCGATCACCATCGCGGTGAGGGCGTAGACCACCACAAAAACAACCAGCAGCACCATGCCGATAAACTTGCGAAACGAGGGAACCATTGTCGGGCGTGTCCGTTGACCGTGTGTGAATCCGCGCGATGAGGGACCTTTTGCCGCAAAACGTCCCGGACCGCTTGCCGTCTTGCTCCTGCACCTATATCTCCGCAAGCCAAAGGTCAAACTCACGATAAGAATTTCCGGAAGCGGCTCATGATTGCGATTGCAGAAGGTATGAAGAACGAACAGATGCTTCCGGCCAAATTGCAGAGATTGCGACAGAACAGGGCCCTGATCCGATGGTGGCTCTACTTCGTTTGTGCGCTGATCCTGGCCATGGTCGTCGTCGGCGGAGCGACGCGTCTGACCGAATCCGGGCTGTCAATCACCGAGTGGAAACCCATCCACGGCGTCATTCCCCCGCTCAGCGAAGCGGAGTGGGAAGAGGAGCTGGAGAAATATCGCCAGATTCCGGAATATCAGCTCATCAACAAAGGCATGAGCCTTGACGAGTTCAAGTTCATCTTCTGGTGGGAATGGGCGCACCGGCTGCTGGGGCGCTTCATTGGTGTTGCGTTTTTTGTTCCCATGGTGGCGTTCTGGGCAACTGGCAGGATAGAGCCTTGGCTGAAGCCGAGATTGCTTGTCGGCCTGGCACTTGGCGGTTTGCAGGGCTTTGTCGGCTGGTGGATGGTGGCATCCGGTCTGGTGGACAGGGTGGATGTCAGTCAGTACCGGCTGGCCACACACCTGACGCTCGCACTCTTCATTTTTGCCTATCTTTTCTGGATTGCCCGGCGGCTGAGCCCCTTGCCCGAACCCGAAATTCAGGAGCAGGAGCGGCTCGCAGGGCTGGGCAAACTGGTTCTTTTCCTTGTCTTTGTTCAGATGTTCCTGGGAGGTCTCGTCGCCGGGCTGAACGCCGGCTTGACCTTCAATACATGGCCACTCATGGATGGCCAGTTCATTCCGCGCGGCATGCTTGCCATCCAGCCTATCTGGCTGAATTTCTTTGAAAACGTGATGACGGTTCAATTTCAGCATCGCATGACGGCCTATGTGCTGGTGTTCACCGGTGTGGCGCTGGCCTGGAGTACCTTCCGCGTGAGCCGCCGCAAGGAGCTGCGCCGGGCAGGCGCCCATGTTGGGGGCTTCCTGTTGCTGCAGGCGATCTTCGGCATTCTGACGTTGCTGTGGCACGTGCCGCTGTCCATCGCTCTGGTGCATCAGGGCTTCGCGGTTATCGTCCTGGCGGCTGCGGTTGACTATGTGGCCATGCTGAAAGGGCCTTTCGCCATTCGCAGCTAGGCGCCGGAAATTTCAACTGTTGGGGAAACGGGCAGCCGCGTGGAAGCACCTCGCTCCGAACGCTGCGGCTCTCCGAGCCAGGATTTCCGCTGTGCTTACGGCCTCGGGCCCGATCGAGTGTACAGGCAAAAAAGCCCGCCGATTGGCGGGCTTTTCGTTTGTTCAGCTGGTGCCTCTTAGCCGGAAAGGGCCTGATCGAGATCGGCGATGATGTCATCGACATCTTCCAGGCCGACCGATATACGCACCACATCCGGGCCCGCGCCGGCCGCGGTCTTCTGTTCATCCGAAAGCTGCCGGTGTGTGGTGGACGCGGGATGGATGATCAGACTGCGGGTGTCACCGATGTTGGCCAGGTGCGAGAACAGTTCCACCTTGCTCACCAGGGCGACACCTGTGTCATAACCGCCTTCAACGCCGAAGGTGAACACGGCGCCGGCGCCTTTTGGCATGTACTTCTGTTGCAGGGCGTGGTGCTTGTCTTCCGGCAGGGCTGCGTAGGACACCCATTTGACCTTGTCGTGGGCGGCGAGGTGAAGCGCGACTTTCTTGGCATTGTCAGAATGACGCTGCATGCGCAGCGGCAGGGTTTCGATGCCGGTCAGGATCATGAAAGCGTTGAAGGGCGAGATGGCCGGTCCAAGGTCGCGCAGACCAAGCACACGGCAGGCAATGGCAAAGGCGAAGTTGCCGAAGGTCTCGTGCAGGACGATACCCTGGTATTCCGGCCGGGGCTGGGACAGCAGCGGATAGTTGCCGCTGGCAGACCAGTCAAAGCTGCCGCCGTCGACGATGATGCCGCCCATGGAATTGCCGTGACCGCCCATGAATTTGGTCAGCGAGTGCAGAACGATATCAGCACCGTGTTCGATCGGTCGGCACAGGTATGGCGTTGCCATGGTGTTATCGACCACCAGCGGCACACCCTTTGCCTTTGCAATTGCCGCAATCGCCTCGATGTCGACAACGATTCCGCCGGGATTGGCCAGGCTCTCGATGAAGATCGCGCGCGTGCGGTCGTCAATCGCCGCTTCGAAGGACGACATGTCCGCAGGGTCGGCCCACTTCACGCCCCAACCGAAGCTCTTGAAGGAGTGGTTCAGCTGGTTGATGGAGCCGCCATAGAGCTTGTTTGCGGCCACGATGTTGTCGCCGGGCTGCATCAAGGTATGGAAGCACAGAAGCTGAGCCGAATGACCGGAAGCTGTCGCAAGTGCGGCGGTACCGCCTTCAAGCGCCGCAACGCGCTCCTCCAGAACAGCCGTCGTCGGATTGGTGATGCGTGTGTAAATGTTGCCGAAGGCCTGCAGCCCGAACAGGGAAGCAGCGTGATCGACATCGTCGAAAACGAACGAGGTCGTCTGGTAAATCGGTGTCGCCCGCGCGCCTGTCGAAGGATCCGGCGCTGCGCCAGCGTGAATCGCGAGAGTGGAAAAACCTGGAATATTTTCGCTCATTAAATGACCTCCCTGTTGGATTGGCGGCCAGTTTGACCGAAGGAGCAGGGCAGGTCAAAGAACGATTTTGCGGTTTTGTGATCTAAAGGAAATTATGTATGTCAAAGCGTTAGGCAGGATTGGTGGCCTTTGCCTCCTGCCAGGGTGGGGCATGTCTGCCTATTGGTCGGAAGGGTCCTTCCGGTTCTCCAGCTTCACACCGAAATAGACACCAAAAAGCAGTGCCGCCGCCAGCAGTGGCAGGCTCCATGCCAGAAATGTCGTATCTCCGAAGACTGCAAACACAGCGGCCTTCCTCCCGGTTCGAAAACTTGGATGCGAGGCAAAAGGTTAACGATCTCTTATGGAGAAAGTGGAAAGAAATTCATCGGCATTCGGAGCAAATTGAGCGAAAGCTCTTATAAATTGAACTTAAAATTGTCAGCTTTTGTCGGTTGCATCGTCTTTTGTGCGCCTGGTTGCGCGCGGGCCGTTTGCAGATGGTTTCTGCAGATGAATCAGTACCGCGATACAGACGACGAACGCGACAGTCGCGAGCGCGAATATCATTAGTATTGCCCCCATGTATCTGTCGTTAAAGGCGCAAATTCGCCTGAACGCAGATCAAAACCCCATCCCTGAAGTCCCGAAGTATAGCAGAAACACGCAGGGGTAGAAGTGGGGGTGTATACATTGATTTCGGTTCAGCCGCCCTTCTGTTCCCGCTCGCCGGATTGTGCCTGCTCTCGCGCCCAGGTCTCGTCACGGTGGGCGAAGGGGGATCCGTGTTCGGCCTTGTGCACGAATGCGAACAGCAGCAAGGCAACCAGAGCTGCCATAGCCATGAGAACCCATTCAAATGCGGTAAACAGGGTCGGGTCCTGGGTCATGCTGCCTCACGCTACTGATGGCATCCGGTTGGCTTCCGGACGGCGGTATCTCGACTAACGAGCTATCCGGCGAGCATTGTGCGAAGCTGATGCAATGGGGAAAATTAGCTGTCTTTTTCCCCAGAAAGCCCGCGATGCTGAAACCCTGCTTTCAGAGCAGGGCGCTTGGAGGAAAGCGTACGCGAATTGACACCTGCCCATCCGATTTCACCTGACAGTCGACCATACTCTATCTTGGGGCAGCGGTTCATCACCATCTTGATACCGGCAGCTTCGGCTCTTGCTGCCGCTTCGTCGTGGCGCACGGTCAATTGCATCCAGATGACTTTGGGCAACATGCCGCTGGCAATAACGTCGTCGACGATAACGCCTGCCGCTTCGGAATTGCGAAAGATGTCGATCATGTCGGGAACCGCAGGCAATTCGTCGAGCGAGGAATAGACCTTCTGTCCCAGGATCTCCTTGCCTGCCTGACCGGGATTGATGGGCCAGACCTCGTATCCCTTGGACAAAAGGTATTTCAGCACGAAATAGGACGGCCGGACATTGTTGGCACTCGCGCCGATCATGGCGACGGTTTTCACCTCGTCGAGAATACCCTTGATGTAGGCGTCCGGATAAGTGTCGTGATTCATGGAATGGAGATCCTCAGATTTGTCGCGCTATCCAATGCGAAATGACACCTGCCTGCAAGGGGCCTTCTGCCGCAGACCGGTCCGCCTCGAAGAATTGTGAAACTGCGCAGGGGCGGTCAGGCGCGATAAGCGGCAAACCGGTAAACGGCAGAGGCTAAACAGGCATACGGAAGGCGGCGTTTTATGAGTGAGTTGAAGAAGCGGTTCCAAAAGGTGCTGGAAACGATCGACCGGTCGCTGGATGGTCCGCTTGACGTTCCTGCGCTTGCGGGGGTGGCCGCCTATTCGAAGTTTCACTTTCAGCGTCAGTTCTCGGCCTTCTTTGGCCTCGGAGTTGCAGAATACCGGCGGCTCCTGAAGTTGAAACGCGCAGGACAGCAGCTCGCTTTCAGGGTGGAGCTGCCGGTCACTGAGATTGCCTACGATGCGGGCTACGAAAATCTCGAGAGCTTCTCACGTGCGTTCAAACGAGATTTTGGGCAAAGCCCTTCGGCTTTCCGATCAACGCCCGACTGGTCTGTCTGGCACAGAACCTATGACCCATTGCTGAATTTGAAAGGACAGTTCATGTCGGATCAGCATCTTGATGTCTCGGCCGTCCGGATCATCGATTTTCCTGAAATACCCGTCGCCCTGCTTGAGCATCGCGGGTCACCGCAAGAGGTGCCCGCATCCGTCAGACGCTTCATTGCCTGGCGCAAGGCAAATGCAAGCCCTCCCTCCAGTAGCGCGACGTTCAATATACTCTTTGACGATCCCAGAACGGCGCTGCCTGAAGAATACCGGTTCGGCATTTGCTGCGCTGTAGCAGGACAGTTCAAAGAGAATGCGGAGGGCGTGGTAGCCGCAACGTTGCCCGCAGGACGCTGCGCCGTAATCAGGCATTCCGGTCCGCTCGACTTAGCTGAAGAAACAATCCGCGCCCTTTATCGCGACTGGCTGCCACGAAGTGGCGAGGAGCTGCGGGACTTTCCGCTGTTCGTTCAACGCCTCAGCTTCTTTCCGGATGTTCCGGAGCATGAAGCGCAAACCGATATCTTCCTGCCGCTGAAATGATATGGAACCGCAGTGGTAATACGGTGAGTTGACAGGAGAGTCTCAGGCCTGCTTTGCCGCCTGTTCTTTCCTGAATTCCTTGCGGATCATCAGTTTCAAACCGGACCAGATGCCGTCAACGGCACAAACCTTTACGTCCACAAGCCCCATCGGCAGGCAAAGCTCGCGGATGGTGTCTTCGGTGACGTCGGTCGGTAGCTTGCTGGCCTTCTTGGGCCAGGAAACCCAAATCATGCCGTCCGGGGCCAGCAGGACTCGCAAGGTTTCCAGTAGTCCAGTCAGCTCAACCCGTTCGGTGACAAACACATGAGCGCATTCAACACCCGGTTCCGGCGCGGCACGAATGACCGCGCCAGGGGCCTGTGTCTGCAGCAAGGCGGAAATGTCTTCCGGCATCCGGTGACGCCAGCAGATCATTCCCGGTTTCAGCCCCAATTTTGCGGAGAGCGGACGTCCGGAATAACCGGCTTCAGCCATGTCTTATCCTTGTTGCCTCCAAACGGCAGGGCGGATCAGCTGTCCGTCCATTCTGGTTTGCGTTTTTGCAGAAAGGCGTTGATGCCTTCTTCCGCATCCCGGGCCATCATGTTCTCGACCATGGTTTGTGCTGCGAAATCATAGGCTTCCGACAACGGCATTTCCAGCTGACGGTAAAAGGCTTCCTTGCCGATCTTTACGGTCTTGGCAGACTTGGAGGCGATCGATTCCGCGTATTTCTGGACGACCTGCTCCAGGTAGTCACGCGGGACGATGCGGTTGATCAGGCCGAAATCCTTCGCGGTGGATGCGTCGATGCTTTCACCGGTCAGAAGCATCTCCATGGCCTGTTTAGGCGCAACATTGCGCGAGAGCGCAACCATTGGCGTGGAGCAAAAGAGGCCGATATTGACGCCTGGCGTGCAGAAGGTGGCCGTGTCGGTAGCGATGGCAAGGTCGCAGGAGGCAACCAGTTGGCAACCGGCTGCGGTCGCAACACCTGTTACCACGGCGATCACAGGCTTGGGCAGGCGCACAATCTGCTGCATCAGATCCGAACACTGGCGCATGATCCGCTCGTAGGTGGCCCTGCCACCATCCGCTTCACCGCGCGCTGCGGTTAGTTCCTTCAGGTCGTGGCCAGCGCAGAAGACCTTGCCTTCTGCACCGAGCAGGACAACACGCACTGCAGGATCCTCGGCCGCCTTCTGAAGTTCACCGGCTAGAGCGGTCATCATCTCGCTCGAAAGAGCGTTCATCCGCTCCGGCCGCTGCATCACGATCCGGTAAACGCCTTCATGAAGAAGCGTTGCGAGCATCGGTTTCTGGATCTCGTCATTTGCGGCGGTTTCAGACATGGAACGCTCCCTGAAGATTTGCTTTGCCGATGTTATAGCCGACGCGGGCAGGGCGGCGAAAGTGTCCGATCGGCTGGTGGCTGCCGCCGATCACAGATGGTTTATCTGACGATGCGTCAAGTCGCTGGCGGTTCTTTCGGTTTCGGTTATCCTTTCGGCATGTGGAGGCTTTCCGAAGTCCGCTCACTTGCAGGTGCAGTCGCCTTGCTGCTGGCACCTCTCGGTCCCGCGCTTGCGCAGGAACAGGTCGATGTCGCTCTGGTCCTTGCTGTCGATGTCTCCCGCTCCATGTCGCCTGAAGAACTCCAGATCCAGCGCCGCGGATATGCTGCCGCCATCGCCAGCCCGGAAGTGGTGCGGGCGATCGGGTACGGGGCTCACGGCCGGATCGCTCTCATGATGTTCGAATGGGCCAACGAAAGCCATGCGCGCGAAATTGTCGGGTGGTCGGTGATCGAGGGCGTGGAAGATGCCCAGGAGTTCGCCGACAAGGTTCTGGCGGACAGCACCTACGGCCAGCGCCGAACCTCGATTTCCGGCGCAATCTGGCATGCTTCGGCTCTCCTCGCCGATGCACCTTTCAAGGCAGACCGCCGCGTGATCGACATTTCAGGGGATGGTCCCAACAACCAGGGAGCACCTGTGGTCCAGGCACGCGATGCTGCCGTGGAGGCCGGTCTGGTGATCAATGGATTGCCGCTGATGACTACTGGTGGCATGGGCTTCCAGTTCAACATTCCGGACCTGGACGTCTACTATCAGCGCTGCGTCATCGGCGGGCCCGCCAGCTTCGTCATACCGGTGAACGACTGGGAACAGTTTCCCGAAGCCGTTCGTCGCAAGCTGATCCTCGAGATCGGCGGCGTCAAGCCGCCCGAGCCACAAGTCATCCCGGCCCAATTCACCTTCGAAGAGCCATATGACTGCCTTGTGGGAGAAAAGATCTGGCGGCGTATGCGCGAGCAGTATTTCTGGGATCAGTAGCGGCAGAGCAAATCTGCCGCCCGTTCATGCTTGCTAGTCGAAGGAACAACACCGTCAACCCCGGCGGCGTCTCCGCCTGCGCTCGCCGCCGGCTGCATCCGACCCCGCGTCAGCCTCCTTGCGTACCGGCAATTCGACGGCAGCTCGAAGGTGGGGGAACTGATCGACCTTGTTGGGCAAGGCCATTGCATTGACGAAATGCTCCTGGAACTTGGGTTCCAGAGCGGTCTCGATCTTTTCGATATCGCGCACCGTCTGCTCGATCTCGCGCCTGTAGCCGCGGTTGAGCAAAGCCATCCGAGCGCCTGTCCCGGCAGCGTTGCCGACGCCGGAGACACCGTCCAGCGGGCAATCCGGTATAAGGCCTAGGATCATCGCGTACTTTGGGTCGATGTAGCTGCCGAAGGCCCCCGCAAGGCGAATGCGGTCCAGATCATAGGTGCCGAGCTTGTCCTGCAGAAGTTTGACACCGGCATAAAGCGCACCCTTGGCGAGCTGGATCGCGCGAATGTCCGTCTGCAGGATCGATATTTCGACCCCGTCGTCAGCAATCAGATAGGAGAAGGTCCGGCCGGTGGATTTGACGCGCGATGTCCGTTCCGCCATCGAGCCGTCGATAACACCGTCTTCCGTGATGAGGCCCGCCAGATACATTTCGGCAACCGCCTCGATAATGCCGGAGCCGCAAATGCCGGTAACGCCGACAGTGTCGACCTTTTCGGCAAAGCCTTCTTCATCCGACCATTCGTCGACACCAATCACCTTGAAGCGAGGCTCAAGCGTTTCCTTGTCGATGCGGATGCGCTCGATTGCACCTGGTGCCGCGCGCTGGCCGGACGAGATTTCGGCGCCCTCGAACGCAGGGCCGGTCGGAGAGGACGCTGCCAACAGCCGGTTCCGGTTACCCAGCACGATTTCCGCATTGGTACCAACATCGACAAGCAGCGTTATCTCGTCGAGCTTGTAAGGGCTTTCTGCAAGCGTTGCAGCAGCTGCATCGGCACCCACATGGCCGGCGATGCAGGGCAGCATGTAGACACGTGCACCCGGGTTCAGTTCCAGATCCAGATCGCGCGCGTTCAAAACCATGGCGTCGGAGGCTGCGAGCGCGAAGGGAGCGCCGCCAAGTTCCACCGGATCGATACCGAGGAACAGATGATGCATGACCGGGTTGCCGACAAAGGTCGCATCAAGCACATCCGTGCGCTCTGCGCCGACATCGCCGACCAGTTTGCCGATCAGCGCGTTGATGGCATCGCGCACGGCCTTTGTGAGATCCGGCAGCTTGGACGGGTTCATCTGGACATAGGACACCCGCGACATCAGATCCTCGCCAAAGCGGATCTGCGGGTTGGAGGTGCCTGCGGACGAGACTGTGCGCCCGTTCTGTAGGTTGCAAAGGTGGGCTGCGATGGTGGTAGAGCCAATGTCGACGGCAAGGCCGTAGACCGCAGGTTTTTCTCCGGGCCAGAGCGCCACGAGTGTCGGCAGCACGCCTCTGTCTTCGTGTATTGCCGCGGTTACCTGCCAATTGCCCTTGCGCAGGATTGTCTGGACCCGTGGCAGCAGAACCGGGTCGATCGTGAGGTCGGCAATGCCGGTCTCGGCAATCAGCGCCTCTCGCAGCCGGTCGATATCGCCGCGCGGCGTTTCCATGTCCGGTTCGGCGATCGAGACGGATACCAGCGAGATCGGGCTGTCGGCTTCGATGTTGCGGGCTTCCGCGCGCTTGCGCACAACCTGACGGTTGGTCTGGGCATCGGTCGGGACATCGATAACCAGATCGCCCAGGATTTTTGCCTGACAGGAAAGGCGCCGGTCGGCGGGCAGGTTGCGCAAGGTCGCATAGCGGGTTTCCGCTTCGGTGGCACCTTCCAGGTTTTCAGCTGCGCTGGTCAGGTTTTCCTTGGCGAAAGTGCCTTCCGAGATGGAAATCTGGCAGCGCCCGCAAATGCCGCGCCCGCCACATACCGACTCCACATAGACACCGAGCGAGCGGGCAGCGTCGAGCAGGGGCGTACCGACAGGAAAGGTTCCACGGCGCCCACTGGGTTGGAAAACGACTTTGGCTTGTTTGACGGTCTCGGTCATGTCTGCGATCTGCCACTACCGGTTTTGAAACACTACGGGGACGAAGCCCACCCTTGACCCTTCACTCACAAGGAGGAGGGAGTTTTTATCTGAACCTGCGAAAGCCGGAGCCATCGTGAAAATGACGCGGATCCCGCGATTTGAAACGTGCCCCTCGACACGCAAAACCCCTCCCTATTAAAGGGAGGGGATTGGGGTGGAGATTCCATCCTGAAACTGGTGAAAAGCCACCCTGTTTGCGGAAGGGGAGAGAACCGCAAACGTGTTATGACATCTGGGCTCAGCCGGCGGACCGACGGGCCGCGCGTCCACCGCGGCGGCGACCGCCAGCAGACGCACCACCTTCACCAGGTGCTGCAACCGCACCTGCAGCGGCAGGCTGATGATCACGGTAGGTCATGATCCATTCCGAGCAGTTCGGGTCAGTGCCGTTGAGCACGTTCGCCGCACGTACGGCTTCCATTTCCTGCGGGCGGCACGGGTTCATGATCGCGGAGGTCATGCCGGCACCGATGACCATCGGAATGAAACCGGCATTGATGCCGTGGCGATGCGGCAGGCCGAAGGAGATGTTGGAAAGGCCGCAGGTCGTGTTGACCTTCAGCTCTTCACGCAGACGGCGCAGCAACCGGAACACCTGCTGACCTGCGGTGCCCATGGCGCCGATCGGCATCACCAGCGGGTCCACGACAATGTCGTGTGCGGGAATGCCATAGTCGGCAGCATGCTGAACGATCTTCCTGGCGACTTCGAAACGAACGTCCGGATCTTCGGAGATACCGGTCTCGTCGTTCGAGATCGCCACCACCGGCACGTTGTATTTCTTGATCAGCGGAAGGATCGCTTCCAGCTTCTCTTCTTCACCGGTCACGGAGTTGACCAGCGGACGGCCCTTGGCAACCGCGAGGCCGGCCTCGATGGCGGCGGTCACGGATGAATCGATAGACAAGGGAACGTCGACAAGTTCTTGAACTATCTCAAGAGTTTTGACGAGGAGTGGCGGTTCGGTCTCGTTCGGGTTGACCGCTGTCACGCCTGCGTTGACGTCAAGCATGGTCGCGCCTGCAGCCACCTGGGCCAGCGCATCGGCCTTGACGGTTTCGAAGTTGCCTTCGGCCATTTCCGCCGCCAGCTTCTTGCGGCCGGTCGGGTTGATCCGCTCGCCGATCACGCAGAACGGCTGATCGAAACCGATAACGATTTCCTTGGTGGCGGACGCGACAACAGTGCGGGTCATTTATGCGCTCTCATTGGCAGTCAGGATTGAAGACGAGGTTTGAAAAGACCAGCTCCCGCGGCTGTGCAGCCACTCGGCGGTTTTCTGGATACCGCCGAAGGGATAGGCGTGAATCTGGGCCAATTGGGTGTTCGGCTGGCTGGTGACGCGGGTCTCCAGCGGATCGACCATCGTGTCAGGATCGTAGCCCGACAGCATGGAGACGACAGCACCGCCGCGCTTCTTCAGGAAGTTGAAGGAATTTTCAACACCGGCAAAAGCAGCATATTTCAGCAGGGTCGTCATCTTTGCCGGACCGGCAACGCCGACATGGACCGGGAACTCGTTGCCCCATTCGCGCAGCTCGTCCAGCCACAGGCTGACGCGGTGCGGATCGAAACCGAACTGGGTGACAATGCGGAATTCCGCATCGCTTTCGCGGGCAAGTTCGTGCTTGCGCTGCAGGAAGCTCTTGATGACGTCCGGCTTGATGTCCGGTGCGCCTTCCGGGTGACCTGCAACGGCGATCTTCTTGATGCCGAGCTTGTCGAAGAGGCCCGTCTCCAGAAGAGCGACGGATGAGGTGAGGGGGCCGGCTTTTTCTGCTTCACCGGCAATGGCCAGAACCTCGGTCGCACCTGCTTCCTGGGTCAGACGCGTGATGCGGCGCTCGAAGTCCTCGCGGCTGGCGTACCTGCGGGCCGCCATATGCGGAACGGCGGTCAGCTTGTTGTCGCGCAGGATGCGTGCGGCATCGACGATCATGTCTTCCGAGCAGTTGCCCAGATCCGTGACATAGACCTGCGTGCCCGCCGGAATAAATTCCAGAAGCTCGGTCTTTTCGACCACCTGCTTGGGAGACATTTCGGTAGAGGCGGGAAGCCGCCCATTGGCCAACAGGCGCTGATCAGTCATGTTCCGAGCCTCCATTTGCGAGCAGGGTTTTCAGTCTCTCTTTCGGATAGGCCGAGACCAGGTCGGTCAGGGCTGCGTCCGCTTCCGTTTCCAGGTCGTCCGTGACGGAGACCGGGTCTGTCCGGCGCCACTCCGCCATGTAGGCGTCGCTGTCCTTCGCTCCGATCCGCATCGCGCAGGCATCAATGGCTTCCATGAACATGGCCGGCAGTTCCCGTCGGGCGGATTTGCGCCCCTGTTTCACCAGGATCTGTGCCGGGATGTCCCGCCAATAAACGATGATTTTCTGCGCCATTCTCGGACTTTCCTCCTGAGAAACATGTTTGCCGAAAGCTGGCTGATCCAGGACGCCTGATAGCGGCATCATCACGTGAAAAACCGACTTGTCCGGATGCTATTTTGCGACGCTCAGTCCGTCTGGCCCTTGTCCAGAAACGGCTGAAGCAATCCATACCCGGTTCGGCGCATTTCAAACGGCAGACCCAGCCGGTCCGCCGCGCGCCGCGCCGCATCCTCAAGGGCAGGGTCATCGGTCTGCGCAAGGTAAAGAACACGGGTGTAATGAGCGAAATACATGTCCCGCAAATGCGGGTGCCAGTCGAGGCCGAGTGGTTCGATGACCATGGTCTGGAAGTGACGGGCCAGGAAGTCGGTCAGGTAGAAGGTGCCGAGCTGGTCGTCTTCCATCTGGTCGAATTCGTCTATCCCCGTGAAGAAGGCATAGCAGTGTGCGCCATCGATGCGTCTCGCGCCGGTTTCTTCCAGCACCTTGTCGAGCAGGCCACCGGTTCCGCAATCGCCGTAGGCAATCAGAATGTCGGAATAGGTGTCCGCATTCTTGAGGATGGCCCGGCGGACTTCATCAGGGATCTTTTCCGGCGAGTTGTGAAGCTTCGCCGGAAGGCAGGTGATGTCGAGATGATCGAGGCGGTTCTTTTCGCGGATGGCGACGATTTCGCGTGCCAGAGCCCCGCAGGCAATAACAAGAACGCGGCCGGCCTTGTCGTCCGCGCTCCCATCCGTTTCAACCGGAAAGAGAGGCTCGCCCACCAACATTTCGGCAGCCTCCTTGAACATTGCCGTCAGCCCTTGTTGGCCAGCATGTTGTGGCGGCGAGCGATCAGATCTTTCGCCATTTCCACAGCAACGGCCGCGTCGCGGCAATAACCGTCAGCACCGACGGCTTCGCCGAATTCCTCGTTCAGCGGTGCACCGCCAACGAGCACGATATAATCGTCCCGGATGCCCTTGGCCTTCATTTCGTCGATCACGACCTTCATGTAGGGCATGGTGGTGGTCAGTAGAGCTGACATGCCGAGAATGTCCGGCTGATGCTCTTCAATGGCCGCAAGGTAGTTTTCGACAGGGTTGTTGATGCCGATGTCGATCACTTCAAAGCCGGCGCCTTCCATCATCATCGAGACAAGGTTCTTGCCGATGTCGTGGATGTCGCCCTTCACGGTGCCAATGACCATCTTGCCAACCTTCGGCGCACCGGTTTCCGCCAGCAGCGGACGCAGGATGCCCATGCCGGCTTTCATGGCGTTGGCGGAAAGCAGCACTTCGGGAACGAACAGGATGCCATCGCGGAAGTCGACGCCGACGATCCGCATGCCTTCGACAAGGGCCTTGGTCAGGATGTCGTAAGGTACCCAGCCGCGTTCCAGAAGGATGTTCACGGCATCCGTGATTTCTTCCTGAAGACCGTCGTAGAGGTCGTCATGCATCTGCTCGACAAGTTCGTCGTCAGAAAGGGAGGCGAGATCAATATCGTCTTCGTCAGACATGGGCAGCTCCAACCAGGCACAACGGCCATCAACTTAGTGCAAAACCTTATGCCTCAAGCCGGATTCGCCGATATCTCCAAAGCGACACGGCTAGTCGTTTACGCGACAGGGAAATCAAGCCAGGCCGTTCAATGTCAATTTTGTACGGTGACGGGAAATGTTTGTAGCTGTCTAAACTTACGAGAAGGCAGTGGCGCTGCCTGCCGAAAGAAGCTTCACGCCCTGCCAGGCGGTTTCCGCACGGGCGTCGATGTCGTTTTCCGACCATTCAGCCACGGCGCGTGTCACCAGCCGGATTTGAAGATCGCCGATCAGCAGGGACAGATAGATTTCCGCCGCGGTTTCCGTCTCGAGGCCTGTCAGCAGTCCGTCGCCCTGAACCTTCGCGACAAGGTCGGTTACGAGCGGCCTGATCGCGTCGCGACCGCTTTGCGCGAGGGCAGTTCCAAGCGTGCCGGTCGTGTCGGCGGCAGCTGCACGGTTGAGAGCGATTGCGGCCGGGTTCGAAAGAACGCCCAGGAGACGTCGGCCGAAGTTCCGCAGTGCTTCGGTGGGAGACGGGTTGTTTTCGATACACTCTCGAAGTGACTGGCGAATGTTTTCTGCATTGCGATCCACCAGGGCGCTGAACAACCCGGTCTTGTCTCCATACCAACGGTAGAGCGTTTCGTTGGAGGCCTTTGCTTTTTTTGCGACTGCCAGCATCGACAGGTTGTCATAGCCCTGATCCAGCAGCAATTCGATCGCCGCCGCTTCTATGGATGCTTTCCGTCGTTCCCTGGCTTCCGCCCGCATGTCGTTCTCTCCGTCGCTTGCTCAAAACCGTAATCGATGTTACGGAAATTACAATCCGTACACTTAATTACGGTTTTGGAGTTTGGGATGTATCGACTTGCACTTGGAACCGGTCTCCTGGCGCTTGTTTTTGCCGGGGCCATCTTCGGTTTCTTCTATGCCTGGGTCTGCTCAACCATGTGGGGCCTGGATGCCACTGATCCTCGCATTGCGATAGCAGCCATGCAGGCCATGAACGCGTCTGTCCGCAACGCCGTTTTTGCGCCCGCTTTCTTCGGCACGCCTTTCGTTCTTGCTCTTTCCGGGGTCTTCAGCCTGTTGTCTGGCCGGCGCGCAGCCGGGGTCGCCTTTGTAGGTGGAGCAATCGTCTATGCGCTGGGTGGCATCATGCTGACGTTCCTGGTCAACGTGCCGATGAACCTCGAGCTTGCTGAGGCAGCGATCCCGAAAAACCTGAATGAAGCGGCAATGCTCTGGCGGTCCTATTCCGAGCCTTGGCAGGTGTGGAACCAGACACGGACCGTCTTCTCGGGCATTTCCCTGTTGTTGGCTGCGATCGGGCTCGTACTGCTCGGCCGAAACCCACACCGCGCTGACTAGCCAAAATCTCAACTTTCTTCATGCGTGGCTCGACCATCGCATCCACGCTGTTTGACTTACGCAAGTGCGGCCTTCGTTCGAGGCGATGTTTCGGTATGGATTGCAGGGTCGAGCCCTGCAATGACGGAGGAAGTGACGGATTGGTACTTTCTTTGATGGATTATGCAATTTGTTGGCAGGCAAACCGCTCCATCTTTTCCTTGTCTTCGTCATGCCATGGCTCGACCGTGGCATCCATGCCGTTTCAGTTCCTCTTGTGTAGCGTTTGAAGCGATGTCATTCCGCCGCAGGCTGAGAGACCGTTGGCCACACGCCACACAAAAAAAGGCAGGTCCTGAGACCCGCCTTTTCTGGTATTCGGCATCAATTCCGAATGCTCAGAACAGACCTTCGATCTGACCTTTTTCGTCCAGTTTGATGTGGTTAGCTGACGGCACGCGCGGCAGGCCGGGCATGGTCATGATTTCCCCGCAGATCACCACGATGAAGCCAGCCCCTGCCGACAGGCGGACTTCACGAACCGGCAGGCTGTGGCCGGTCGGGGCGCCTCGGCGCTGCGGGTCTGTCGTGAAGGAATACTGGGTCTTGGCCATACAGACCGGCAGATGACCGAACCCGTCGGCTTCCCAACGCTTGAGCTGGTCGCGCACAGACTTGTCTGCCAGAACTTCGTCTGCCCGGTAGATCCGTTTTGCGATGGTTTCGATCTTCTCGAACAGGGACAGGCTGTCGTCGTAGAGCGGTGCGAACTGCGCCGCGCCGCTTTCGGCAAGGGCTGCCACACGGGTGGCAAGTTCTTCGGTGCCTGCGGAGCCGTTGGCCCAATGGGTCGCCAGGATCGCTTCAACGCCGAATTCGGCGCAGTAATCCCGCACGGCCTGAACTTCCGCTTCCGTGTCTGCTGTGAAGTGGTTGATGGCCACAACTGCCGGAACACCGAACTGCTTGACGTTCTCGATGTGGCGGCCAAGGTTGGCGCAGCCTTTTTTCACGGCCTCGACGTTCTCGTTGCCGAGGTCTTCCTTGGCAACGCCGCCATTCATCTTCAAGGCCTTGATGGTTGCGACGATGACAACCGCATCCGGGCTGAGGCCTGCCTTGCGGCATTTGATGTCGAAGAACTTCTCGGCACCGAGATCTGCGCCAAAGCCAGCTTCCGTCACCACATAGTCGGCCAGCTTCAGGGCTGTCTGGGTAGCAACTACGGAGTTGCAGCCGTGTGCGATGTTGGCGAAAGGGCCACCGTGAATGAATGCGGGATTGTTTTCCAGCGTCTGCACCAGGTTCGGCTGCATTGCTTCTTTCAGCAGCACGGTCATGGCGCCGTCTGCTTCCAGTTCGCGCGCGGTGATCGCCGTGCGGTCGCGCCGGTAGGCAACGATGATGTCGCCGAGCCGCTTCTGCAGATCTTCGAGATCGGTGGCCAGGCAGAGGATGGCCATGATTTCGGAGGCGACGGTGATGTCGAACCCTGCTTCACGCGGAAAGCCGTTGGCAATGCCACCAAGCGAACAGACGATGGAACGCAGTGCGCGATCGTTCATGTCCATAACCCGGCGCCAGACCACGCGGCGAATGTCGATGCCCAGTTCGTTGCCCCAGTAGATGTGGTTCTCGATCAGGGCGGCGAGCAGGTTGTGGGCCGAGGTGATGGCGTGGAAGTCTCCGGTGAAATGCAGGTTGATGTCTTCCATCGGGACGACCTGCGCATAGCCGCCGCCGGCTGCGCCGCCCTTCATGCCGAAACAGGGGCCGAGCGAAGGTTCGCGCAGGCAGATCATCGCGTTCTTGCCGATCCTGTTGAGGCCGTCGCCAAGACCGACCGTTGTGGTCGTCTTGCCTTCGCCGGCCGGAGTCGGGTTGATCGCCGTCACCAGAATCAGCTTGCCGCTTTTGCGGCCATTGAGGTTGGCAATGTAGTCGGCGGAAATCTTGGCCTTGGTGCGCCCATAGGGCAGGAGAGAGTCTTCGGGAATATTCAGCCGTGTGCCGATCTCCTGAATGGGTTTCATCTTGGCTGCACGGGCAATTTCAATATCGCTGGCCATGGGTTCTCTCTCCGAAGCGTTTCCGATTTCTTGTTTTCCGGATGCGGTTTTGCACCGCCCCGACTTGTGCCGGAACGCTATGGGAGAGGGCGGTGCAGCAAATGTTCCGAAAGCGACAGGATGCGCCCCGGAAGCGACGGCAATTCAATCGGCGCGGTTGCGCAGCACAGTTGCGAGAAAAACCAGCATGTTCAGAACCGCCAGAACAGAGCCGGCCTTGGCCATGATTTCCCCTTCGGCGTTGATCGCAAATACGATCCCGGGCACCAGTACGATGACGGTGAGAACCGACAATCCGTAGTGGATGAGCGCAAGGCGCGAGGCGGCAGCCTTTGGTGCAAGGGCGTAGTAGGCACCAAAGACGGCCATCATCACGAAGCCGATCAGGTTGAGATGCCCATGCGCTGGCGCAAGTGTGTGATCAGTGGTCGCGGACATGTGGATGCCCCAGGCCATGCCGATCAGGGCAAAGAGTGCGGCCGTGGCAAAATATAGACGTGGTATCGCTTTCATGTGTTCCCCCCGGAAGACGATGGCCATTCCTGTTTTCAGGTCCTGGCCGAGAGAAAGCTTACATGATTTGTGACAGTTGGATGACGGGAAAAGTAAATTGCAATATCTGGCGAAACGGATTTTAGTTCCGTAATGACAGATTCAGACATTCTCTCCCGTTTGCCGGCCCGCCTCAAGAAAGCGCGGCGCGCCCAGGGGCTCTCGCTCGAGGCCGTTGAAAAGCTCTCCGGCGTTTCCCGCTCCATGGTCAGCCAGATCGAGCGCGGGGAGTCCAACCCGACTGTCGCGACCCTGCTCAATCTGACCAGGGCCCTGAATGTCGACTTTGCAGGTCTTCTGGGGGAGGAGGCAGCCGAGGATCGGGTCGAGATCGTGCACGAACATCAGACCCCGGCGCTCGACAGGGCGGGAGACGGCTGCAAGATCCGCATCCTGTCACCGCCTCAGGACACAGGCCGGTTCGAAATCTATGAGCTGATATTCGCGGCAGATGGAAAGCTCGACAGCAAACCGCACGAACGTGGAACGCGGGAGCAACTGATAGCGGAAGACGGACAGCTTGAAGTCACGTCAGGTGTGGCCAAAGGTGTCATCGGAAAAGGGGACACGGCTCGCTACGCCGCAGACGTGCCCCATTGCATTGCAGCCGTTGGCGGCCCGGCTCGGGCGATCCTGATGGTGATTAAGTTCTGAAGGCCGCGAGCGCTTCCTTGACCTTCACACAGCCGGCAGCGGCACATCAGGCCAGGTTTCCGTGACCTCCGCCTGCACCGGCCGGTCGAGATACGTCGTCAGCACCACATAACTTCTGGTCGCCCTTACGCCTGGCAGGGCATAGACCTGTGCAAGGAAGCGTTCCATCGCGTCGGCATTGGCCGTCCGCACCTTCAGGATGACACAACAGTCGCCCGTGACGGAATGGAGTTCTTCCACTTCCGGAAAGTCCCGCAACTTCATCATCCGCTCGCTCTTGCCCCATCCGCTGGCATCCACATGCACGAAAGCCAGAAACGGTTTGCCGACAGACATGGGATCAATGGCGGCGTTGGTGGAGGAGATGGTGCCGGACGCGATCATCCGCTTTACCCGGTCATGCACCGCCGGTGCGGACAGCCCGACCTTGGTCCCGATCTCGGCATAGGTCTGCCGGGCATTGCGCACCAACTCGCCTAATATTCTTCGGTCGAACGCGTCCACGGGGCGGCCGGGAGAGCTGTTTTTCTGAATGGTCTCTTTATTTGTTTTCATTCGGCCAGATCCTTGTTGCGGTGAATCGTGTTCGTCTGAACAGTCATTTCCGAAACAGATTTCGGAAGAAGGATCTTCGACTTGATGGAGCGGACAATCAACCCGGACAAGGGCATTTACCCGGCAACACCGGATTATGTGCATGCCCTGGAAGTGACCGGTGCAGGGCGGTTGCTCTTCGTCAGCGGCACCATGGGGCTTGATGTAATCGGCCGGGCTCCAGAGAGCCTGGAAGAGCAGCTCGATCTGGTTTGGGCGAACCTGCGCCGGATCCTGACTGAAGCGGACATGACGACCGACAATATCGTCCGCGTCACCAGTTATCTTTCAGATCCGGACCATGCCGAAAAGAACCAGGCCGCACGACTGGAGGCACTGGGCGCCCGACGCGTCCCGACCACCGCCATTGTGGTTCGAACGCTGACACCCGAGTGGATGATCGAAATCGAAATTGTCGCGGCCGCTTAGGCGAAGCAGCAGTTCTCGGCAAATCTGGCGAGCGCAGGAGAAAGCAATGCAGTTCGAGACCTATCTGATCTTTCTTGTCACGACAGCTGTCGTGGTTTTCTCTCCCGGTGCGGCGGCCGTGGCCGTTGCGTCGCAAGGGGCGGGGAATGGTGGGCGTCGGGCACTTGGTGGCGTTTTTGGTATTGCGTCTGCCAATGCCGTTTATTTTGCGCTTTCGGCAACCGGCATTGCCTCACTGATCATTGCTTCCAACCTGGTGTTCTCGGTAATCAAATGGGCTGGTGTAGGATATCTCGTCTGGTTGGGTCTGACCGCACTCTTCACGCCGGCAGGCGCAATTCGTGTCAAGCGATCCGGGCGGCAGTCCAGCCTGAAGGCGTTGTTCGCCCAGGGCTTTGTGATCGAGTTCGCCAATCCGAAGGCACTGCTCTATTTCGCAGCCATTTTGCCCCAGTTTCTCGACATCAATGCACCCATTGTTCCGCAGATCCTCATCATGGGCATGACGACTTTCCTGATCGACCTGACATCCTACACGGCATATGCCTTTCTGGGGGATCGCCTGACCCGTGGCGAGATGAAGAACTGGGTTGTAGGTCTCGTCAACAAATGCACCGGGGTTGCCTTGCTCTATGCAGGTTTTCGAATGGCGGGTGTCACTGTAATGCGTTAGTATCTGCGGATATTTCCTGGCCGGAAAGGCTGATGCGATCGCCTGGATCTTGCGGAAGGGTAGTTGCAAGAATCCGTGATACCGGAAATCGAATCTTTTATTTCGGACAAATATCCGGCATAGTGGAGGAAATATCCATTTTGCCGGAGGAAACCCTGTGTCCGATGCCTTTCTGTCGCATATTTCCGAGACGCTTAGAGAAATCGAGGCCGAAGGGCTCTACAAACGCGAGCGGTTGATCACCTCGCCGCAGGGCGGTTTGATCACGGTTGGCGGGCGCGAGGTTATCAACCTTTGCGCAAACAATTACCTGGGTTTGGCCGATCATCCGGCTCTCGAGGAGGCGGCGCGCAAGGCACTTGAGCCAAAGGGTTACGGCATGGCGTCCGTGCGCTTCATTTGCGGAACGCAGGACATTCACCGGCAACTTGAGCAACGCCTGGCTGAATTTCTTGGCAAGGACGATTCCATTCTGTTCGCGGCCTGTTTTGACGCAAATGGCGGCTTGTTCGAGCCTTTACTCGGTCCTGAGGACGCGATCATATCGGACGCGCTCAATCACGCATCGATCATAGACGGTATTCGCCTGTGCAAGGCCCAGCGCTATCGCTACGCCAATTCCGATATGGCGGATCTGGAAGCGAAGCTGAAGGAAGCCCGGGCCGCCGGAGCTCGCCATATCATGATCGCGACCGACGGTGTCTTCTCGATGGACGGCTATCTGGCCAACCTGCCGGGGGTGACCGAACTCGCCAGGCAATATGATGCCGTGGTGATGGTCGACGATTGTCATGCGACCGGCTTCATGGGGCCGAAGGGCAAGGGCACCCCGGCGCATTTCGGGGTTGATGTCGACATCCTGACCGGAACGCTCGGCAAGGCGCTGGGCGGCGGCATTGGTGGTTACATTGCCGGGCCTCAGCCGGTTATTGACCTGCTGCGCCAGCGGGCAAGGCCCTATCTCTTCTCCAACTCCCTGCCACCGGCAGTGGTCATGAGCGGTCTTGAGGCCATCCGCCTGGTAGAAGAGGGTGACGATCTGCGCAAGAACCTTTTTGAGAATGCCGGCTATTGGCGTGCAGGCCTCGAAGCGCTCGGCTTCACGCTTCTGCCGGGTGAGCATCCCATCATTCCGGTGATGCTGGGCGAGGCAAAGTTGGCCCAGGAAATGGCGGCAAAGCTGTTTGAGGAAGGCGTCTATGTCTCCGGTTTCTTCTTTCCTGTGGTGCCGCGCGGTCAGGCCCGCATTCGCACGCAGATGAACGCGGCTTTGACCCGGTCCGATCTGGATCGCGCACTGGAAGCCTTCGAAAAGGCCGGCAAGGCGACGGGGGTTCTGTCATGACCAGCAACCAGATGAAGGCGCTGTCCAAATCCGAACCGAAGGAGGGCCTCTGGATGACCCGCGCGCCGGTGCCGGAAATCGGTCCGGACGACGTTCTGATCAAGATCCACAAAACCGGCATTTGCGGCACGGATATTCACATCTGGAACTGGGACGACTGGGCGTCGAAGACCGTGCCGGTACCGATGATCACCGGTCACGAGTTCGCCGGCGAAATTGTCGAACTCGGCAAGAACGTGACCGACCTAGAAATCGGCCAGCGATGCTCAGGCGAGGGGCACCTGATCGGACGGCACTCACGCCAGTCTCGCGCGGGCAAGTTTCATCTGGATCCGGAAACCCGCGGCATAGGCGTCAACGAGCAGGGTGCCTTTGCAGAATATCTGCGCTTGCCGGCTTTCAATGTTGTGCCTTTGCCGGACGAGATCGACGATGAGATCGGCGCCATTCTCGACCCGCTCGGCAATGCGGTTCATACCGCACTCAGTTTCGATCTGGTTGGAGAGGATGTTCTGATCACCGGAGCCGGTCCGATCGGCATCATGGCCGCTGCTGTTGCCCGTCATGTCGGGGCGCGCAATGTCGTTATCACCGATATCAATCAGGCGCGTCTCGACCTTGCAACGAAGGTGGCCGACGTGGTGCCGGTCAATGTCGCCCGAGACGATCTGAAAGGCATCGAGAAGAAACTCGGCATGAAGGAAGGCTTCGACGTCGGCCTGGAAATGTCCGGCAGTCAGGTAGCGCTCGATCAGATGGTCGAGAACCTCGTGATGGGCGGGCGAATTGCACTGCTTGGTATCCCGCCTGGAAAGTCGCCCGTCGACTGGTCACGCATCGTGTTCAAGGCGATCACGATCAAGGGCGTTTACGGCCGGGAAATTTTCGAGACCTGGTACAAGATGATTGCCATGCTGCAGAACGGTCTGGACGTGCGCAATGTCATCACGCACCGGTTTGGTGTCGATGATTTCGAAAAAGGTTTTGCTGCCATGAAGTCAGGCGAAGCCGGCAAGGTAGTCCTCAGCTGGACCTGAGCCGACTGAATGGCGAAGGGAACTTCAGTAGCTACATCAACAATCAAGTGACGCAAGATCGCTCTCGATCAGATCGAAGGCGATCTTTTCGCGCGCGTTTCTTTCCTGGCGGCGTTGCATCCTTTCAGGCAAAGCCGGATTTCTGCGGCAAACCCAGCTTTTTCAGGACCATCACCACCGGGCAAAGTCCAGTAAAGGACGCCTGGACGAGATGGGCGCCGAGAATTCCGGTGAGCCAAAGCCAGTTGAGATTGACGTAGACAGCCAGCAATACCGACGCAAGTATCAGCAAGCCGACCACGAGAAGAATGGCGCGTTCGACGGTCATCGTATTCTCCCAAGTTTCATTCATTCGAAACAGAGAAATTATGCGCCCATTTTACCGCGTTGAACAGGTCCCTGGTTCCGGGGTGACATATCGCCAAGCAGGGATCTCACCGGCGTAATCGCGGTAATTTTCGGATCGGCAAGAGAATAATACTCATTTTGAGCATTATTCTCTTGCTAATGCTCAAAATGAGTATTAGATGAGATGCAACCGAGGAGTTCGGCTGCATTCCATAAATTCGAGGGAGGCTCGAATGTCCAAATTTAACTACGGTGTTTTTGTCGGCCGCTTTCAGCCGTTGCATGCCGGCCATGAGGCCGTCATCAGATCTGCGCTGGAACAAGTCGATACGCTGATCGTGCTGATCGGGTCTTCCGGTCAGGCGCGCACCCCGCGAAATCCATTCACTTGCGCCGAACGCGAAGAAATGTTCGCAAAGGTGTTCAAGCACGAGCTGACCACCGGCCGTCTGATCCTGAAGCCTGTTTCGGATCATCCCTATTCGGATGCTGCCTGGTGCGCTGAGGTTCAGCGGGCCGTTAATGAAACCGTGCTTGCCGATTACAACAAGGGCGGTGTCGTTCTGCATGGCTTGCAGGATATCGAGATCGCGCTTGCAGGCTATGGCAAGGACCGCACGAGCTACTATCTCAAGCTGTTTCCCGAATGGGGCAATGTGCAGTTGGCCAGCCAATACGGCACCTTCTCGTCGACAGACGTGCGCAGGCAGTTGTTCCAGCGCATCCCGGTCATATCGCGGTCGGTTCTGTCGGCCGGCGTGGTGGAGTGGCTGGAAGCCTTTGTTCTGACGGAGACCTTTCGTGCACTTCTGGAAGAGGCCGAATACCTGGATGCCTATCCCGGGCAATGGGGAAGGGGACCGTTCGTGACGGTGGATGCCGTCGTCATCCAGTCCGGAAACATTCTTCTGGTCGAGCGCGGCCAGGCTCCCGGCAAGGGGTTGCTGGCTCTGCCCGGCGGTTTCCTTGATCCCAGTGAAAGCATAAAGGATGCCGCGATCCGCGAGTTGAAGGAAGAAACCGCCATCAGCGACCACAAGGGAGAAATCCCCCCGGCGATGCTGGCGTCTTTCATAGACGGAACCAAGACAAGGGTCTTCGACCATCCTGACCGGTCGTTGCGTGGCCGCATCATCACCCACGCGTTTCTGTTTCGTCTGCCTGAACGGCGCGAACTGTTTTCAGTCACGGGTGGTGACGATGCCAGGTCAGCCAATTGGCATCGCCTTGGCGATCTGAAGTCCGAGCAGTTCTTCGAAGATCACTGGTCCATCATCCAGCTGATGGCGGACCTGTAACAGCGCCCGCGGGGGAGGCCCGCAGGCAATCGCACCTGTCACGTGAGGAGTTCACAATGACAAATCCACTTCTGGCGACCGACAGCTACAAGCAGTCGCATTTCAAGCAATACCCTCCGGAAGCCCGCAGGATTTCTGCTTACCTGGAAGCAAGGCCAAATCCGTTTTCGGACAGCGTCCTGTTCTTCGGGCTGCAAACTTACCTGAAGGACGTGCTTCTCAAGCCGATCACGGCATCGGACATTGCGGCGGCTGATCGGATCTGTGCTGCCCATGGCGTTCCCTTCAACCGGGAAGGTTGGGAACAGATCCTGACAGATCATGGTGGCCTGTTTCCGCTGGAGATCAAGGCGCTGCCGGAAGGAACACTGGCACCGAGTGGTGTGCCGCTGGTGCAGGTGGAAAACACCGACGAGCGCATGCCCTGGCTGACGACCTGGGTGGAAACCGCCTTGTTGCGGTCGGTCTGGTACCCGTCGACGGTTGCGACGTTGTCTTTCAAGTGCAAGGAGATCCTGTATCGCGGTCTTCTGGAAACGTCCGACGATCCGGACAGCCAGATCCCGTTCAAGCTGCACGATTTTGGCGCGCGCGGTGTATCTTCTGCCGAAAGCGCCGCTCTTGGCGGCATGGCCCATCTGGTCAACTTTGCCGGCACCGACACCATGGAAGCTCTGGAAGCGGCCATGACCTGGTACGGCGCGGATGTGGCGGGTTTTTCGATCCCGGCAGCTGAACACTCGACTATGACAAGTTGGGGCCGTGAGCGGGAAGTCGACGCGTACCGGAACATGCTGGTGCAGTTTGGCCGTCCCAATGCTCTGGTGGCGGTCGTTTCAGACAGCTACGATCTCGGCAATGCTGTCGAGAACCTGTGGTGCGGCCGGTTGAAGGACGAGGTGCTGAAATCGGGGGCAACGGTCGTCATCCGCCCGGATTCCGGCGACCCTGTCGAAATGCCGTTGAAGGTTATGGAAACCCTTTGGCAGCACTACGGCGGTTCGGAAAACAGCAAGGGTGCGCGCGTTTTGCACCCGTCGGTTCGCGTCATTCAGGGTGACGGCATGAAGCTCGACACCATCAGGCAACTGGTGGAAGAACTGGTGCGTCGCAATTGGTCGGTCGACAACATCGCCGTCGGAATGGGCGGGGGACTGTTGCAGCAGGTCAACCGGGACACGATGCGCTTTGCCATGAAGGCAAATGCGATGAAAACCGCTGACGGCACCTGGCGCGATGTCTCCAAGAACCCGGCGACCGATCCCGGCAAGGCCTCCAAGGCCGGTCGGCAGGCGACGGTCCTGGAAAACGGAGTGCTGAGCGCGGTTCGTCTCGAAGCGGTTGGCGGCAGAACCGATCAGTTGCAGACGGTCTACCGCAATGGCGTACTGGTGAAGGACTGGACTTTCGAAGAGGTACGCGCTCTGGCCCGTAAGCACCTGTTGGAAAGGGTGGCGAGCTGACCACATGATTGACCCATGGTGTTGGCCGGATGACCGGCCAGCATTGGAAACAACGGTGCGGACGGCTAAAGGGCCGTCCGTTGCCAATCCGGTTCGTAGGTGATGTCGGAAACGCCGGCAAAGCGGGCGGTGCGTTCCAGCTCCGCCTGTAGTTTGGCCTCTCGGCCCTTTGAGGCTCTGATGCCTTGTTCCGGCCAGTAGGCCCGCACATGAAGCCTGTTCTCGCTCCTGAGTGCCTTCATGTCGATGCGGCCGATCAAACGGTCGCCTTCCATGACAGGGAAGACGTAGTAGCCGTATTGGCGCTTCGGCTCGGGAACGAAGATCTCGATCCGGTAGTAGAAACCGAACAGGCGCTCGGCCCTTTTGCGGTCGCGAAGTGCAGGATCGAACGGCGACAGGATCCGCACCCGCGAAGGCGGTTCTGGAAGCTCGGAAAGCGTATCCAGCGTTTCCGGATAGGCGAACACCTTCCGCCAGGATCCATCGACACACTCAACTTCAATCTCGGTAATCGTGCCCGCAGCCTTTGCTGTGGTGCACCAGTCCTTGGCTTCCTGTGGCGTGATCAGGTCCCAGAAGGCAGCAATCTCGCCGGAGGTCGCAAAGCCCAGCCTGTCGAGCGCGGAGCGGGCTGCCCAATCTGTCGTTTCTTCAAAGTCATGAGCAGCATTGAGATGCTGCGCCGGAATGACCCGTTCCGTCAGGTCGTAGACTTTCTGAAATCCGTTCCGGCCGGTTACCGACAATTCGCCGGTGCGCCACAGAAACTCGAGTGCTGCCTTTGAGGGGTGCCATTCCCACCAGCCGCCATTGCTGCGTTGCTCGTCTTCTCCGACAGATGCTGACGTAACCGGACCATGGTCGCTGATCCTGTTCAGAATCTCGTCGAATTTCCGTTCGAACTCGTTCTGGTGCCAGTTGCGCCACCTGTTGATGAGGTTTTCCTTGTCCCGGCTGAAGCGCAGGCGCCAATGCCGGAAAAACTCTGTCGGTATGACCGACGCATCGTGCGTCCAATGCTCGAACAGATGCCGGTCACGCTCGGCAAGAAACTTGAGGTTCTTTTCCTTGTAGGCTGGTCGCCGGGCAGCCAGGATCATGTGGTGTGCGCGGGCGACAGTGTTGATGCTGTCGAGCTGCACGAAGCCGATCTGGTCTATGACCGCAGCAAGATCATCGCCTTTTCCGGTTCCCTTGGGGGCGGATGCAAGGCCGTGTCTTTCGAGGAAGAGGTGCCGAGCAATACGATTCGGCAGCCGGGGCAGGGGGGAGGCACTCATGCGGCAAGGCTAGCATCTTCCAGGTTTCAAAGAAAATGACCGCAGGGATCTTATTGTGAATTTTTGCAAGAGCGACAGATGCCGTTGTCAAAATGAAACCGCAAATACAACGCATGCACACGTAAAACGTGTTTTTTTGATTGACCGATTAGTCAAAAGAAGTTTCACTGATTTGTCTGACTTCATTCATGGCTTTGTTTGAGCGGTATAAAATGAGTGTTTTCAATCATTTGAGAAAGAGAATACTGGTTTCGGGTCTTGCTTGCCTGGCTTTGACGCTGTCCTCTGCTGCCCGTGCCGACACGAATGACTGTTCCTCCGTCAAGTTGAATGGTTCCAGTGTCTGGTACCCGATTTCCATGCGCCAGGAAGCCGATGTCGGCCTCAACGGTGTGTTTCCCGACCTTGCAATTGAAATCTTTTCAGCATTGGATTTGCCTTTGGTCATGGGGCCGGATCTGCCGTGGAAACGGCTTTTGACATTGCTTGAGCATGGTCAGATCGACGTCCTGGCGGGGGCCTATCTGACTGACGAAAGGCTCGCCAAGTTCGGCGTCAGTCTGCCGGTCATGCGCGAAGATGTCGGTGTTTTTGTCCGCACCAGCCTGGATATCCGCCCTGCATCGCTTGAAGACCTTGCGGGACTGAGGGGCGTTGCACCGTTCGGAGCATCGTTTGGCGAAGAATTCGAGACCTATGCGGCTGCCAAACTGTCCATCGATCGGCAACCCTTCGACGACTTCAAGACCAACATGTACCTGTTGGCAGAGGATAAGGCCGACTATCTGGTCATTGCCCGCCGGGACGGCGAGATGATGATCCAGGAAGCCGGGGTCGAAGGAAAGGTCGAAGTCCTGCCGTGGTCTGCGGCTGTCAACACGGTTCATTTCCTGTTCTCCCGCGCGACACCGTGTATAAGAATGCTGGAGTCCTTTGATGAGGAACTGCAGCGTCGCCGTGAATCCGGTGAGCTGAACAAGCTGATCGAAGGCTACACTCTGCCCACGGGCGACGGATAGAAGAAGCAAGAGACCCCATGCAGCAACAGGTGAAGGCGTGACGGATTTAGGCGCAGCCGGTCCGGGACTGATACTGATTGCCGTGCTGGTGTTTCTGAGCGCAGGGTTCATCAAGGGGCTTGTGGGCTTCGGATTGCCGACAATCGGGCTTGGCCTGATGACTGTTTTTGTCGGTGTCGAAAAGGCGATGGTCCTTATCCTCTGGCCGGCATTCCTGACCAACCTCTGGCAAAGCCTGTCCGGTGGTTACCTGCGGGTTCTCTTGCCCCGTCTCTGGCCCTTTCTGGTGTCGGCCGTGGTGATGCTCGCCGCCGGAACCTTCATCCTCACCCAGTTGCCGGAAGGCGCCGCCGATCTGCTTCTGGGGATACTGATGGTTTCCTACGCGGTGCCGATGCTTGCAGGGCTGGTGCTGCATATTCCGGAAAACCGGGTCGTCCCGGTTGGAGTGGTCGTCGGGCTGGTCAACGGTGTCCTTTCGGGACTGACGGGGTCCTACACGGTGCCCGGTGTCATGTATCTGCAGGCGCTGGGGCTCACGCGAGACGAACTTATCCAGGCAATGGGTCTCTTGTTCCTGCTGTCGACGACGGCGCTCGGCATTTCACTTGGCGGTTTCGGACTGATGGGAGGCCAGGAAGCCGTGGCCTCTGCTGCGCTGGTCGTACCGGCCCTGTCCGGCGTCTGGTTTGGACAGCGCACGCGCAAGAAAGTGTCGGAGGCCGGTTTCCGCCGGCTCGTGCTGGCAGCCATCCTCGCCCTTGGCCTTTACCTCATTCCACTGGGGCTTTGGCGCCTGCTCTAGCTTTTCCGGCAGAATTCGTGGCGGGAAATCGTGGCGCTTGGGGGCGCAGCCAAGGACTTGCCTTTTCCAATGTCATTCCGGCCAAGCGAAGCGCGAGCCGGGACAGAGGCAACGTTGTGTTCGCTGTCTTCTTCGGTTTGTTTCGCCAGATCTCGGCTCACCGATCACGGATCTTCGCTACGCTACGTCAGGGATGACCATGGCGGGCTACAAAAAAACGCCGCGAAGACCGCGGCGTTCGAGGACTGGTTTTTCAGGCCGCGTCTTACTTGGCAATCAGCCGCATGGGGGTGGCGGTGCCGACCCCGGATGTCGTCTTGGTGTTGGCCCACTGGTAGGACTGACGTTCCTCCGTCGGTGTGCACAAGAAGCGCTCGCGGTAGCATTTGGTGAAATGCGAGGTGGAGGCAAAGCCGCAGGCCAAAGCGACATCCAGCACCGGGCGGCTGGTCCGGCGCAACAGGTCGCGCGCGGTTTCAAGGCGCAGGCGCAAGTAGTACTGGCCGGGCGTGCAGTTGAAATGACGCCGGAACAGGCGCTCCAGCTGGCGCGGCGACAGGTTGACCGTCATCGCAAGTTGCTGGCAGCTCAGCGGGTCTTCGATATGCAAATCCATGATCCGGATCGCGTCGAGGATCTTGGCATTCGAAATACCGGTCCGGGCCTCGATGTCATGGCGCTGCGCAGATTCGCCGGAACGCATGTTCTGGTAGAGCGCGACTTCGGCAACTTCATGGGCAAGATAGGCACCATGCTGGATCGCTATCAGGCGCAGCATCATGTCGAGCGACGCCATGCCGCCGGCACAGGTGATGCAGTTGCGGTCGATCGCAAAGATATCGGACGTTACTTCGACATCCGGAAATTCTTCCCGCAGGGATCTCAGGTTTTCCCAATGGATGGTGCAGCGGCGACCGTCGAGAAGATGATACCGGGCAAGCAGATAGGCACCGGTGCAGATGGCGCCAAAGGTGCGGCCCATTGCGTTCAGACGGCGCAGCTTGTTACCGAGTTCCGTGTCCAGCGGCAGGCGCTCGACATCGATGCCGGTGCACAAAAGTGTAATGTCGGCATCGTGCAGGTCGCGAATAGATTTTTTGACCGCGACTTCGCAGCCGTTGCTCGCCGTGACGGGATTCCCGTCAAGCGAATAAGTTGTCCATTGGTAGTACTCTCTTCCCAAAAGGCGATTTGCTATTCTAACAGGTTCGATAACGCTGGCGAAAGCGTTCATGGAAAATCGCTCCATGAGCACGAATGCTATCTTCTGGCCTGATTCATCGTGCGCGCGTCCGGACATTTACTGTGCCTCTATGGAAGGTATTATTGCCATTTGTCTTTGGCTTTCAGCAAGTTTTGCAGTTTGTATTTATCTGTCAAATAAAAAACGCTTACAGACCTGATATTCTCGTAAATGTCACAAACGAATTGGCAACGTTGCCCAGCCCGTCATCCAGGTGCGGAACATTTCATCGGCAAATGCTGTCTTTTTCACCGCGATGCCGACGCTGCGCCGCTCCAGGCCTTCATGGTCGAGCGGGACGCCCGTCAAAGTATCCTTCATCTTCAAATGACCGGCTGGAAGGATGGCAGCGCCAAAGCCTAATCCGGCCAATTCCAGTACCTGCTGATCGTTGACCGCTTCAGCTGAAACGTTCAACGGCAGGCCCGCCAGGGCGAATTCAGCCAGCAGGGCATCATAATTCGGGCAATACCTGCGGGAGATCAGGGAAACGGACTTAAGGTCGTTCATGGAAATCCTGTTGCGCCCGGCCAGCGGATGAGACCTTGCAACGGCAAGTACATAAGGCTCGCTGTAGAGTTCCCGGTACTTGTGGCTCTTGGGGGAGCAGGCCTTGTCGACCAGAGAAAGTTCCGCGTCCGCCGCTGCCTGCTCGAAACGCATCTCCAGTGTCGGATATGTGGTGCGCAGGGCATGGAATGCCCCCTGAAACGCGGGAAGCAGAATATCGGGCGCCGTATAGAGGCTCAGGCGAAGCGGGGGCTCTTTCAGAAAGCGGTTCTCGGCGTCTCCGACAGCCCGCAGGATAGACTGGGCATGGTGATACAAATCGCGACCAGCCGGTGTCGGGCGTAACCCGGTGCGGGAACGGACAAACAGCGACGTTCCAATCGCGTCTTCAAGTTTTTGTAAGGCCTGGGACAAGGACGGTTGGGAAATACCGTGTCCCGTCGCTGCCGCGCTGATCGTTCCCAATTCGAAGGCGCTGACGAAATAGCGAAGCGGGGTCACTTCAAGCATAGGAATTTCCTATATTAACGATAGAGACCATAGGAGTATACTGCGAAACAAGCTGAGGGCACAACTCGGGCGGTCAATTGCAACGCCGTACCGAAGGAACTCCCGAATGAATTCCGCAATACCCCTGTCTCCGTCAGAAACCTTTCCGCTGCCTCGAACCGAACCGATCGCCATTCATCGTGTGCTTGATCTGTTTGAAAAAGGGTCGCCGGAACTCTTCGGCGAACTGTCGGAACAACTGGACTTCCGTATCGACCACTACCGCGATGAAACCGACGTTGCCTGGCAGGTGGCCTCCGGGCTGGAGGAAATGGCTGGTGTCCTGCAGCGCCTTGCACAGGACGTTTTTCCGAAGGGAACACATATTCTCGCTCTCGCCTCCCAGGCATTGGGGCAGGGATGGTTCCTGACCCGTTTCGAGCAAAGGTTCTTCTATCCTGTCAGGAACTGCGAATGCGAAAGCATCACCTATATCCTCAGCCACGAAGACAACGGAAAGCTCGATTTCTTTCGGGAAACCGTGACGACAATTGAAGAAAGACGCTGACGTGTAATGCGGGTGGCGTGGCCGTCCGGCATCGCCGGATGGCCTGTCAGGAAAGGCCTGCGAATGCCTGCAGGCCGGAATCTTGAACATTTTTAGAATGATTTTTTTGAACTAAGTGCGTTTAGTGGATCGCAGTTGCTTCAAGTCAAGGCTGGACTAATGCTACATGAGGCACAATCTAATACGAGCGCTGACATACGGACCAAGATTGACATGAACGTACTTGCCAAACCCGCCGACCTCGAAGCTGCCGCCCCGGCTGGCGCTTTCGTCGAGGAAGTGAAATCCGTCCAGCATTACACGGACCGCCTGTTCCGCTTTCGCATGACACGCCCGGCGAGCTTCCGCTTCCGGTCCGGGGAATTCGTGATGATCGGTCTGATGATCGACGGCAAGCCGCTCTATCGCGCTTATTCCATCGCCAGCCCGGCATGGGACGAAGAGCTCGAGTTCTTCTCCATCAAGGTTC
Source organism: Labrenzia sp. C1B70 (assembly GCF_000475395.1). Taxonomy (NCBI): domain Bacteria; kingdom Pseudomonadati; phylum Pseudomonadota; class Alphaproteobacteria; order Hyphomicrobiales; family Stappiaceae; genus Labrenzia; species Labrenzia sp. C1B70. The sequence continues at coordinate 113,131 of NZ_AXCE01000006.1, forward strand.
CAGACGGCCCGCTGACGTCTCATCTTCAGAAGATCCAGCCGGGTGATGCCGTGCTGATGAAGAAGAAGCCGACCGGCACGCTGGTGAACGATGCGCTCATCCCCGGCAAGCGCGTCTACATGTTCTCCACCGGAACCGGCATCGCACCGTTTGCGAGCCTGATCCGTGACCCGGACACCTACGAAAAATTCGACCAGGTGATCCTGACCCATACCTGCCGTGAAGTTTCCGAGCTGAAATACGGCGAGGACCTTGTTCAGGAAACCATCAACGATCCGCTGATCGGTGAGTTCGCAAAGGACAAGCTGGTCCACTACACCTCCGTGACTCGTGAAGACTTTCCGCGTCAGGGCCGTATCACCGATCTGATCAAGTCCGGCAAACTGTTTGAAGACCTCGGCGTACCGCCGCTCGATCCCGCCGTTGACCGCGGCATGATCTGCGGTTCCATGGACATGTTGAAGGACACCAAGGCGCTTCTGGAAGAAGCAGGCCTCACCGAAGGTGCAAACAACAAGCCGGCAGAGTTCGTTGTCGAGCGTGCGTTTGTCGGCTGAGTCGGCAACGGCTTAATCTGTTATTAATGCTTAGATCTTTGGCCGGGGGCGCGTGTTTAACACGTGCCCCCGCGGCTTTATTAATGATCTATTTTGGGTTTTCCAAAGAAAGCAGGGTCGATACACCCTAATATGGGGTTCGCGGGTGGACAGACATTGCCTGCAGTGGCAAGAATCTGTCTTAAAAATGGCAAGTCAGCAGGGCCACTTGAACGCTGCAGGCCAAACATCAAGGTACTGAGCCATGATCTCCGACAGTCGAACCTATGTGATTGCCGAAATCGGTATCAACCATAATGGCGATATCGACCAGGCCCTCGAAATGATCCGCAAGTCGAAGGAGGCCGGGTGCGACGCAGTCAAGTTTCAAAAGCGTACGATCGACGTCGTCTATTCCGCTGAAGAGCTGGCGCGTCCCCGTGAAAACGTCTTCGGCGCAACGAACGGCGATCTGAAGCGTGGCCTGGAATTCGGCAAGGCCGACTACGACCGCATCGACAAGCTGTCAAAGGAACTGGGCATCGACTGGTTTGCCTCGCCTTGGGACGAAGGCTCCGTCGATTTCCTACTGGACTACGACACGCCCTATATCAAGGTCGCTTCCGCGATGGTGACCGATCGGGATTTCCTGGAGTATTGCGCTCGCAGTGGCCGGCCCTTGCTGGTTTCCACCGGCATGAGCGACATGGCAATGGTGAAGAGCTTCGTTGACGTGATCGAGCGCTCCGGCGGCGAGATCGCCTGCCTGTACCACTGCACCTCCACCTATCCGACGCGCGATGACGAGATCAATCTGCTCGGCATTTCGACCCTGAAGGACGCTTTCCCCCATCTGAAGATCGGTTTTTCCGGTCACGAAGAAGGTATCCTGCCAAGCGTCTGTGCCGCCGCTCTTGGGGCGTGTTCCATTGAACGGCATGTCACGCTGGATCGCTCGGACTGGGGGTCCGACCAGAAGGCGTCGCTTGAAATGCCGGAAGTCGCTGAGCTGGTTTCGCAGGTGCGCCGGGTGGAAGTGGTCCGGGGTGACGGGGTTCTGCGCTTCTATGAAGACGAGAAGCCGATTGCGGAAAAGCTTCGCCGGAAAGTCACGCTGCAGGCGGCGTGAGACAATTGAGGTTTTGGTGGGCTGACCTGAACCGGTCGGCCCTTTTTTTGTTCAAGAGCCATTTATGTCCATCATTGACCGCTGCCTGAATCTTTACCGGGGGGAGAGCTATTATGTGGCTTATCCAGCCCGGCCGCTCCCGCAGGACTATTGGGAAGCCAAGACGGATCCGGACGGCAAGGTCAGGGACATTGAAGCCGAGCGTGATCAGCGCAAGGAAGATGTTCGCTATATCGCGGACTACGTCAACGCACGGTCGCCGGGACGAGTGCTTGATATCGGCTTCGGCCTTGGCGAACTGCTTGAGCAACTCACGGGCAAGAACGAGTGTTTCGGCCTGGATCCTTCCGAGAAGGCGGTAGAGGTCGCTCGCCAATGGTGTTCGGCCGAGCTTCGGCACGGTGTTCTGGAGAAGGGGACGTTTCCTTCAAGCACGTTCGATGTGGTGACCGCCAACCATGTCATCGAGCATGTCGACGACCCGATCCCCTTTGTTGAAACCATCTTCGAGATCCTGAAACCGGGTGGTGACTTCATTTGTGGCACGCCGAATTTCGCTTCAGCGGCCGCCCGGGTCTACGGTGATCGTTTCCGGTTGCTGCATGACCCAACTCATGTGAGCCTGTTCTCTGACGATTCTCTTGTCAGGCTGCTGCGTGACACGGGATTCCGCATCGAAATGGTCGAATATCCCTATTTCGGAACGCGTTTTGCCACGCGCGAAACGTTCGACAGCATGGTACGGGCCGACGCGGATGTGTCGCCGGCGTTCTGGGGATCTTTCGTAACCGTGTTCGCGCGCAAACCAGAGTGACCCCAGCTTCTCCGAGGTGGTTGAGCAGAAAATGAAAATAGTAGCGGCCATTCCTGCCAGAGGCGGTTCCGTCGGTCTTCCGGGCAAAAACATCCGGCCCTTGAACGGCATTCCGCTTGTCGGCCGGACCGTGCGTGCTGCACGCGGGTCGCGTTTCGTGTCCGAAGTATTCGTCTCGAGCGATTCAGCGGAAATTCTGACAGTCGGTGAGAAATACGGGGCAAAATCCGTTTTGCGCCCGAGCGAACTTTCCGGACCGACCGCGAGCTCGGAATCCGCGTTGATCCATCTTCTGCAGAACGAGCCAAGCCTTGTCAGCGAACCGCCGGACATTCTGGTTTTCCTGCAGTGTACGGCCCCTTTCACGCAGGCACATCATGTCGATCATGTTGTGGAAGCGCTGCTGGCCAAGAATGCGACCAGCGCGATCTCGGTGGTCGATGACCATGGCTTCTACTGGGAAGTCGGCCCCAGCGGCGAAGGCGTCGGTCTCAACCATGATCCGAGCAAACAACGCGTTCGCCGGCAGGATATCTCTGCAAGATACAGGGAAAACGGTGCCGTCTACGCCATGCGTGTTCCCGAATTCCTGGAAGCGGGCAACCGTTACTGCGGAAAGACCATCCTGGTTCCGGTGGATTCGACCTGGATCGAGATCGATACTTCGCAGGACTGGGACATGGCCGAGGCTTTCATCCGGTCAGAACCCTTCACCGGCTTTCTGACCGAGACTGATACCCAGCCCTTGCGGGCGGTGGTGACCGCCTTTGCCGGTGTGCACACGGATAATACGGTTTTCGTCAATCGAGACGGCACGGAGTCAATCGTCTGCAACCGGTATGATGAAATCGGTCTCGACCGACTGCTTGGCCGCGGCATGATGCTGCTGATGCTGGATCGGGAAGAGGACAGTCTCGCTGTCCAGCGCGCCCGCAAGCTTGCCATGGATTACAAGCATCATCTGTTCGACAAGATGGAAACCCTTTCGGACTGGCGCACCAAAAAGGGGCTGGAGTGGTCGGAGATTGCCTATATCGGCGCAGACATTGCGGATCTCGACTGCATGAAGGCTTGCGGTCTGAGTATCGCGCCGCGCAATGCGCCGGCTGAAGTGAAGGCAACGGCAACGGTGGTTCTGGAAAGTGCCGGTGGTGCCGGTGTGCTGAATGAAGTCTCCGAGCTGCTGATTGCACGGGGCATGATTGCCAACTGACAGGACCGTCATCATTCCAGGTGGTGACATGGAAGAATTTGGGTTCGGGGATCGCGATACGTGCAATCTGCAAACGTCTTCGCTCCCCGTGCACCTTGCGACTGAGAAGGTGAAATATGGCCGTAGACCCACTGCAAAAGAACGTTTCGGTGTTCGATACACTGCAGCAGCTCGGCCTTGCATCCCTTGAAACCCAGAGTGTTTTTGCACCCCGGACCCGCGACAAGGAGGGGTTGACCGTCTATCGCGACACGGTTTCAGGTGTTGTCTACATCAATGATTACTATGTCGGCGACGAGACCTACGAAGGCGCTGAACACCGCAAGGATGATTTCTACAAGCGCATCGACTGGGACTACGAATACCAGCAGGATCAGTACCGGCGTCTGGATGCCTACAAGCAGTTTTATACGGGCAAGACGGTCACCGAGTTTGGATGCTGGAAGGGGCTTTTCCTGAGAGAGGCTGCCAGTCGTGGTGCCGATGTCACGGGGATCGAGCTGCACAGGGGCTACATCGAGGCGCTGGTTGCCGATGGCTATCGCTGCGTGGACAATCCAAACCAGATCGCTCCGGCAACGCAGGATGCAGTCTTTGCCTTTCATGTGCTGGAGCATCTTCCCGATCCGCTTTCAACCTTGAGAGACTTGCGAGCACTACTGACGGACACCGGAACACTGATTGTCGAGGTTCCGCATGCTTCCGATTTCCTGTTGTCCAATCTTCAGAACGAAGCTTTCAAGAATTTCACCCTCTGGAGCCAGCACCTTATTCTCCACACCCGCGAAAGCCTGAGGCGCCTGCTTGTCGCTGCCGGCTTTGCGGATGTCGTGATTGAAGGGGTGCAGCGGTATCCGCTTTCCAACCATCTCGGATGGCTTGCCAACGGCAAGCCCGGTGGCCACAAGTCAAGCCTGTCCGCATTGGAAACACCAGAACTCAGGTCGGCTTACGAGGCCGCGCTCCGCAAGATCGACGCGACCGATACGCTTGTTGCGATTGCCAGAAAGGCTCGCTAAGGCGGGGCGGCCGGTTCAACGGATGATCGCACTGCTTTGCCGCAGGCTCACTGGCAGCGCCCGCAAAGCTTTCTACAGGCCCAGCCGTTCGTTCCGTTTGCCAGGATAACCGGCTGCCAGTTCTTCACGCATGACCTGAATGACCTGCGGTACCATCTCCACCGTCGGATGCGTCTCGTCGATGTAGATGTACTTCATGCTTGGATACCAGGGCGGATTGGCCTGGCCGAGCAACAGGGCGGGTTCCACCGGGCCGAAGCGCACGCAGGGAACGCCAAGAATGCCCGCCATGTCTGCAACACTGGTGTTTGCCGAAACCACAACATCGCAAATGGCGGTCAGGTCGGCGGCCGCCATCAGGTCGTTGAAGAGATCGACGTCCGGGAAATAGGTGAACTTTCCTTCCGAGCGTGCCACCAGGAAGTCGAGCTCCTTTTGCAGGGCCATGTACTGAAGATTGACGTAGATCGCGTCTTCGGCATCAAGGATCGGCGCAAAATCAGGCGCGGACAGGTAATAGCGCGCACGGTATTTCTCCAGGTTCCGTGATCGCCAGGAGACGCCGATAATCGGTTTCTTGTCGGCGTCCGGCAGCCTGCCGAGATATTCGCGGGCCTTTTCCTGGTTGAATTTGTAGACCGGGTAGGGGGCCTTCTTGAAGCTCTCGAAATCCCGCCGGAAATAGCGCGCTAGATCGACCATGTTGGCCGTTATGTCGTAATCCGCATCCTCCGGGGACTGGTCGTCCTTTGGTGTGCCGGGCCTGACAAGGATCTCCGGAAACGAATTCTGGAAGAAGGGAACGGACTTAGCCGACACTTCGAGAATGAGCTTTTTCGCTCGCGCCTGGATATCGAGAAACATCGTGCCGCACTTGAGCGCGTCACCCAGCCCCTGATCGCCCCACAGCAACACCGTCTTGTCCGAGATATCCTCGCCTTCCCATTCCGGCTTTGGAAACTCCCGTCGCTGGGAAGTTGCTTTCTTGTCTTCAAAGCGGGCGGCGTGAATGTCCCAACCCGTTTCGAGGTTGCCCATCGACAGATAGGCGAGCGACAGGTTCCAGTCGAGGCCGGAAATCACGCCGCCAGGCGCTTCCTCCTTTGCCTTTTGCAGAATGTCGATACTGTCCTGTCCGCGGCCGAGCATCAGGTAGTGAACCCCGAGCGTGACCTTGCAGTGATAGTTGCCCGGTGTGCCTCTGACGGCCTCTTCGGCGTATTTCAGGCCCTCGTGTGCTCTGGAGATCGAGAACAGGACACGGGCCTTTTCGTGGAGCAGGAGCGGGTTGTCCGTGAAGCGCTCCAGGGCCTTGTCGATCGCCTCGAGCGAGGCGTCGAACTGTTTCAGTTCAAGGCGGCAACGGGCCTGTTCGATGCAGTTTTCGACGTTGTCCGGTGCGAGTATTTCCGCGCGTTTGAAGAAGGTAAGTGCTTCCTCGAAACGGTTGTTCTTGCGCAGAAGCAGGCCATAGTTCGTATAAACTTCGCCGTGGTTCGGATTGGAGACAAGCAGGCTCTTGAAGATCGCTTCCGCTTCTTCAACCCGTTGCAGTCCGGTCAGCGCAATTGCCTTGATGTTGAGCGCCTCGCGCTCCTTCGGGTTGAGCGACAGGGCTTTTTCCGAAACGGCGAGCATGCTTTCCGAATCCGTTCCGATGTCCATCATCGCTCGGGCGAGGTTGGCATAGAACGACGCCTGGTTCGGATTCTGGGCAATTGCCTTCTGGATGTATTCAACGGCCTTTTTGGGAGATCCCAATTGCCTGTAGGTCACGCCTAGCAGATTGAGCGCATCCGGATTGGTCGGTGCCTTTTTCAATACCAGCTTGTAGCACCGCTGCGCCTTTTCGATCTCACCGGACTGGTGATAGGACAGCCCCTTGACGAGCTTTTCGCGTAAAGGATTTGGAGCGGTTTGCGTGGCCATCTTCTATCTGCTCTTCGGGAATCACTTGAAGAACAATAGCAGGAAGGGGTCTCAAAGGCAGGCCGACAAGCCAAACTGTCCGGATTACCTTGGGGATTGAACCTGAATTTCTTGCTCGAAAGAGCTTATTGCCGGCGGAACTGCTGCGACTGGAATTGCTGGCGTTGGTATTGTTGCGGCTGACCCCGCTGCGGCCGGTAGTCTTCGCGCTGGTATTGCTGGCGCTGATAGTAGGACCTGTTTTGCGGCAAGCCCAGCCGGCGTTGTCTTTCAAGTTGCAAAAGGCGAACTCTTTCTTCGCGCAATTGCTGAACGCGCTGCGCTTCTTCCAGTTCACGCCTTTCCTGTGCCAGTCGTTGTCGCTCGAGCTCCAGAATCAACATCTGCTGCTGCAGAAGCGATTGATTGAGTCGCTGTTGCTCGTCGGTGAGCAGGGGGGCAGACGGCAGTTGGATGTTCTGCGAGGACTGCGCGCGAGCGACTGTTGCGGGCGCAAGGACCGCAAACAACAGGAAAAGTGCCGCAGCTTTTTTGGTCGCGGAGCGAAACATGTCATCCATGCCCAGTGCCGGAGCCAGGGCTTTGCTGGCGGGCAACACGAAACCGGATCACTTCCGGTACGCCCGATCATCAGGATCCGCTCAACGGAACGGATCTGACCAATATACACGCTCACCTTTTGCAGGGCTGGTTTTCAGGAAAATTTGCCCAGATTTCTGGCAAGAGTTGCAATTGTGGTGAATCGGATCACGGTAAAGTAGTGAAAATTGCGGCAACCGGATCTGGATGTAAGAAAAAGGAAAATGGTGGGCGATACTGGGATTGAACCAGTGACCCCTCCCGTGTGAAGGGAGTGCTCTCCCGCTGAGCTAATCGCCCATGCCTTGGCGGCTGGTGGCGCGTATCTAGGGCAAATCAACGGCTTGCGCAACACCCTTTTTCTGGAGTCGGCGTCTGTTGCTGGGACTCGTCGGTTCTAGGCATTTGCTTTTTGTGCTGATGCCACGGAAAGAGGTGACCCGCTGTCCCGGGCGAAAATATTTGTCATCTGACCGGCAATGTCTGGAAAATCGGGGTGCCGTCATGTGGGGCGGTTTCCTGTCGGTGCGGTCTTCCGTCTGGTGAGGTATTCATCGAGCGGTCGGATCCGGCAGGCTGTCGTATCGCGTGACAGATTCTGTCAGGAGCCGTTATCAGTCTTCGCGAAAAGGCCGTATTTGAAGCAGACGATCGGTTCCGCTGACTGTTTTTTGGAGTGTTTTTAAATGATTGCACGCGTTTCTTCTCTCGCACTCGTGGGTCTTTTCCTGCCTGCCGGGGCGTTTGGCGCCGACAATGGGCCCATTACCAGCATCACGCTGTCTTCGGGTGGTCTCGCCGAAGTGGTTCGCAAGGCGGATATTGACAGCAGTGGCCTTATCAACATGACGGTCCCGCTCGAACAGGTGAACGATGTGCTGAAGAGCATCGTCGTGTTCGACGAGGCAGGCGTTGTCGAGGGCATTACTCTTCCCGGCCCGAACCCGCTGGCGGAAACCTTTAAGAACCTGCCGTTCACCGTTGAGGACCTGCAGTCGCCCGCACGCCTTCTGGCAAAACTGCAGGGAACCCGCGTGCGTCTGGAAAAGGCCGGGTCCACGGTCGAGGGTCTCGTTCTCGGCGTGTCGGTGCAGGATGACGGCGACAGGGGGCAGTCCTTTGTCATTTCGGTTCTCAGTGATGGTCGCATCACCGGTGTCGGCCTGTCCGCAGATACCGAAGTCACGTTTCTCGATGAAGACATTCAGCAGAAAGTTGCCAAGGCCTTGTCGGCCGTTGGCAACGGCAAGTCGGACGGCGCGCGAACCGTTGCCTTGAAGGTGGCAGGCGAGGGCGAACGTGAGGTCGCGGTTTCCTACGTCGTGCCGGCTCCCATCTGGAAGACGGCTTACCGCGTGGTGACGATGGCCGATGACAAGGCCCGGCTGCAGGCCTGGGCCGTACTTGAAAACGCTAGCGGCGAAGACTGGGACGATGTCAGGATTACGCTGTCTTCCGGCGCACCGGTAACGCTGAAACAGCGGCTCCACGATCTTTACTGGAAGCAACGGCAGGAAGTGCCGGTGGATGTGTCCAGCGGCTACGTGCCTCCTGTCGACATGGGGGCGGAACCGCAGTTTGATGTTGCCGAGAGCGAGGCTCGCATGCCGGGCGCGGCGCGTTCCAGCTTCATTGGCTCGGCGGTTGCACCGGAAATGGTTCTCAACATGGCCGCTGCCAATGTCGGCGAGGTGAGCGAAGGCGCGGTCACCGCGTCCTTCACAATTCCATGGCCTGTCGACCTTGAAAGCGGGGAAACCCTGTCGGCGCCGATCGTCGACAAGATCGTGTCCGCCGAAACGGTTTCCGTATTCCAGCCGGAAAGCGGCCTGCAGCACCCCATTGCTGCAATCCTGATCAAGAACGAGACCGAAACCAGCCTGCCGCAGGGCATCCTGACGGTTTATGACGAAAAGGAAGGATATGTCGGTGATGCGCAGATCAGCGGCATGCCCTCGGGCGAAAGCCGCATGGCAAGCTTTGCGACCGACAAGAAGGTCAGGATTGCACAGTCAACATCTGCCGACAGCCAGATCGTCTCGATCAAGGTCAATGACGGGGTTCTGAACGCGATGGTGCGCGAGCGATCCTCGACGCAATACGCGATCAAGGGAGCTCCGGACGGTGACCGCACGATCGTCATCGAGCATGCCAAACGTCCCGGGTGGCAGTTTTCCTCCGAGCAGGAATTGGACAGCACCGCAACGCACCACCGTTTGAAGGTGGAAGTGCCTGCGGGAACAACGGAAACGGTTTCCGCCCTGCAGGAGCGGACCTTGTCGGAGACCTATTCACTGATCTCCACCGATGCGAACCAGCTGCTTTATCTCTCCAGGCGCTCGCCGGACAAGGAAACCGCTGCAAAGCTGAAGGAACTGTCGGAGCTGCAGAACGAGATCGCGCAGATCGAGCGCCAGATCCAGCGCTTGCGGCTGGAAAAGGATGAGGAGAGCCGGGACCAGGAACGCCACCGGGCCAACCTGGCGGCTCTGGAGCCGGGTGCCGATCTCTACAAGCGTGCCGCCCGCAAGCTGGAGGAAAGCGAAACCCGGATCGAGGATGTCGATACGGAAATCGCCGCACTATCCGTGCGCCGGGAAGAAATCCGTGAAACCCTGGGCGATGCCATCAGGACGTTCTGATGTCTGACAGAACCAGCCTCAGGACTTGAGCGAGGCGACGGCACCAGCCAGCTCGTCGAAGTGCGAAATGACCCGGTCCGGGGAAAGGTCCCGGACCGGCACGACCGTATAGCCGAAATCGACAGCGATGACCGGAATGCCGGCGTTACGGGCGGCATCGATGTCGGTGCCGCTGTCACCGATCATGATGGAACCGCCGATTTCTCCACCCGCCCGGTGGATGGCACCATGCACGGGTTCGGCATGCGGCTTTGCCACGGAAAACGTATCGCCGCCGACAACGGCGTCGAAATGCCTGGCGAGATCGAGTGTAGCCAACAGCGGATGCGTCAGCCGCTCGGCCTTGTTGGTGCAGACCGCCAGTTTCCATCCGTCTTTTCGAAAGTTTTCCAGCGCCGCGACAACGCCGTCGAACGGTTTGGTGTGAACCGCGATATTGGCGGCATAATGCTCCAGAAAATGCACATAGAGCGGCGCCACGGTTTCATCGGTCCAGGAAATGCCGTTGAATTCCAGGCCGCGCTGGATCAGCACCTTTGCACCAAGGCCGACCATGTTGGCGACGTTGTCCTGGGGAATGGCCGAATGTCCTGCGGAGGTCATGACGACGTTCAAGGTGGCGACGAGATCTTCCATGGACGACACCAGCGTGCCATCCAGATCGAAAACCAGAACGGACATGAGACCCTCTGAAATGCAGGAGCGGGACCGCAAGAACGCATTCATGCTGAAAGGCATGATTGCGGGCGGGTAAACCGGCCCCGGAATGTGGGAACGGCCTGCATTCACCCGAACGCAGGCCACCTTCAATGCCTAGCTGCATAGCCGCTCCGCCGCAAGGGGGGATCGGCTCCGCCGGTTGGTTCTAGAGTTTGTACGCGGTCCGGAAGCCACCCCAGTGACGGCCCTGAACGATGATCGGCGCGTCGATCTCCTTCATCCAGACGATATTGCCGCCGCCCATGTCCCGGGCATAGGACTGGATCAGGAAGGGGCGCGTGTTGCGCGCCGCGCTGAGGCCGGCCCGGTCATCGAAGATGCGCTTGTTGCGGCAGTTGGCCGTGTTCCAGGCAACATCATCCGGTTTTTGCGGCTTCGAGTAGATCAGATTGTGTACCGGCAGATAGCCGTTGCGATCGACCGAGGCACAAAAGGCCATACCCTTGCATTTGCCGAGGATTTCTTCCTGGATCGTTGGCAGGATCTTTTCCAGATGAGCCAACGCGCGCGTCGACACTTGCGGCGGGTTGGTGCCGGCTATGTGCTGGTAATTGGTATCGAACAAGTCGTCCATGGTCAGCTGACGCTGCGCGATGAGATCTTCCATCGCGTTGGATATACGCGAAGCCCCTGTCTGGACGCGTTCCACTTCGGCAGCGTGGCTTTCATGGATGGATGCGATCTTGCGCTCCAGGGCAGCCTGGAACCCGGCATCCTTGTTGACGAAGCAACCGTGGCAACCATGTTCGGAAACGGCGACGATGCGGACTTCCACCTGGCCGATCCCGGTGAGATCAAGACGGGCATTCATGCCCTGTTTCAGGCTGGAGCCACCTTCGGGCCGGAACAGCGTGCCGCCTTCAGAAATGTCGTGGGTCTCGATCTGTGCGGATGTTCCGCCTGCTGTCACCGATCCCGAAATCTTGATCGGCAATCGGTCGTGCTGACGACGATCGCCGATTTCGGTCTGCCGGATCATCATGGTGAAGCGGGACTGCAGCGCTTTGGAAGCCGTGCTCATTTCCGCACCGGTTTCGCGCGCCAGCATGCCACCTTCTTCTGCTGCCGCAGCAGACTCCGTGATCGTCTGCGCGGTGCGCAGCACTTCCTGAACGAAATCCGCCGTCTGCTGCGCCTGGTCACCGATCCGGTTCGTGGTCTCAACCTGTGTCTGAACCGCATCTTCGACCGCGGCAAAGCTGGGCCGTATCCTGCCGATAACATCGATGATCTGGTTGACCGAGCCGAGGCTGAGTTCCGCGGACTGGTTGAGGCGGTCGATGTTGGCGACGATCTGTTCCGTTGCCGACTGGGTTTCCACCGACAACGCCTTCACCTCGCTCGCGACAACGGAAAAGCCACGACCGGCTTCGCCTGCACGGGCGGCCTCGATAGTGGCGTTCAGGGCCAGCAGGTTGGTTTGCTTGGCAATGTCCGAAATCAGGCTGACGACATTGGCAATGTCATCGATCGCGTTCTTGAGCTCCAGAACACCCTGGTTGACCTGGGCCGCGACGTCGCGCGCCTCTTGTGCCAACTGGTTGGACACACCGACCTGCTGTCCGATTTCGCTGCTGGAGGTGGTGAGATCCTGAATGGACGTGGCCAGTCCCGAAGCGTTCTCATTGGCAACGGCCGATTGGTCCGCAAGCGACTGACTGTCGCTGCGGATGGTCTCCAGCTTGTCCATCTGACTGACGAGCCGGTCCTGCACCTTCTCCGCCGCGGCGTTGATGGTCTTGGCCGCGACTTGCAGATCGTCTTCCAGGCTGTCCAGTACGAAGCTCATCTGGCTGGCTGCCAGCTGCGCTTCCGGCTGGTTTCCGGAAGTATTGTCAGTTTCCTCAGGGGCAGGTATCTTGTTGTTTAAATTATTGTATTCGTCTTTCTGCCTTGGTCTAAGTCGAAGAATGTTCATTTGATTCTGTGCTTTCCAAACCCTAGACAATTGAAAGCATTATCTATTGTTGGTCTGAAATGATGGTTAATAAACCGCGGATATGGGCGCTATGGCGGTGTTTCCCCGTTGAAGAGGGGGAATGTCACTGGACCGGCAGAGGCCGGCCATGTTAAGCACCCGGCGGCCGGATGGAGATGATTGCTTGGTCTTCTCCGCCGACAGGTTGGCCCTAGGAACGGTAAATGAGCGACCAGTACAAGAAACTGGCGGCGGAGCGCGCTGCCGACGATGTCACATCCGGAATGCGTCTTGGAATTGGGACCGGTTCGACCGCGGAATTCTTCGTCCATGCACTTGCCCGTCGGGTACAGGATGGCCTGGACGTTATCGGTGTGCCGACTTCGGAGCGCACGCGGGAACTGGCGTCGAGCCTCGGCATTCGCCTGACCACGCTTGATGAATTGCCGGAACTTGATCTGACCGTCGATGGCGCCGATGAACTGGACCCGCACCTGTCGCTCATCAAGGGTGGTGGAGGAGCCTTGCTGCGCGAGAAGATCGTGGCATCAGCGTCGGCCAACATGATCGTCATTGCAGACGGCAGCAAGGAAGTTGCGACGCTTGGCCGCTTTCCCCTGCCGATCGAAGTCGTTCCCTTCGGTCTGGAAGCAACGCGGCGCGCGATCCTGAAAGTGTTTGGGGATCTTGGTCTGCCGTTGAACATGGCTTTGCGCGGCGGATCGGCTCAGCCTTTCGTCACGGATGGAGGTCACTTCATCCTGGATGCGCAGCTTGAAAGCATACCCGAGGTCCAGACCCTGGGCGACCGGCTGGTTGCCATTCCGGGGGTTGTCGAACACGGCCTCTTCATTGAACTTGCAACAAAAGCTTACGTGGCCGGCACAGATGGGGTAAAGACCGTCTTGCCCATCTAAGTGGTGTGGATTTGGCTTTCCAGACTAAAGATGAAAGCCGCCTAGGAGTAGAAAAATGAAGCTTATCAAATCTTTCCCGCGGGCAGCTGTATTGGGCGCAGCCATGATGGCCGCTGGTTTTGTCGCCTCGGGCGCAGCCGCACAGGATGCCGTTTCTGAAAGCCACCTTGCCGCAGCCAAGCAGGTTGCCGTTGTGACCAAGGTTCTGGAACCGTTTGACGATATTCTTCCGATCCTTGCTGAACAGACCCGGACGGCTTTCATTCAGTCCGACCCGACCCGTGCGGAAGAAATCGCCGAAGTCGTTCAGAATGTCGCGCTGACGCTGGCGCCGAAGCGGACCGAGCTCAACAATCTGGTTTACAAGGCCTGGGCAGACGCCTTCACCGAAGAAGAGCTGAACCAGCTTGCTGAATTCTACAGCACCGAACTCGGCCAGAAGCTGACCGAAAAGATCCCGACCATCACGCAGTATTCCGTTGGTGCTGCCCGTGAATGGCAGGACAAGGTTTCCACCGAAATGGTGACCATGGTTCAGGAAGAACTGGCCAAGCTGAACGCAGCTCAGTAAGGGCAGGGCTCCCGCGTCGGCCATGCCGATGGCAGGGAACACGCCTTTCACACGAATAAGTGAGGCCGGGATCATGTCCGGCTTTCGGGCCGCGCAAGCGGCCCAATTCTTTTGGAAATGGCCCGTTTTGGCTGTCCCTGATGACCTGGCCCGACCGGGCATCCGGGCTTGTACCGCAGCTTCGGTTGCCTATCTGCGGGGCTGGCAAGGCTCTGCCGGACGGCAGCCGGCGGACTTTTGATCACGATGAGGCACTGATGACCGACTACGATTACGATCTCTTTGTTATTGGCGGCGGCTCCGGCGGCGTACGCGCTGCCAGAATTGCCGCGACACACGGCGCCCGGGTCGGTATCGCCGAGGAGTACCGTTACGGCGGTACCTGCGTCATTCGCGGCTGTGTGCCCAAGAAGCTGTTTGTCTACGCCTCGAAGTTTTCCGAAGAGTTCGAAGATGCGGAAGGCTTTGGCTGGACGGTCGGCGAACGCGCCTTCTCGTGGGACAAGCTTGTTGCGGCAAAGGATCAGGAGATCACGCGCCTCGAAGGGATCTACCGGCGCAATCTCGAGCGGACCGACGTGGAAGTCCACGACAGCCGCGCGGTGATCGAAGATGCCCACACCGTCCGCCTGCTGTCCACCGGACAGACCTTGAGCGCGAAATACATTCTCGTGGCCGTCGGCGCGTCTCCGAACGTGGACGAAGGTCTGCCGGGTGGCGAGCATGTCATCACCTCGAACGAAGCCTTTCACCTTGCCGAACTGCCGAGCAAGATCGTGGTTGCCGGTGGTGGTTACATCGCGGTCGAGTTTGCCGGTATCTTCAACGGGCTGGGGGTCGATACGACGCTGATCTATCGCGGAGAGGAAATTCTGCGCGGCTTCGACGGTGAGCTTCGGACCGCAGTTCGCCAGGAAATGGAGAAGAAGGGCATCAAGGTGGTGCTCAACGACACGTTCTCCAGGATCGAGAAGGCGGCAGACGGCACTCTGACAGGCCACACCAAGGGTGGGCTTGCGCTGGAAGCTGGTCAGATCATGTTCGCCATCGGCCGCAACCCGCATACCCGTGACCTCGGTCTTGAGAAGGCCGGTGTCGAGATGGCTGCGGCGGGTGCGATCAAGGTTGGTGCGGACTCCCGCACCAATGTGGCATCCATCTATGCCGTTGGCGACGTCACCAACCGGGCCAACCTGACGCCGGTTGCAATCCGGGAAGGCCATGCCTTTGCAGACACGGTCTTCGGCAACAAGCCCTGGACGGTCGACCACAGCCTGATTGCCACTGCCGTGTTCTCGCAGCCGGAAATGGGCACGGTCGGTCTTACACAGGAAGAAGCACTGCAGCGGACGCCCAATCTGGATATCTACAAGTCCAGCTTCCGTCCGATGAAGCACACCTTGTCGGGCCGCGATGAAAAGATGCTCATGAAAATGATCGTCGATGCAGATACGCAGAAAGTGCTCGGTGTCCACATCATGGGACCGGACGCCGGCGAACTGGCTCAGATCCTCGGCATCACCTTGCAGATGGGCGCGACCAAGGCCGACTTCGACAGGACGATCGCCGTTCATCCGACAGCTGCTGAAGAACTCGTCACGATGCGTGAACCGACCGAGCGTCTGCGCGGGTAGTTCGGCGGCAATTCAGAAAGTCAGGAGCCGCTGCGGGGCAACTTGTCCCGCAGCGGTTTCATTCTGCAGGCCCTGACGCTGCCCGCCGCAGCAGCTCGTCTTCAGGGTCAGTCAACACGCCGTCTGGTCCGACTTCCAGATCGAGTGAATCGGAATAGAAGGAATACCGGCCCCGGCCGAGTTTCTTCGACTGGTATAGCGCGGCGTCCGAACGGGTGACGAGTTGTTCGGAAGTCGTTCCGTCCTCCGGGGCGATCGCAATGCCGACACTAAGACCGATCTGCGCAATATCGCCACTTGAGATCGGTACGGGCAATTCGCCGGCAGCAACAAGGGCCCGGCAAAGTGTGTTCAAGGTTTCCCGCACAACACTGCCACGATAGATCACCATGAATTCGTCGCCGCCGATACGGCAAACCAGACCGGGTTTGCCGACGGCTTTGCTCAGGCGCTCCGCCATGGTCTTGATGACGATATCGCCCGCGGCATGTCCGAAGGTGTCGTTCACCGCCTTGAACTTGTCCAGATCGCAGTGAATGACGGCAAAGGGCTTGTCCGGCAGGGTTTTGACCGAGGATTCCAGGACACGGTTGAACTGCAGGCGGTTAGCGAGCCCCGTTAACGTATCGTGCAGAGCCAGGTACCTGTTCTGGTGTTCGCTCGCCTGAAGGGATGTGGTCAGCTGGCCGATCCGCCAGGCAATGCCGAAGGCGAGGGCGCCAAGGGCAACACTCAGAACCACGATGACAGGGACGATGGTTGGCCAGATGGATTCGCCGACGGTCTGGCTGTCCCAGCGAAAGGTTCCGAGCGGGTCGTCATTCTGATCCTTGACAAGATGGCGCGGCCCTTTGCCGGGCACGCCTGCATCTTCCTCAAAACCGAAATTGGCGAAATTCAGCTGTGCGTTGAGCTGGCCGAGCAAGTAGGCGTCAACGTAATGGGCTGACAGCAGCACGGTGGGAGGCCCGTCGGGCAAAGTCTCTTCATAGTCGTCCGGAATGATCGGCATCGCGCCGAATATGGCCGGTTTGCCGTCGATATGGACAAAACCCATGACGGCATATTCCCCGGGATCTGCTCCTTGCAGGGACCTGTGACCGAAACCGCCAGGCACCCGCACGCGGTTTTGCAGGTACAGCGCCTTCAGTTTTTCATGAACAATTTCAAGCTCAGGCGTTTCGGAGACGGGACGCCGGATGATGTGAGTATAGTCGGCGAAGGATTCAGCCAGAACGTCTCCGTTTCCGGAGATCAGCATTACCTTGCTGTGGCGATAGGTTGACCACAGGGTGTCGAAGCTGCTTCTAACGTAGTCGGGATCGAAATTGCGCACCAGCTTGAGCACCGACTGGTCGGACGACGCGATGCCGAT
Source organism: Labrenzia sp. C1B70 (assembly GCF_000475395.1). NCBI lineage: Bacteria > Pseudomonadati > Pseudomonadota > Alphaproteobacteria > Hyphomicrobiales > Stappiaceae > Labrenzia > Labrenzia sp. C1B70. The sequence continues at coordinate 130,127 of NZ_AXCE01000006.1, forward strand.
CTGCTCGCGAACGATGGTGCGAAGGTGATCTGCCAGCGTGCTCTGGAACAGACGTTCCTCGTTGGCGATGGCCTGCTGCCGGGAAGCTTGAGAGGCAACGAAACCGACGAACAGCAACGAAACGGACGTAACAGCAATCAGCAATCCGGCAAGCAGAAACGCCAGCCGGGAAATATGCTGCCGGGGAATTTTCGCGGCCTGGTCGCTATATCTACGCCTAAACTCGGTCAAGTTGAGATCCCGATTGGGTCTTTGTTTGTTATTCTGAATTCTTGCCACTAAAGAGTAAAGTGAATGTATCAACGAATACCTTAACAGGACGTGGGAGTATTAAAAAACTTAGGAGTTTTCGTGAGGTGTATCCTCAAAGGACTCTGCCTTTTATAGTATTTATGACAATGTAATTTGCCGCTTTCGGCAGTGCCCGCTAGCGTGACGCCGGAATTGCTTGCAGATCCATCTGCTTGCGGGCCTTGGCAGCCTCGAGACTGTGCGGGCCCGCAAATTCATAAGCATTGCGGCCCTTATCCTTCGCCCGGTAAAGCGCCATGTCGGCCATGCGGATCAGATCTTTCTCGCTCGTGCCGGACTCTGGCGCGCTGGCAATGCCGATGCTGACGCCGATGTCGACCTGTTGACCTCCACCAATGTCTATCGGCTCGGCAATCGACCGGCGGATTTCCTCGGCCAGTGCTGCAAGCCTGTCCCTGTCTGTATGCTTGGTGAAGAGGACAATGAATTCGTCTCCTCCAATCCGGCTGACGACACCATCCTTGCCGACCAGAAGCCGCATCCGGTCGGCAACAGTACAGATGACCCGGTCGCCGGCTTCATGCCCGTATGTGTCGTTCACCGGTTTGAAGCGGTCGAGATCACAGGCAAATATCGCAAATCCACGATCCGGCAGGCCATCCAGCGAGAAAGTGAGGCAGTCGGAAAAATGATGCCGGTTCGGCAGCCCTGTCAGAGCGTCGTGTCGCGCAAAGTGGCGGTTCTTTCGTTCGCTCTCTTCAAGCGATGCCGACAGACGGCTGATCTTCGTTGCAAGCGCGAAGGCGACGATTGCGATGATGGACGCCAACAGGATGATCAGCGGCAGGGCCATGATCCAGATTTCGCGACCCGGTTTGGAATGGTCCCATTTGAAATAGCCGAACGTGGACCCGTCTGCCGCCTGTACAAGGTAATTCGTTGGGTGTTTTCGTTCAGGTTCACCGGGGAAAAACCGGAAATCCCTGTAGCCGAGTTGTTCGTTCAGTCCGGTCAGCCAGTCCTGATCTATGTAGACGGCATTGACCAGGATTGCCGGATAGTCGCCCACCAACCGGACATGACCTTCATCGGGTAGAACCGGGATGGCGCTGAGGAATGCTCGGGATCCGTCGATCTGGGCAAAGGTCGATTGAGACGTTTCCAGCAAGGCGGACTGAGGCATGTACCATTCGGCAAAAACGGAGTTGGAACCGTCCTGCCGCTTCCTGAAAGCCGCAGCCGTTTGTTCGGCAAGCTTTCGAACAAGATTTTCGGCCGGCAATTGCCGACTTTCAATCAGGACATCGTCCCTGATTGCCTGCGCGATCAAGGTCCCGTCCGGCATCACGACGAAAGTCCGGTCGAGGTTGAAATCTTCCCAAAGGTCGCCGATCAGTTCGTCTTCGATGAACTCGCGGTCCAGAGGGGCCTGAAGGGCGTTGAAGGTATCGTCCCACTGAGCCATCGTCACCTGGTCTCGCGCGACCTGGCGGTGGATGTCCTTCAAGGTGTTGGTCAGGCGCATCTGCTCGGCTTCAAGGGCGCGCCTGTCGGCTTCGCCCCAGGCCATGTGGGCAATGAAGGTGAGGGAAGCGGTCGACAGGAAAATCACGAGCGCTGCAAGGCTGTAGATCCACACCTTGATCCGCCGGCCGGCTTCGGGAGCCTCCAGCCCTGGATGTGTTGCTTCAGATGTCTTTTTCTTCAAACGGAACAAGAAACCGCCATCCCCTCTTACCCGGATGCGACAGCTGTTTAGCCGAAGAACTTTAACACCGGGTGGGGGAGGCGCTTTTCTAGGGTGCTCACCTAGCGAAAACTACCGAGACACTTAACAAAGCGTTCAATTTCCTCTTCGCAATTGAACGCATGAACCGACGCCCGCACCACGGCATCAAGACCCCGGAGCGGCAAGTCGATCCGGGCTGAGCTGGCCTGGCTGACCGAAACGTTGATACCGGCTTGCCCGAGCCGTAGCTTGGTCTGTGCCGGGTTTTCACCGGCCAGCGAGAACGTGACGATGCCGCCTTTGCGCTGGCCCTTGTCGTGAAGGGTTACCTCGGGAAGTGCAGATAGCTCAGACCGGAGCTGAGCGCCAAGCCCGCAGATCCTGTTGCCGATCCGCTCCATGCCGAAGCCGATGGCATAGCTGACGGCAACACCCAGGCCGATCTGCCCCGCGACATAGCGTTCCCAGGTTTCGAAACGGCGTGCGTGGGGAACAAGTTCATAACGATCCTCGTCGATCCACTCCGTTGCCTGAAGATCGACAAACGGCGGTTCTACCTGGTCAAGCACGGCGTCGCTGACGTAGAGAAATCCGGTGCCGCGCGGACCGCGCAGATATTTGCGCCCGGTGCCGGACAGGATATGGCAACCGATTTCGTCGACATTCAGCGGGATCTGCCCTGCGGACTGACACGCGTCGAGAAGATAAAGGACACCGGTTTGCTGCGCGATCTCTCCAACCTCTTCGGCAGGATTGATCAGTCCGGAAAAGGTCGGGACGTGCGTAAGGGCGATGAGCCGCGTTTTCGGACCAATCGCGGCTTTCAGGGCCTTCAGGTCGATTTGCCCGAATTCATCGTCCTCGACAATATCAATCTCGATCCCCTTGCGGCGTTTCATCTGCAGCAGGGCAACGTAGTTGGAGACGTATTCGGCACGGCCGGTGACGACCCGGTCTCCTTCGCGGAAGTCGATGCCGTAAAAAGCCATGTCCCAGGCTCGGGTGGCATTTTCGATGTAGGCGATTTCCTGCGGTTTGCTGCCGATCAAAGCTGCCAGAGACGTATAAAAGGTGTCCATTGCGGTCTTGGCGGCTGCTGCGGCTTCATATCCGCCGAGGGTCGCTTCAAGATCAAGATGCTGCTTAACTGCTTCAAGAACAGGAGTGGGGGCCAGCCCCGTTCCCGCATTGTTAAAGTGAATGAGCTGACGTACACCCGGAGTATCGTCCCTCATGAGGTCGATATCCTGCTGGGTAAGAGACGGAACGATCATGACAACCTCGGAAACAATCTAAGAAAAACATACAAGCACTAGACAAGCACCAGATGACGATCACATATTTTGGTTATGGTTCCCTAGTCAATATTGACACTATTCCCGCCGGCGTTGAAGTGACGCCCGGAACCCTTCACGGTTGGGTGCGGGAATGGAAAGTGTGCGGCGAGAGCCCGGACGGCCAGGGGCGCTGCGCCCTGACTGTACGGGAAAAGGAAGGATCACGCATCATGGGGGTGATGGCGCGTGAACCCAAGACCCGCCTTGCCGAGCTGGAACTGCGCGAGAAACGATACTTGAAGGTCGAAGCTGTCGGCGGCGCATTTCGTTGCGACGCGTCCATGCGGCCGGGGCCTGACGAACTGTTTCTTTTTAGGGCTGCGCCCGAACATTGTCGCTGGGGCACGGACAAACATCCGATCCTGCAAAGTTACCTGGATTGCGTTCTCGCCGGGTTCTACCGTTTCTGGGGCGAAGCAGGGATCGATCATTTTCTGGAAACGACTGAAGGCTGGCATGTGCCAGTACTGCCGGACCGTGCAAATCCTCTCTATCCGCGCAAGATTGTGCTCGATCCGGAAGTGGCGAAGCTGATCGACAGCAAGTTGAAAGACCTCGGGATCAACTTTCTTTCCCCGGCCACTTAGGCATTATCGTACCGTCAGCCGAGCAGCGTTTGCAGGCCGTATCCGACCGCAAAGGCGATGCCCGCGGCCAGGGTGCCGATTGCGCTTGTTTCCAGCCCGCAGGAAAACCAATGCCGCTGCGACCAGCGCGCCCTCAGGGAGCCGATGGTAAAAAAGGCGAGTATCGTGAGGATTGTCGCGGTTTCTGCACTGGCTGGCACCGGAATGACGAACGGCAGCAGTGGGATCGAGCCGAACAGAACGAAGGCGGCGAAGGTGTAAAGCGCTGCCCTCATTGGCGATCGCGCCGTGTTCGACAGACCGTATTCGGCCTGCATCATGGTTTCGATCCAGATGGATTTGTTGGAGGAAACCAGCTCGACCAGGGTTTCCAGGTCTGGTCCGTCATAACCCTTGGCGCGGAAAATCTGCCGGATTTCCTCCCGTTCGCCATCTGGCGCCACGGCGATGTGCTTTTCCTCGACCGCCTTGAGGCGCGCGTAATCCTCGATTTCGGATTTGGAACCGGTGTAGTTGGCTGCCGCCATGGAAAACCCGTCGGCAAACAGGTTGGCAGCTCCCAGGATGAGGATAATCGTTGGAGAGAGATCCGCGCCGACAGACCCTGCAACAATGGCAAAGGTGGTGACGGCGCCGTCTATGCCGCCATAGACCCAGTCTCTCAGGTAGCTTGCATCCGGTCCTGAAGCGAGCCGGTTCGCGATGTCATCGGGTCTGTGGCTATGCTCCAGACGAGGTGTTGGCATGAGGTCATCCTGTATGATTTCACACACGATGCCTCCCTGGATCACCACCCGCAATGATCCGCCTCAAAGGCAAGGATTTCGTGTCCAGGCAGAAGTGGCGAAAATGATCCTTGAAACAGGGTATATTTTGGGGGATTGCCCTGTGGCCTTGACGGCCCATGAAGTGTATAAGGCCGCACGTTTGCCTTCAATTGGCAGGCCCAAACGAACGAAAATGTCGCGGACCGCGTGATCTAGGGTGTGAAACGAACCTGCGGGTCCAGTGAGGAGTAGGAAGTATGGCGGAGAAGTGGAGCCCGGACAGCTGGAGATCGAAGCCGATCTTGCAGGTTCCGGAATACCCGGATCAAGAGGCTTTGGCGGATGTTGAACAGCGCCTGTCGACTTATCCGCCGCTGGTTTTTGCAGGTGAGGCACGTGCGCTGAAGAGCCAGCTGGCAAATGTCGCGCAGGGCAACGGTTTTCTGCTCCAGGGCGGTGACTGTGCCGAAAGCTTTGCCGAGCATCATCCCGACCACATCCGTGATTTCTTCCGCGTCTTCCTGCAAATGGCTGTCGTGCTGACTTATGCCGCCAGCCAGCCGGTTGTGAAAGTCGGCCGGATCGCCGGTCAGTTCGCCAAGCCGCGTTCTTCCAATTTCGAGAAGAAGGGTGACGTCGAGCTGCCGAGCTACCGCGGCGACATCATCAACGACATCAATTTCACCCCGGAAAGCCGTATCCCGGATCCGGGCCGCATGGCCATGGCTTACCGTCAGTCGGCAGCCACGCTGAACCTTTTGCGCGCTTTCGCGCAGGGCGGTTTCGCAAACCTCGACCAGGTTCATCGCTGGATGCTCGGCTTCATTTCCGATAGCCCTCAGGGCCATCGCTACAAGGAACTGGCCGACCGCATTTCGGAGTCGCTGAACTTCATGAAGGCCTGCGGCATCAACGCCGATAGCGTTCCGCAGCTTCGGTCGACTGATTTCTTCACCAGCCATGAAGCTCTACTGCTTGGCTACGAAGAAGCCCTGACGCGCGTCGATTCCACCTCGGGTGACTGGTATGCGACTTCCGGCCATATGATCTGGATCGGCGACCGGACGCGTCAGCCGGACCACGCCCATGTGGAATTCTTCCGCGGTATCAAGAACCCGATCGGCCTCAAGTGTGGCCCATCCATGTCACCGGATGGTCTGCTGGAGCTGATCGACATCCTGAACCCGGAAAACGAACCGGGCCGCTTGACGCTGATCGCCCGCTTCGGCGCCGACAAGGTGTTCGACCACCTGCCGCAGCTCGTTCGCGCTGTCGAGCGGGAAGGCAAGACGGTGGTCTGGTCCTGCGATCCGATGCATGGCAACACCATTTCCGCTGGCGGTTACAAGACCCGTCCGTTCGACCGGATCCTGAAAGAAGTGGAAGCCTTCTTTGCGGTTCATCGGGCGGAAGGCACGCATGCCGGTGGTGTTCACATCGAAATGACCGGCCGGAACGTGACCGAGTGCACGGGTGGGGCACGCGCCCTGACCGAGGACCAGCTCGGCGACCGGTACCACACCCATTGCGACCCGCGCCTCAATGCGGATCAGGCGTTGGAACTTGCATTCCTGATCGCGGAAAACCTGAAGAAGGAACGCGACGGCCGGCAGGTCGAGCCGCTTGCGGCAAGCGCATAAAGAGGATTGCCTCTTCCGTTACGTTATCTGAAAGGGCGGCATTTGCCGCCCTTTTGCGTTTTTTCCGGAATTTTCCGGATGAACGTGCCCTGAGGTAAGCCTCGCTTAACGCTCGACGCGCATACCTTCTTTTTAGGGAAACGGGTGTAGTGGGGAGTTTGAGTTGTGCGCGATAAGTGGGATCTGACGAAGGTTTCCTGCCTGATTGCGGAAGACAATCCCCATATGCGCTCGATCCTCCGCTCCGTGCTGGCGGGCTTCGGCATCCGTTCGGCCTATGAAGCCAGCGATGGTGCGGAAGCCCTGGAAATGGTCGTTGACCGCAAGCCGGACATTGTGCTTTGCGACTGGGTGATGAGCCCTTTTGGCGGCAACGAGTTTCTCCGCATCCTTCGTGCCGACAGGGACCTTGTGGTCAGCACCACGCCGGTTCTGATCGTGACTGCCCATGCCAAGCGCGCGACAATCCTGGAAGGCATCGAGATCGGTATTCACGGGTTCGTCGCCAAACCGATCGCTCCTGCCATCTTGTATCGTCACATCGGCGAAATCCTTGAACGGCAGGAGATGCATGGGCGCTCGAAAGGTCTTCTCGGCCCCGGGCATCAGCAGCCGCTGCGCAAACTGAATGTCACGGACATCTCGTCCACGGCAGCATCGGAACCTTCAGCCGATCAAGCCGGGCTCGCCTTGCTCTGACGATGCCTTCAGGCATGGCCCGTCACGACCGGGCTGTTGACAGGTGCCGGCAAATCTACTTCTGGACGTATGCAAATTCAGATTGGACGTTCGCCGATCTAGCAGCTACACCAGAAAGCAATGTCACTTCCTGGTAATTTTCCGATGATTTCAGACCGTTTCAGACTGGCTGTCGCGCAGCTAAACCCGACTGTTGGCGATGTGGCCGGTAACGCAGAGCTCGTTCGCAAGGCCCGTCAGGAAGCCGCCTCTCAAGGGGCAGACCTTGTCTTGACCTCCGAACTGATGCTCGCCGGGTATTTGCCGGAAGACCTTGTTCTGAAACCGGCTTTCGTCAGGCGCTGCATGGAGGCGGCCGAAACCCTTGCCGGTGAAACCGCAGATGGCGGTCCGGGCGTCGTGCTGGGGTCTCCATGGCGGAGCGAGGAAGGCAAAGTTTATAACGCCGCCCTGCTGCTGGACCAGGGTGAGATCAAGGCCGTTCGCTACAAGTACGACCTGCCAAACTATAGCGTCTTTGACGAGAAGCGGGTTTTTGCCGCAGGCCCGTTGCCCGGACCTGTCGATTTCCGCGGTGTGCGCATCGGCTTGCCGATCTGCGAGGACATCTGGAACGACGAGGTTTGCGAGTGTCTGGAGGAAACCGGCGCGGAGCTGTTGCTGGTTCCCAATGGCTCTCCCTACTGGGAACACCGGGCGGAGCACCGTCTGCAGGTGGTTGTTTCGCGTGTGGTCCAGACCGGATTGCCGCTTATCTACTGCAACCAGCTTGGCGGGCAGGACGAGCTTGTTTTCGACGGCGGTTCTTTCGCGCTTCTTGCCGATCGCTCGCTGGCATTCCAGATGCCCCAGTTTGAAGCAGCTCTCGGTATCAGTGACTGGAAGCGCGAGGGCGAGACCTGGGTTTGCGAGAACGGCACTTTTGCAAGGCTTCCGGAACTCGATGAGGCGAATTGGCGTGCCTGCGTCATGGGCCTTGGAGACTACGTCACCAAGAATGGCTTTCCGGGGGTCGTACTGGGTCTTTCCGGTGGTATCGACTCGGCCATCTGCGCGGCAATGGCGGTTGATGCGCTCGGTGCCGACAAGGTCCATGCGATCATGTTGCCCTATCGCTATACCTCGGAGGAAAGCATCACCGATGCGGCCGCCTGCGCCAACGCGCTGGGTATCCGCTATGACACTGTGCCCATTTCCGAACCGGTTGAAGGCTTCAGATCGGCGCTGAGCGATCTGTTTGCCGGCACGAACGAAGACACGACCGAAGAAAACCTTCAATCGCGCGCGCGTGGTGTCATCCTGATGGCGGTGTCCAACAAGTTCGGGCGCATGGTCATGACCACCGGCAACAAGTCGGAAATGTCGGTCGGCTACGCCACGCTTTATGGCGACATGAACGGTGGCTACAATCCGATCAAGGATCTCTACAAGACGCAGGTCTATCACCTGGCCGCATGGCGCAATGCCAACCTGCCGGAAGGGCTGCTTGGTCCGGGTGGAGAGGTTATTCCGTCCAATATCATCACCAAGGTGCCGACTGCCGAACTGCGTGAAAACCAGACAGACCAGGATTCCCTGCCGCCTTACGATGTTCTCGACGATATCCTGGAATGTCTGGTGGAAGACGAGATGTCGGTGGGCGACATTGAAAAACGCGGTCACGACCGGGCACTGATCCACCGGATCGAACATCTTCTTTATATTGCCGAATACAAACGCCGGCAGGCGCCTCCGGGGGTGAAGATCACCGAGCGCAACTTCGGCAAGGACCGGCGATATCCCATCACCAACAGGTTCCGCGACCGCTCTTGAAGGGCAGGGCATTCATCAGTGCTTGCCTGGCTGATGTTTCGCGGAATCTGATCGTTTGAATTTGAACGGGCGTGGCAGAAAGCTACCGCCTCATCCTTCGAGACAGCGCTTCGCGCTTCCGCGGGGTGGGTTGTTTTGTGAATCGTCAGTTGTTTGTTGAAAGTGGGCTTTTGCCTCGATGACCTATTTCTCCTTCCTGCGTGAAAACGCCCGCTGGCTTGCCGCCAGTTACCTTCTCGCGGTCTTTTCCGGCTTCGGGCAGACGTTTTTCATCTCGCTCTCGGCGGGAGACCTCAGGGCGGAGTTCGGTCTCAGTCACGGTGACATTGGCCTGCTTTACATGGTGGCGACCCTCGGCAGTGCCCTGACCCTGCCTTATGTCGGTCGCAGCCTTGATCACTTCCCGGTACAGAAGATCGCAGCGGTGGTGATGACAGGTCTCGCCCTGTTCTGCCTGGCGATGGCCAACACGTTTTCCGTATGGATGGTCGGACTTGCCTTTTATGGCCTGCGGCTGTGCGGGCAGGGCATGATGACACACACGTCGGTGACCGCTGCCGGGCGATGGTTCACTGCGCAGCGGGGCCGGGCGGTGTCGATCGCCGTTCTCGGTTTTCCGACGGCAGAAGCGCTGTTTCCGCTGTGCTTCGTTGTTCTGGCCAATGCCTTCGGGTGGCGCGGTGCCTGGACGGTATCGGCCATCGTGCTGGCTGTTGTCGCCCTGCCGGTCTTGTTGACGCTCCTGGCAAAGGACCGCATCCCTTCCGCGCTCGAAACGGCCTCGGCCAAACCGGAAGGCCGCCAGTGGACACGAGGGGAAGCGCTGCGCGATGTCCGCTTCTGGCTGGTCAACTGCGGTGTCAACGCGCCGGCCTTTATCGGAACGGCAATCTTCTTCCACCAGGTCTATCTGGTGGAACTGAGAGGGTGGACGCTGGAATTGTTTGCAAGCGCCTTCCTGCTGATGGCATCCGGCGTGGTCTGTGCATCCCTGGTGATAGGCCCGTTGATCGACCGGTTTTCCGCGCGTCAGTTGCTGCCATTCACCCTTGTTCCCCTGACACTGGCCTGTTTCGTGCTCGCCAATTTCCACGCGCCAGCAGCTGCTTTCGTTTTCATGCTGCTTGTCGGCATCTCGAACGGTTTCAACAGCACGCTGGTGGGCGCGCTTTGGCCGGAGGTTTACGGCACGCGGCACATGGGGGCCATTCGGTCTGTCGCGTTTTCGGTGATGGTGTTTGCTTCCGCGGCCGGTCCGGGTCTCGTCGGCTGGCTGATCGACAAAGGTGTCTCGTTCGACCTGCAGGTCATGGTAATGGGGGGCTACTGCCTCGTTTTCTGCGGTGTGCTCGGGTTCGTGTCGCGCACCTACCGGTCTTCCGAACATTCTTCATAAGGTCCGGTAGTTTGGGGTTGCCGTCCGGTTCAACCCCGGCTAACTCATCGCCATGACCGTCACTGTTCGCTTCGCGCCGTCGCCGACCGGCCATATCCACATCGGCAACATCCGTCCTGCGCTCTACAACTGGCTTTTTGCCAAGAAGATGGGCGGCAGGTTCATCCTGCGTTTCGACGACACGGACCTCGTCCGCTCGAAGCAGGAATATGCCGATTCCATCGAGACCGACCTTCACTGGCTCGGGATAGAACCGGACCTGAAGGAGCGGCAATCAGACCGGATCGCCAACTACGATGCCGCGGCGCAGAAGCTGAAAGATGCGGGCCTGCTTTACCCGTGTTACGAAACGCCGGATGAACTGGAACGCCGCCGGTCGCGCCAGCGAGCGCTCGGCAGACCTCCGGTCTACGACCGTGCAGGCCTGAAGCAGACCGCCGAAGAGCGGGCGGCTTTCGAAGCCGAAGGCCGCAAGCCGCATTGGCGCTTTGTCCTGCCGAACCACGACGGCAACCCGTTTGAAACCAGACGTACGGATGTCGCCTGGTCGGATCTGTGCCGCGGCGACCAGACGATCGATCTGGCCTCCATGTCCGATCCGGTTCTGATCCGTGCGGACGGTTCGTATCTCTACACCTTCACTTCAATTGTCGATGACATCGACATGGATGTGACCCACATCATCCGCGGCGAAGATCACGTCTCCAACACAGGCGTCCAGATTGCCATCTTCGAGGCGATGGGGGCAAAGCCGCCGGTATTCGGTCATCACAATCTCCTGACGACGATCGATGGCGAAGGCCTTTCGAAGCGCAAGGGGGCATTGTCCATAGGTTCGCTGCGCGAGGCCGGGCTTGAGCCAATGGCGGTCGCTTCCCTGGCCGTTTTGACCGGAACCAGTCAGGCGGTCGAGCCGGTTGCGTCCATGGATGCCCTGATCGAGAAATTCGACCTGACCAGTGTTTCGCGATCCTCCGCAAAGTTCGATCCGGAAGAGCTGAAATCCCTCAACGCGCGTCTCGTACATGATCTGCCCTTCGAGGCGGTGGAGAGCCGTCTTGCAGCAATGGGCATCAGTCGGGGCGCTGATTTTTGGGATACCGTGCGTGGCAACTGCGAAACAGTTGACGACGCGCGTGCCTATTGGCAGGTCGTTACAGGTCCCGTGGAAAGCCGCATCGAGGACGAAGACCAGGAATTCGTTTCAGGTGCAAAGGCCTTGCTGCCCGAAGGCGACATCACGCTGGAGACCTGGGGAGAGTGGACGTCTGCTCTGAAGGCTGAAACCGGCCGTAAGGGTCGTGGCCTGTTCATGCCATTGCGCAGGGTGCTGACCGGGATGGATCACGGTCCGGACATGAAGGCCTTGCTGCCGCTTATTGGGCGACAAAATATTCTGGACCGACTACCCTGACAGGGGCCTTTCGGTCCGGCGCTGCGCTAAAACCGTCGTCTTCTGCCTTGAACACAGGCGAAAAAGCCGCCAGTTCCTCGTCATCCGTTTCCTTGGGGGAATGGATCGACAGGACCGGGAAACCGTCCTTGAAACCGGAACTTGAAGCAACCTTGTCCTCGTCGCGCTCAAGTCGTGTCGCGGCGAGATCAAGCCGCGCCGACACGTCGAAGCCCTTTTCCATGTTCATGAGCGTGTCGGGATCTTCAAAGCGCGGAAGCTGCGTTCTGGTCAGCGGGGTTCTGGTCAGCGGAGAGGGAAGGTCTTCTTCGTGTTCGTAGGTTCCACCGCGGCTTGGCTGAAGTGTCCGCCTGGGAAGGCCGGCGCTGATGTCGGTGAAGAATACCCTGTTTCCCGAGCCGGTACTGAGATCCGTCCAGGTCGACTGCGCCTTCGATTGCCGGGTTGCACGGCAACTGCAGCCTTCAACGAATTCGCTCTTGTAGCGATAGGCGAAGGGCTGTTCGGAGTAGAGGTTGCCGGCCAGAGACATCATCTGGGCCTGGTCGCCACCCGGGTTGCGATAGACGTATAGCTCGGTTTCCGCAGCCGGACAGATTTCCGAACATCTTGCTTCGTCGTTGGCAAACTGGCTCTTCCCCGTCGAAAAACTTACCGGGAAGAAATAGCCGTCGCAGGTTCTGACACATACGGTCCGGAATGCGCCACCGGAAGGCAGGGAATATCGTTTGGTTTCGCTGCGGGCTTGCCGGCGCACCGAAGCGATTTCCCGGTCGCCCGTCGTTACGGAGGCAAGTTCGACGCGCGGCTGCGGGTTGAAGATGCGTGCCAGAAGAGACTGCGGCTTGTCCTCGCCGCTGGCATTTTGTTGTCGTGCTTCGCGGGTCGAGGCATCGCATTTCTGTTTTGCCAGCGAGGCCCGGATCTGCCTTGCACGTTTTGCATTCTTCGACGATCCGCCACCGGACTTCGCAAGCTGACGTTCAATTGCAGAAAGGTTGGCCTTCATGCGCTTGATCTTGTCATTTAGACCACTGCATTTGGGGGATGCGTTTGATGCGCAGCCGAAGTAGTTTGCATCCCGTTCCGCGGCATTGATGGCCTTTTGCTGCTGGGATTTGGCGGTGGTCCATTTCTGGGCTGCGGGAGACTGTGCCGTCGAACGCGATTCCAGCCGCTGCAGTTCAGCCTTCAGGCTGGAGCAGGTGGCCGCGCTCGCGGTATGTGCGCTCAGCACAAGCCCGGCACCAAACGCGACAGCGCGTGCCATTACCTTGGACCTGGCAGACCAGCTACGTCTCATCACCCATCCCCTACAGCGTTTTTGCCACGCCGTATCGGCCTTAAACCGACCCCGGCACTATCGCTGCTGGACCTATCAATAGCAATGAAAGCTCTCACGTTAGGTTAATGGCGGAGCGGTAGGACCACGCAGGATTTCAGTCGCTTTCGCCGGATCGGGTGGCCTCGTGCAGACGGTCGAAAATCTCGTCCAGGACCGATTTCTGTTCCTCTGTCAGCGCGTCTTCCAGGCTCTTGCTGTAGGCGAGGGCTTGAGGGACAATTTCTTCGTACATGGCATTGCCCTGATCAGAGAGGCACAGGGTCTGTTCCCGCTGATCGTCCCTGTTCTTGTCGCGCACAATAAGGTCGCGCTTTTCCAGGGCGGCGACAGCCCGGCTGACCTTGGTCTTGTGCATGGAGGTTGCCTGGCTGATATCTCGTGCGGTCATGGCCTTGTATTCGCCAAGAGTGGCAAGCACTCGCCATTCGGGAATCCCGATACCGTAGGTGTCGGCATAAATTCTGGAAAAGGACCTGCTGACGGTCTCGGCCAGATGGTTGAGCCTGTAAGGCAGGAATGCGCTCAGCTTCAGGACAGGTTTGGAAGGTACCTTGCCTGGGGAAACAGTGGATTTGGACCCTTGCTGATCGGACATGGATAAGTCGACGCCTTGGAGATTCGTTAAGCCTGATTGGGCAGGCAGATGAACAATGCCGTTATCCGGCCATTTTCTGTGACTAGCAAGTATATCCGGTTGAATAACCCCGGAAAGACACCCCGGGCAGCTACGAAAAAGTAGCAGGATTGAAAGCAAGTATGGCGAAGAGCTTTGTCAGGTGCAGTCAAAATACGGCGAAAGAGCTGACCTATCTGTTGATAAAGAGAGAATAGTTAAGGAATTGGCGCGTGAAAAATTGCGAATCAGACACCGAAACTGAGACGCTTCAGTCAACAGGAAAAAGCGCGGCAAAGTTCGCGCAGGCCGAAACAGGCAGTCAGACATCTGGCAGGAAAGCGAGACCGTTATGGTAGAGATGACAAACAGGTCCGAAGCCGTTCCGGGTGAAAACGAACGGTTCGAAGAGCTTGGACGCGGCTGTTATGCCTATAGCGCGGATGGCTGTTCCAACACCGGCGTGGTCATCGGCGAAAAAGGCGTTCTGATTGTCGATGCCCAGGCAACACCGGCCCTTGCGGAAAAGGTTCTGCAGAAGGTTCGCGAGCTCACGGACAAGCCGATCAAACAGGTTGTTCTGACGCACTTCCATTCAGACAACACACTTGGTGCCCTGGCATTCGAGCCAGGCGAGGTCATTGCTTCCGATCTGACCAGACGGATGATGGAAACGCGCGGCGTCGAGGAAATCCGCGTGGCCCGGGAGCGGGATGCGGCACTGTTCGCCGGACTACCCGGCAACACCGGTGTAAGCATGCCGTCCATGACCATTGCATCTTCAATGACCATCGACCTTGGCGGGCTGGACGTCCGGCTGATGCATCTGGGCCGCGCCCATACGATGGGCGATCTGGTCGTATGGGTTCCGCAAAGTGGCGTGATCTTCGCGGGAGATCTGGTTCAGAAAGCCGCTGTTCCTTATTGCGGAGATGCCCATCTGGCCGACTGGCCGCGCGCGCTCGACCGCATCACGGCGTTTCGTCCGACTGCGCTGATGCCGGGACGCGGGAAATCCGCCATCGGTGCGCAAGCCGTGGCAACGGCCGTTGAAACCACCCGTGATTTTGTCGTGACCTTGCGGGACGCGGCAGCTGCATGCGTCGAGCAGAGCCTTGGTCTGAAGGATACTTTCCAGGCTGTTCGTGACGCGCTTGCTGCCCGTTTCGGCTCGAAGGCCGACTTTGAATTTCATCTGCCCATAAGCGTTGCCCGGGCCTATGACGAAGCTCTTGGCCTCGACCAGCCCCAGATATGGACACGGGAACGGATCGCCGATCTTTACGATGCCCTGGACGGAACAGCCGGCCTGAGTGAGGGGGCACCGGAGCAGGTTGCGGCGGAAATGGCAGTCGCCGATTCGCCCTCAGCGGAAGTCTCGGAAGAGGCTCCGGCAAATGACGGAGAAGCACAAGCATCCGATCTGGTCTCGGACAGCGATTTTGCTGCCTCGCTTGCACTCGGTTCAGAAGAGGAGCAGCCGGAAGACAGCGAAGACTTGGATCTATCGGCCGAGGACATCGTCGAGGACGAAAAGCCGTCGGATACACCGGCTCCTGAAGAAAAGGCGGCCGCAGACAAGGTTCTTGAAGACGCCCGCTAACATCGCGTCGAAAACCCGGTAAGATGAAGTTATGAGGCGCGCGCCTGATGGGCGCGCGCTTTGTTTTTCGTCTGACGCTTGATCGCGCTTTCGTGATCCCCACATGTTGGGCGGTTGAAAATCTGGAGGATTTCTAATGCGTTTTCTGGTCGCCGCCGCTCTTGGCGCATCTTTGCTGCTGCAAGGCGTGGGCGCTGCTCTTGCGGCGGATGAGCCTGATCTGATCTTCAAGAAATCAACCGTCTGGAAGTTCCTGACGCCCGACCACAAGTTGGCGACCTACGCCATAGACGACCCGATTGTCGACGGTGTCTCCTGCCACTTCACCGTTCCGGAGAAAGGCGGCGTTTCCGGTTGGCTCGGCGTTGCGGAAGAAGTCTCTGACGTATCGTTGGCGTGCCGTCAGGTTGGCCCGGTCACCATCAAGGAGAACTTCGAACAGGGCGAGGAAATGTTCCGCCAGCGCCGCTCGTTCATGTTCAAGAAAATGCGGATCGTCCGTGGCTGCGATGCCAAGCGAAACGTTCTTGTCTATCTGGTCTATTCCGACAAGCTGATTGAAGGCAGCCCTAAAAACTCGACCTCAACCGTGCCGTTGATGCCCTGGGGAGATCAGCAGCCCCCGAAATGCGGTGATTTCGTCCAGGACTGAGGAACTGGTTTTTGTTGTTCGGGCGTCAGGCGGCCAAGGGAGCAGTGTGCATTTCCAGCACCTTTCTGTAGGCCGGTCTTTCCCGAACAGCCCTGCAAAGCTCACCGACGTGTGGATTGGCCTCAAACAAGGCCTGACGGTCTGCAGACCATTCGCTTAGCATCGCCAGATAGATGTCCAGTGCGGTGAAGCCACGTGGCAGGAAATAGGGGCGGCCGGCAATAGCACCGTCCATGACAGCGAAAAACTCCGCTAGATGGCTTTCCGCACGCTGCCGGACACTCTCATTGGCCTCGGCGTTGGTGGTGAATTGTTCGGGGTGCCAGGCACGGGAAAAAATCGGGTAACCGTTCGCGGCCATGGATGTCAGCCAGAACAGAAATTCCGGCCTGTCGGGATCGTCCGGTGCGGGGACAAGGTCGGAGCCAGCATGCGCTTCGCCGAGGACAAGCATTATTGCGGAGCTTTCGCCAATGACCTTGCCATCCGGCAACCGGAGCGCAGGAATGCGCATCACGGGGTTTAGTGACCGGTACGCTTCCTGCCGATGATCGCCTGCTGTCATGTCAACATGAACAAGACAATGACTGACATCCAGCTCTTCAAGCATGACTTGTGGTGCGATGGCGCCGGATAAACGTTCCCAGAAGAGGGTGTAGGGAGCGAGCATGTTCACGCCCCTTTACAGTTTTCAGTTGTCGGATCGATTTCGCATGCCACTTCGGTGATGTTGTTGGCTGGAAAACCGCTGCGACGGGCGTGTTCAAGGATCGTGGTTTCGTCCTTTGCCAAATAAATGCAGAAGGTCTTGTCCCCGGCAACGTAGGAATGTTGCCACTGTATGAACGGTGCCAATTCTGCCAGCGCTTCATTGGATTTCCGTGAGGCTGCTGCGAGATCCTGGGTACTCATGTTGCCAGCACCCGGAATATCCCGTTCGATGACGTACTTCTTCATCCTGGTAGTCCTTCCGTGGAAGATGGGGCGAAACTTTTTCTTCCCTCGTGACAAGGTCAGTCGGTTTACAGATGACAGGATCGCTCCGATTTTCCGGAAGGTCAGCTCATTTTGTCTCGCTACGTGAAAAGAAAATCTTTAGTAATAGGCGTATGAAAGTATCGCATCTGAACGCATTACGAGCTTTCGAGGCCGTGCTGAGGACAGGAACGTTCCGGGCTGCGGCGGAAGAACTTGGCGTCACAACAGCAGCGGTCGGCCAGCAGATCAGGGGACTTGAGGCCTATCTGGGCAGAACCTTGTTTTTGCGCAGTTCAACGGGGGCCAAGCCGACGGATGAAGCACTACGCGTCAAGGATAGACTGACAGGCGGCTTGTCCATTCTCGATGACGTCTTGATGGAACTGAGGCGGGTGCGCACAGCCAACCAGGTTTCTGTAACGCTTCCTGAATCCTTCGCCGAAAATTGGTTTACGCCGCGTATTTCGGATTTCTATCGTCTCAATCCTGCGGTTGATCTCAGGCTCAATGCATCAAACAAGCGGATCGATCTTGCTGCCGACGGCTTCGATTTCGCAATTCGCTACAGTCCGCCACCTGAGTCGGGACTGGATGCGATCGATCTCTTCGGCGACTATGTTGTTCCGGTTTGCACGCCGCAGTTCGCGGACCATTATGGTGTTTCGCAAGAGCTGAAAAGCCTGGCTGATGTGCCTCTTGTGCATCTGGACAACAGGACACCTGATCCCAAATGGGCAAGCTGGCAGGACTGGTTGCTAACCTTCAGCGTCACTACGGGCAAAAAGGTCTCAGGGGTACGCTTCTCGAGGATCAGTTCGGGAATGCAAGCAGCCCTGTCCGGCCAGGGCCTTGTGCTTTGCGGCGTCACGGAAGCGTTTGACGCCTTGGTTGGCGGGCACTTGATAATGCCCTTTGGTCCCGCAAAACATGTTCAGACAGGCTATCGTTACCGGCTCTTGTCGATAAGTGGCCGTGTAATGCGACCGCAGCAAAGGCGGTTCTGCGACTGGGCTATCGAGCGGGCTGCCGCGTTCCGGGAAAATGTCAGAGATTTGCTGGAGCTGAAAGAAGCCTGACCTTGCAGGTCAGTCCGCGTCCAGTGCTTCCAGCTGCATTGGGCCGGGCAGTTCGGCATCCGCGCAGAAGTTCTTGTAAAGCACGGACATGATGTCCCGTACCGGTTCGCTGGCGAGCCGGTAATAGATGGTCGTGCCTTCGCGGCGGGTCGTGACGAGACCCTGCGCGCGCAGAAGGGCGAGCTGCTGCGAGACGGTCGGCATGCGCATGCCGGTTTTTTCTGCCAGTTCGCCAACGCTGCGTTCGTTGTCGAGGACAAGACACATCAACAGCAATCGCGGCGCGGATGCCATCATCTTCAAGAATTCCGCCGCGGATTCTGCTTTATCTTCAAGTGCTTTGTAGTCCATGGGACAACCTTGCCAAACATCGGAGTAAACTGCAAGCAAAGAGGCTGGAATGTCCTGTGTGCGACCAATCTCAGACAAGATTCCCACTCTTTTCAAGTGGAAACAACTTTGAAGGTACACGCGCTTTCAGGTGAACGTTCACCGGCTCCCGCAATGCCTGCGAGCGCGCTTTTATATCCGACTGGCCACCGTGACAATGATATTCCCGTTGCCGCAGCCGGTGCCGGTAGTCAGGCACATGCCCTTTTGCTGGGCTTCCTGGCCAAACGCCTTGGTGCCGTCGGTGATTGCGATGATGGCTGCAAACGGGCCACCCAGGATGAGGGCCAGGAAGAAGATGACGAAGAGGCGGTTCAGCATGGGTAACTCCAGATGGCAATCCGTTTCGATTGACTGGAGATTAGTGGGGCCGGCTTGAACCCATGCTGAGTGCCGCATTCAGCTACCGTTCAGATATCTAAACGGAAGTAAAGTTCAATTAGAACAGTATGTTATGCCTCTAGAGGTTCTCTGTCATCGCTCTGCGAAGCGCTTCCAGCAGCACCTTGTCGCGGTCGTAGATGTCTTTTCTGAAATGTGTTGATCCGTCCTTGTTCATCCACGCGGTCAGGTAGGTGAGGTGCACGTCGATTTCGACCTTGGTTTTGACGACCGTACGCTCGCCGCTGTCGCGAATGGCTTCCCATTTACCCGGAGTGGCGTCGGAATCGACCAGAAGAACATCCGCCAGGGCAAAAGGATCCGATACACGAATGCAGCCGTGGCTGAAGGCGCGCTCCGCTCTGGTGAACAGGGATTTCGACGGGGTGTCGTGAATGTAGATGTTGAACTGGTTGGGGAACATGAACTTGATGCGACCAAGCGCATTGTCCTCACCCGGGTCCTGGCGCAGCCGGAACGGGAAATTGCCACCGGAATAGCTGTTCCAGGCAACCTGTGTCGGCGCGACCTCGTTGCCTTCCTGGAAGATCCGGATGCTCTTGTTGCTGAGCGCCGTGGGGTTCTGCTTGAGTTTCGGCAGATACTCCTTTGTCGCGATGGAATAGGGCACGTTCCAGTACGGGTTGATTTCCACATATTCCAGCCGGTCGGAAAACACCGGCGTTGCGTGGTAGGGCTTGCCTACAACGACCCGCGCCGTGTGAATGGTCTTTCCGTCCCGCACCACCTTCAGGTTCTGGTCTGCCAGATTGACGAAGACGTAGAACTGTCCCGGATCATCCGGCATCCAGCGACGCCGCTCCATGTTGAGCTCCATCTGGATGAGCTTTTCCTGGATCGGAATGTTGAGCTGGGCAATTGTCGCCTTGCCGATGACACCGTCGGTTTCAAGGCCGTGGTACTCCTGGAACAGCTTGACGGCTTCCACCAGGGCGCCGTCATAGACATCACCGGTGTGATCTCCGGCAACGATAATGTCTTCTTCCATGAGCCGGGTTCGCAAAACCTCCAGGCGCGGATCGCTCATGCCTGGTTTCAGAACGTCACCATCCGGAACCTGGGTAAAGCCGCCGGCAGCAGCCTTCTCCCGGTATTGGGCAAGGCGCCGCTTCAGGCGGGCATAATTGTCGGTCTGGGGTGCGAGGCTTTCCAGAAAGGCCCCGAAGTCCACAGCCTGTTCGGCATTTTCAAAAAGCACTTTCGGATCAGGCCGATCCGGAAACACGTTCAGCGCCTTGTTGACCTTGTTGGGTTGAACGCGGCCGGAGGAGAGGTGGGTCGCATAGCGCAGGAACTGCACGGACAGGTCCAGATCGAACTGGGCCCATTCCTGCTCGCTCTGGGAAGTTTCCGAACGCTTTATGAAGCCGAGGGGATCGTAATTGTTGGGGTTGAGCGCATGATCGTTCGACGCCGCCATGGCGGCAATGGTCAGATGAGCGTCTTCCGTGAGGCCATTCTCGTTGAACCAGACCGGTGCGAAAGCGCGTTCGCCATAATAGAGTGCAAGACCTTCGGGCAGGTTCGTAGAAACTTGCGCCTGAATGGCCCTGGCGATCGGCGTCTGCGGTTCCTCGAAAACAGGGAGCGGAACGACCTGGGTCTCGCTGGTCGCCGGTGCCGCGGTTTGTGCCTGGACATATGGTGCCGAAAGTGGTCCGGACAAAAACGCTGCCAGCGTGAAAAGAAGACCAAGATGTCTGTTACGGCACGTGCAAAATATTCCCATCGGAAATACCCCCTCTGATTCCCAACGGGGAAAGTCTAGTGCATCTTGCGCATAATTGAACTGCGTTAAGCTTCCTTGCCATTGCAAAGCCGATCCCGTTTGTTGCCGCTACAGGAAAAGCGCGCGATCCGTTATCGCTCGTGGGAGTGACGCGTTGCGGCCACAAGGCACGGAAATTGGCGTTTCAGCGGCAATTGCAGCCTTGACCGGGTTCTGTTTTCCGGTCCATAAAGCGCTCCATGATGACGGCCACACGGAACATCATTTCGATCACCATTATTTGCAGCTAGCGACACCGCTGGCTGTGGCCGTTCCCTCTTGGCAAAAATTCCTTTGAGACGGACCGCCCGGCCAGCCGGCCAGGAGACCGTTTGACATGAGCGCCGCTGAGACAGAGAAATCCGGCACTTTCAAGGGCTTGAAGCTCACCAACACATTGACGCGCCAGAAGGAGGACTTCCGGGCGATCGATGACGGGAATGTGCGTCTCTACGTCTGCGGACCGACCGTCTATGACTTTGCCCACATCGGTAACGCGCGACCGGTCATCGTCTTCGATGTGCTCTTCCGGCTTCTGCGCCATCTTTATGGTGCCGACCACGTCATCTATGCGCGCAACATCACTGACGTTGACGACAAGATCAACGCACGCGCACTTCGTGACTTTCCCGATCTGCCGCTCAATGAAGCCATTGCCCGGGTGACGCAGAAGACTGCGGACCAGTTCCATAAGGACATCAGGTCTCTGGGGGTGCTGGAGCCGAGCATCGAGCCGCGCGCAACCCAGCATATCAGCGGCATGGTCGAGATGATCGCGGCGCTGATCGAAAAGGGACACGCCTATCAGGCGGGCGGTGAAGTTCTGTTCGACACCCAGTCCATGCCCGACTACGGCGGCCTGTCAAAGAGGAAGCTGGACGAGCAGCTGGCCGGGGCTCGCATTGCGGTTGATGCTCACAAGAAGAACCCCGGAGATTTCGTGCTCTGGAAACTGTCTTCTGAAGAAGAGCCCGGCTGGGACAGCCCGTGGGGCAGGGGGCGTCCGGGCTGGCACATCGAGTGCTCTGTCATGAGTGCGCACCATCTGGGTGAAGTGTTCGACATTCACGGCGGAGGGCTGGACCTTATCTTCCCGCACCACGAAAACGAAATCGCCCAGTCCCGCTGCGCTCATGGCACCAAGGTCATGGCCAACTACTGGATGCACAACGGCTTCCTGCAGGTGGAAGGCCGGAAGATGTCCAAGTCCGAGGGCAACTTCTTCACCATTCAGGAGCTTCTGGAAACGGACAGTTTCGGCGGCCGCATGTGGCCGGGCGAAGTGCTGCGCCTTGCCATGTTGATGACCAACTATCGAGAGCCGATCGATTTCTCCAAACGCAAGCTTGAAGAAGCTGAAAACCTTCTCGCCCGTTGGCCGGATCCGGTCGAAACGGATGCAGCCCCTGCCGCCGAGGTGCTTGATGCCCTTTTGGACGACCTGAACACCGCAGGCGCCATTCAGGCGCTCCATGCGCTCGCCGTCGAGGCTTCCAAGGACCCTGCCAAGCTGGATGTTTACTCGGCATCTGCCGCGCTCCTCGGCGTTCATCCGGTCAAGGCGGATTTGTCTGGCGTTGATGAGGCCGGCATTCAGGCAGCCATCGAAAAACGCCTGGAGGCCCTCAATGCCAAGAACTGGGCGGAAGCTGACGCGATCCGCGATGAACTGACGTCTCAGG
Source organism: Labrenzia sp. C1B70 (assembly GCF_000475395.1). NCBI lineage: Bacteria > Pseudomonadati > Pseudomonadota > Alphaproteobacteria > Hyphomicrobiales > Stappiaceae > Labrenzia > Labrenzia sp. C1B70. Next base: position 152,269 of record NZ_AXCE01000006.1, read on the forward strand.
GAATTCTTCTAAAGGATTCAAAAGACTCAGAAACCGGTGCCCGCGTTACTACCTGGGAGGTCAAGCGGTGAGACCGAGCCGGGCGGAAAGACGGGATACCCTCCTCTGTCTGCTAGCGCGGACATCTTCCTCGCAAGAGGAGAGTAAGGCGCAAGTTACCAGCCTTTTTTCCGCGGTTCGGCGCGGCGGTGCTGAAGCAGCTTTCTCCGATCACACGGCAGGGAGAGTTTCTGATGGGCGATAATGTTCAAAAGCTGAGCGGCGGTTGCCAGTGCGGCGCGGTGCGTTACCAGGTGACGGGAAAGGTCGGTCATCCGCATCTGTGTCATTGCCGCATGTGCCAGAAGGCGTCGGGGAATTTCTTTCTGCCGTTGATCGGTGCTGCGAAGTCCGATTTTGAATGGACCCGCGGCGAACCCTCCTGGTTCCACTCTTCCAAGCCTGTCCGCCGGGGTTTCTGTGGAACCTGCGGCACGCCGCTGGCCTTTGATACGATTGGCGACGACCACATTTCCTTTACCCATGGCAGCCTGGACGATGTTGCCGCAGTCACGCCGGTTGAACAGTCCGGTGTCGAGGGGCGAGTGTCGTTCTATGGGCATCTTTTCGAACTGAACGAAACGCAGTCAAATCGGGACGACCTGCCAGGTGGGATCAATGATGTCACGGCAACCAACAATCAGCATCCCGATCATGACACGGATCATTGGGAAGTGAGGGGCGGATGACGGAGATCCATACCGGAGGCTGTCAGTGCGGTGCCTTGCGGTTCAAGGTGGAAGGGCCATTGGGCGAGGCTTCCATTTGTCATTGCCGCATGTGCCAGAAGGCCTTTGGTGGCTTTTACGCGCCACTGGTCAGTGTTCCCGAAACATCCAGGCTTGTCTGGACACGTGGATCGTTGAAGCACTTCCAGAGTTCCAATCACGCAACCCGGGGCTTTTGCGCCGATTGCGGTACGCCGCTGACCTATGAAGCGCCGGATGGCATTGCATTGGCCATCGGGACCTTTGACGATCCATCGCAAATCCCGCCCAGCATCCAGTTCGGCGTCGAGGCAAAGCTGCCTTATGCCGACAGCATGGCTCAAATTCCCGAAAGGGTGACGGAAGACGATATGGAGGCAGCGCCTTTTCTGGCGTCGCTCGTTTCGTTCCAGCACCCCGATCACGACACGGAAACCTGGCCACCGGTTCGCACCGGGGCAAATGACAACGAATAAAAGACAGCCCCGACGCTGCTCAGGATACGGATATGACCAAGGAACGGCTTTTTCTTTTCGACACGACATTGCGTGACGGCGCCCAGACCAGCGGGGTCGACTTCTCTGTCAACGAGAAGGTTGTGGTTGCCGAACTTCTGGAGCGGCTTGGCGTCGATTACATCGAAGGTGGCTATCCGGGTGCCAACCCGACCGACAGTGAGTTCTTCAGTGAAAAGCGGACGCGCAAGGCAACGTTCACCGCGTTTGGCATGACCAAGCGCGCAGGCCGCTCGGCCGCGAACGATCCGGGGCTTCAGGACGTGCTGTCCGCAAGTTCCGATGCCTGCTGCTTCGTGGCCAAGGCATGGGACTACCATGTTCGGGTCGCGCTTGGTTGCAGCAACGAGGAAAACCTCGATTCGATCTACGAGACCGTTACCGCAGCCGTTGCTGCCGGCAAGGAAGCGATGATCGACTGCGAGCATTTCTTCGATGGCTTCAAGGCCAATCCGGAATACGCGCTCAATTGTGCCCGCACGGCATACCATGCAGGCGCGCGGTGGATCGTTCTGTGTGACACCAACGGCGGCACGCTGCCCGACGAGATCTTCGACATCGTCACCAAGGTGCAGGAGGTTGTTCCCGGAACGCATCTCGGCATCCACACCCACGATGACACCGGTCACGCGGTCGCCAACTCACTGGCGGCAGTAGATGCCGGCGTAAGGCAGATCCAGGGAACCTTGAACGGTCTGGGTGAGCGCTGCGGCAACGCCAACCTCATCACCCTGATCCCGACACTCAAGCTGAAACCGGCATTCTCCGATCGGTTCGAAATCGGTGTCAGCGACGCTCAGTTGAAAGAGATCACTTCAATCTCCCATGCGTTCGATGAAATCCTCAACCGGTCGCCGGACAGGCAGGCCCCCTATGTGGGTGAAACCGCCTTCGCCACAAAGGCCGGTATTCATGCCTCGGCGATCCTGAAGGATCCGCAGACCTATGAACACGTCGCACCGGAAAGTGTCGGCAACCAGCGGCGGGTGCTGGTGTCCGACCAGGCCGGCAAGAGCAACCTTCTGGGAGAGTTGGCCCGGGTGGACATCGAAGTCGACAAGTCAGACCCGCGTCTTGACTTACTGTTGGCGAAGGTCAAGGAACGGGAAGCCGAAGGCTATGCCTACGAGGCTGCCGACGCGTCGTTCGAGCTGCTCGCGCGCCGGGAATTGGGCGAGGTGCCGCGTTACTTCGCTGTCGAATCCTTCCGCGTGATGGTGGAACGCCGGTTTAACGCAATCGGCGATCTGGTTACGGTTTCGGAAGCCGTGGTGAAGGTCGATATCGACGGCGAAACCCGAATGTCGGTTGCTGAAGGCAACGGCCCGGTCAACGCGCTGGACATGGCACTGCGAAAGGATCTGGGCAAATACCAGTCTGCCATCGACGGCCTGGAACTGATTGACTATAAGGTGCGCATCCTCAATGGTGGCACGGGCGCTGTCACGCGCGTTCTGATCGAAAGCCAGGACACAGTCACGCACCGGCGCTGGTTCACGATCGGGGTATCCTCCAACATCGTCGACGCCTCTTTCCAGGCCCTGGTCGACTCCATTACATTCGCGCTGATGAAAGCCAACGTGGCCTGATCCTGGTCACGCGCCTTTCGGGCGCCAGAAAGGCAATGCCATGTCGCAGACGGTGACCAGCACCGAAGCGAATGCCGAATTCCGTCAGGGCCTTCTGTTTGGCCTGGCGGCATACGGCATGTGGGGCTTCCTCCCGGCCTATTACAAACTGACCGATACCGTGCCAGCAGATCTTGTGGTGTCTCACCGGATCCTCTGGTCGGTGCTGTTTGTCGGTCTGTTTCTCTATTCGCGCGGCCGCTGGCAGGAAGTGCGCGAGGTCTTCCGCCAGCCGAAGGTGCTCATGGGGCTGACGGCGTCTGCCACTTTCATTGCCGTCAACTGGCTGACCTTCGTCTGGGCAATTTCCAACAATCACGTGCTCGATATTTCGCTCGGCTATTTCATCAATCCGCTGGTCAGCATTCTGGTTGGCCTGTTCGTTTTGAGGGAAAAACTGACGACCTGGCAGGGGATTTCTGTCGGTGTTGCCGCCATTGCGGTGGTTCTGCAGGCGATCCTGGCAGGTGGGTTGCCGTGGGTGTCTCTGGTGCTGGCGTTTTCCTTCGCAGGCTACGGCTACGTGCGAAAAGTGACGCCCGTGAAGGCAACTCCGGGACTGTTCGTGGAAACGCTTGTGCTGTTTCCGCTCGCCGCCGGCTACATGCTGTTGGGCCTCAGCTGGGGTGTCGACGCAATGGTCTTGAACGATCCGCCGGTCCTGCTCGCCCTCGTGGGGACGGGCATTGTCACGGCCTTGCCGCTGATCTGTTTTTCTTCTGCCGCCCGGCGCCTGCCGCTCTTCATGCTGGGGCTTATGCAATACATGGCGCCGTCCATGCACTTCCTGATGGCGATTTATATCTGGGGCGAACCGCTGGACCCGACCAAGCTGATGACGTTTGGCATGATCTGGGCTGCGCTGGTGGTGTTTACCTACGACAGCTGGCGGCGCTACCGGAGCTGAAATTGGGTTAGTCGCAGCCAGAGCACTGTGGAAGATGCGGTCAGTCCGAAGAAACCAGCTGGCCGCGGCCGCTGCGTTTGGCGGCATAAAGCCTGTGGTCGGCGGTCTTCAGGGCATCGCCAAACCTGCCGCTTTCGAGCGGGGCGACGCCGACGCTTGTCTTCATCAGATGTTCCTCGCCGTCGTGACGCACGGGCGAGGCCAGAACGTTGTCCAGAAGGTTCTGCAGTCCATCGACAACGTCAGCTTCTTCCTTGTCCCGGAACACGATGCAGAATTCGTCGCCGCCGAGCCGCGAGACGATATCGTCTTCCTTTGCGAGCTTCATCATGTGGCGGGCAAAACTGATCAGAACCGCATCGCCGAAATCGTGGCCGAGTGAATCGTTGATTGCCTTGAAGGAGTCCAGGTCGAGGAGCGCGAGCCAATGCGCACGTCCTTCGGATACCGGCCAGGTCGCGATTGCCTTGGTGGCCTGTTCCAGAAGGTAGCGGCGGTTGTAGAGACCCGTGAGGGAGTCCCGCATCGCCATGTTGTTGAGTTCCTCGATCCGGTAGATGTAATCGAGGTTCTGCGACACGCGCAGCAGCAGCTCTTCCGGAGGACAGTTCTTGTCGACGAAATCCGCTGCACCGTATTTCAGGAACCGCACCCGGTTGTCCGGATTGGCATAGGACGACATGCCGATGACACCGACTTTCTCCGGGTCATGTACTCTGCGGACGGCTTTCAGAAAGGCAAAGCCGTCCTTGTCGGGCATGAAATAGTCCGCCAGGACAAGTTTGATGTCCTTGTAATCCTTCAGGGTCTGGAGGGCTTCGTCCGTAGAGCTGGCCTGATAGATCTTGTAAAGGTGCTTGCCGACGATCTTGGAGATCACGTCCCGCTCCACCGCGGAATCGTCCAGAATGAGAATGCCGATCTTGGGGTTCTGGGCCAGTTTCCGGATCAGGTCCGCAACATAGTTCAGGCTGCCGGGAGAATCCTTCAGGACGTAGTCAATAACGCCTTTTTCCAGGAACTTGCTTCGGGTTTTCGGGTCGAAGCGGCTGGTGAAGACGATCGTGGGAATATTCCACTTCTCGCAAAGATCGACGATTTCGCCGTCGGGGGCGTCTGGAAGGGTCAGGTCGACAAGAGCAAGGTCAGGTTCACCGATAGGCAGATTGAGGCAGTTCTCTGCCTCTTCGTAGCTACGTGCCACCATGATCTGGTGACGGCCGACCTCATGCAGTTTCTTGACGATTGCCTTCTCGAAAAACGCCGCATCTTCAACAAGAAGGGTAGTTTGCATTTAGTGGCCCGTTCTTCCTGCGTTTCGTGCGACGGTACTATTCAAGTCCTCAGACTGCAAATCGAATTGGTTCCAATATTCACAGTCATGGGAACGTATTCCCAACCTCTATACACAGTAGAGTTTTAGAGATCTGTTACCGAGGCGCATGCTTCTTGTGCCGGCAGGGGCTCACCGTTGATCGCGCGGCGCAGCATGGGCAGGATATCGTCCACGGATCGGGCAACAAGATAAGGAACTTCAGTGTCCGGACGGATGTATCCCTGTGCCCGCATATGATCCAGAAGTTCCAGCAAAGGCGACCAGAAGCCGTTGAGGTTGGCCAGTGCCACCGGCTTGCGGTGTTGTCCGAGTTGAGCCCAGGTCATCATTTCGACGGCTTCTTCCAGGGTGCCGATACCGCCGGGCAACGCGATGAAGGCGTCGGCTTTCTCAAACATCAGGTGTTTGCGCTCGTGCATGTCCTGCGTGACGATCAGGTCTTCGAGGGTGTCCAGCATCACCTCGCGTTTTTCCAGGAAACGCGGAATGATTCCCGTCACCTTGCCGCCGGCTTCGAGGGCGGCATTGGCCACGGTTCCCATCAGACCGACAGAGCCGCCGCCATAGACAAGTCGAAGGCCAGCCTCGGCAATTAGCTGGCCCAGACGGGTGGCGGATGCCTCGTGTGCAGGGTCCGAACCGAAGCTGGACCCGCAGTAAACACAGACGCTTGTAAGCTGATTTTGAGAAACCGTATTCATGACGCAAAGATGTGGCATTCAGATTGCCACAAGGTCAAGCATTCTGTTTGAAAGGCCTTGGTTCTGAACCGGGTTTTCTTGCCGCGCCTGGAAAAGACGGCTATGCATGAACGACGATCTGAAGAAGAGCCGACGGCAAAGGAAACATGGCCATCAAGGTCAGGAGTTCGGCTGAGACAGGCAGCACCCGAAAGGGCGCAAACAGGGGAACGGATTTGGAAAGCGCCGCATCGCCTGGCTGCTTTCCCGGCAGGACACACAATGAATAACAAGACACTCATCTGGACTTTGATCGTAGCCGTGCCTGTTGGCCTGGCCGCTCTCGTGACGGGCTACATCTATCGCGATACGGGGCGTCTGCCTTTCCAGAGCGGTCCCGAAGTTGCCGCAACGCCATCGGTCTCCGGCGACACTGCCACGACCGAACAGGCTGCAGGCTCTGATAAAGGCACAAAGACGCAATCGGCGGAAACAGATAAGGCTGATGCGTCAGATGAGGCTCCTGCCGCGGAAACGGCAAGCGCAGGCCCAAGTTTTGACGTTGTCGGCGTTGAGCCGACCGGTGAAACGGTCGTTGCGGGCCGGTCTGTCGCAGGCGCTATCGTTGCCTTGACTGCCAACGGCAAGGTTGTAGGCAAGAGCATTGCCAATGAGGTCGGTGAATGGACCATCATTCTGGATGAGCCGTTGAAGCCGGGCGACTATGACGTTGGTCTGGAAGTTCATGACGATACCGGCAAAGCGATTGCCACGTCCGAAGAACGGCTTGCCGTTTCTCTGCCGGAAGGCGGCAAGGAACAGCCTCTTGTGGTTCTGAACACGCCTGACGGTCCGTCGGACGTCTTGCAAAAGCCTGAGGCCGAGCAGCAGGTGGCTTCCATCACTTCGACTGGCGAAGGTTCGCAAACAGCTGCGACAACGGATTCTGCAGAAGGCACCGCCGCGGAGGCCTCCGGGTCGACGTCCGCAACTGAAACTGCTTCTGCGGAACCTGCCGCAGGGACTTCTGCAAGCCAGCAGACGGCCTCCCGGGAGACGAGCGACCAGCCCGCCGGTACCTCTGAGCAGACCGCTGTTGCGTCTGCCGACACCACTTCATCTGGAACAGGCACCACGGAGCCGGAAACGGCCGGCAACGGGGCCGCCGTTTCAACGGCTGAGGCATCGGGACAGGCGGCTTCAGCAGAAACCGAAGTTGCTTCCACGTCATCAGGGGCAGCGCCGGCAGCTGTAGCGACACAGGACAGTGGCGCAGACGTTGCGCAAGCCGGCCAGAATGAACCGGCTGATGTTCCTGCAGCAGCACCGGATGCGCCGACGGTGACCGTGGAAGCCGTGGAATCCGAAAAGGACAAGGTCTTTGTTGCCGGTACCGGCGAACCTGGGTCATCGGTTCGTGTCTACGTCGGCGACGAGTTTCAGGGCGAGGCTAAGGTCGGTTCGGGCGGGAAGTGGCTGATTGAAGGCGGAAAGAATATTTCTGAAGGAAATGTCGAGGTTCGCGCCGATTTGATCGGTGAGGATGGCAGCTCGGTCGACGCCCGTGCAGCCGTTACCTTTGAAAAGGAACAGGACAAGCAGATTGTGCTGACCAAGGTGGTCGCAAGCGGTGAGGGTGCTGGAGCCGATGGCCAGGGCGCGGAAGTGAAAAAGTCTCTTCCCGTCGTGATCATCCGCAAGGGGGATAACCTGTGGCGGATCTCCCGGCGTCTTTATGGAGAGGGCGTTCGCTATACGACGATCTACAAGGCCAACCAGCAACAGATCCGCAATCCTGACCTGATTTACCCGGGGCAAGTGTTCCTGACACCAGAAGGCGATCTGAGCTGGCCGAAACCAGACGAAAACAACGGCTGAGGTGACGCCGGCCTCTGTCGGCACGTCGGGCGTTTTCGGCACGTCTGAAAACGGCCATGGGCGTTTATAAAATTCTCGGCTGTTGTCGCTGCTTATCTCTGTCAGTTACGCCTTGGTCGAATGTCAAAAATGAAGGCAGGGGATCGGAATGATCCTCTGCCTTTTTACATCAGCCCCTTGTTTTTTTGATGATTCATCGCATATCAACGATGAAACAAACAATCGTGAATGAGGAAACCGCCCCATGAGCGGGACGGATCTGCCGGCCGGTGGAAATTGCATGACCTCCAAGGAAGGTCTGGCAAGTTGCGAGGAGCTCGCGGCTATCTTCCGTGCACTTGGACATCCGGCCCGGTTGGCAATCATCAAGCAGCTCGCAAGCCGTCAGGGCGCCTGCTGCGGTGAGATCGTCAGTCACCTGCCGTTGGCTCAGTCGACCGTGTCTCAGCATTTGCAGGTTTTGAAGGACGCCGGGCTCTTGTGCTGTGACACGCGGGGCAGGAATTGCCACTACGCGCTCAATTGGCAAGTGCTCAGTCTGGCGGAGTGCCGGACCAAGGACTTCTGGGAGCGCCTGAACGCGGCGCAGCCGGACCAGGCAGGACAGTCAGCCGGTGCGCAAGTGGTTTCCGCTTCAGACTAACCCAAGTGGCCGCCTTCCGCGGCCTGGAGATTTTGTGTGACCGATCAGACAGCGACCCCGCCGCAAAAGCCTTCGGCTGCGGCTGCCGGCAGCCATTCCGCTCAAGCGCACATCCGCAAGCCTGTCAACGCAGACGAAGGCAGCACCTTCACGACGCTGGCCAACCTGTGGCCCTACATCTGGCCGTCTAATCGGCCGGATCTCAAGCAGCGCGTGCTTCTGGCCATTTTCGCACTGATCATTGCCAAGATCGTGACGGTCTTGTCGCCGTATTTTTTCGCCTGGGCGACGGATGCTCTGACGGGTGAAGGCTCCAACCTGCCTGCTTTCCTGGTAGCTCCGGTCATGCTGGTGCTTGCCTATAATGCAGCCCGCGTATTGGCAGTGGCTTTCAACCAGCTGCGTGATGCGCTGTTTGCCCGGGTCGGCCAGCATGCCGTACGCCAGCTCGCAATCCTGACATTCCGCCACCTGCACCAGCTTTCCCTGCGTTTCCACCTTGCCCGGCGGACGGGTGGGCTCAGCCGTGTGATTGAGCGCGGGGTGAAGGGCATAGAAGCGATTGTCCGCTTCACCATCTTGAACGGCATTCCGACGGTTCTGGAATTTGCCATCATGGCAGCCGTGATCTGGTACCAGTTCGGTTTCCTTTATGTTGTGATCGTCGCGGTGATGATCGTCGCCTACGTCTGGTTCACCATCAAGACCTCGAACTGGCGGATCGGCATTCGCCGCGAGATGAACGACAGCGACACGGATGCCAACTCCAAGGCCATCGACAGTCTGCTCAACTTCGAAACGGTCAAGTATTTCGGCAACGAAAACATGGAAGCTGCGCGCTTCGATGTCTCCATGGCGAAATATGAGAGCGCCGCGACGAAAACCTGGACGTCCCTTTCGTGGCTCAACTTCGGTCAGGCGGTCATCCTGGGCATTGGCATGGCCGCCTGCATGGGGCTGTCTGCGCAGGCCGTACTGGCGGGCGAGCAGAACATCGGCGACTTTGTCCTGATCAACGCGCTGCTGATGCAGATTTCCATTCCGCTCAACTTCATTGGCTTCCTCTACCGTGAAATCCGTCAGGGTCTTGCGGATATCGAATCCATGTTCGACCTGCTGATGGTTCCCGCCGAAATCGAGGACAAGCCCGACGCCAGCCCGTTGAAGGCTGTTGAGGGAAAGATTGCGTTCAAGAACGTTCGCTTTCACTACGATCCCGACCGGCCGATCCTCAAGGGGATCGACTTTGAGGTTCCAGCAGGCAAGACCGTCGCCATCGTCGGTCCCTCCGGTGCGGGCAAATCGACGATCTCCCGTCTCCTGTTCCGGTTTTACGACGTCACCGACGGTTCAGTCGAGATCGATGGCCAGGATGTCCGAAACGTGACGCAGGAAAGCGTGCGTCAGGCCATCGGCATGGTTCCGCAGGATACGGTGCTCTTCAACGATACCATTGCCTACAACATCCGCTATGGCCGCCCGGACGCCAGCGACGAGGAAGTGCGGGAGGCCGCGCGCATGGCGCAGATCCATGACTTCATCGAAAGGCTACCTCAGGGCTATGACGCGGAAGTCGGCGAGCGCGGATTGAAACTGTCGGGCGGTGAAAAGCAGCGTGTTGCGATTGCCCGCACCATCCTGAAATCTCCGCCGATCCTCATCCTCGATGAGGCGACATCGGCGCTTGATACACATACCGAACGCGAGATCCAGTCGGCGCTGGATGAGGTTTCGCAGGATCGGACGACGCTGGTGATTGCTCACCGCCTGTCGACCGTGGTCAATGCGGACCAGATCATCGTTCTGGAAGGTGGCGAGATTGCCGAGCGCGGCACCCATCAGGAGCTGCTGGCCAAGGAAAACGGTCTTTATGCATCCATGTGGGCTCGTCAGCGCGAGGCGGACGAAGCCGAAGAACGGTTGCGGGCAGCGCGGGAAAACGACGATCTTGGTATCGTCACACGTGGTCAAAGGGCTGATTACGTACCGGCGAAATAGGTCTGGCAACAGCTATGCCTGGTCATACGGCATGGCCAGGCTGTGGCCCGAAGCGGGGATGCTCCTGTTCCCGGAAGGATGCTGACCCTTGCATGAGAGATCTGGGCTCACTGATCCCGGATCTCCACCACCGATCTTCCTGCATGACAAGAAGTCAGAAACTTGCCGGAGGTCAGGCCGCACGAATTGTGTGCGGTGCCTGGTCATTGTCGCAGGCCACATGGCCTGTTGTCGGCAGATTGTTGTTTTGGGCAGCTGCACCCCTTTTGAACAACAGTCTTGAGAGTGCCTTGGCAAGGCGGCGCAGTTCCTGGTGGCGGGCAGCGCGGGCGCGGACTTCGTAGTCGTCTCCTGTATGTGTCATGGTGCTCTCCATCGCTTGGGATGAGCATTTGTCTCATATTGCGTTCCTTCGAAGAATGAGGCTAGTGTAGAATTAATTCTTCGAAAGAATGGTATAATGAGACTGGAAGACCTGCAGTTTTTTGTCCGCATTGCGGAACTGGGCAGCATGGCTGCAGCCGGCCGGGAAATCGGCTTGTCGCCTTCAGCTGCCAGCACGCGGTTGACCGGACTTGAGAAGTCCTTCGGATCCCAGCTTTTTGCCCGCACCACCAGACGCACGATGTTGACGGAAGCCGGCCGTGTTTTGCTGCAACACGCGCGCACTGCAGTTGGTGAGATCGAACAGGCCCGCTCGATCCTGGAAGCCTCCACAGAAGCGCCGCGCGGCTCGCTTCGGTTTTCCTGCAACACATTCTTCGGAAGAAAGCACATTCTGCCGTATCTGGTGGAGTTCCGCGAACTCTACCCGGATATCAGGCTGGAAATGGACTTTTCCGACAGGATCGTGGACGTGATCGAGGAAGGCTATGACATGGCGGTGAGGGGAGCGCCACTGACCGATTCCTCTCTGCTGGCCCGCAAGCTGGGCGGCAATCCAAGGGCCCTGTGTGCATCACCGGCCTACCTTGCTCGCAAGGGCGTACCCCATACACCGGAAGACCTTGCCAACCACGACTGCATCGCCATGGCCTCCATGCCGTTCTGGTATTTCAACGGGCCGGAAGGGGAGGTCGCCTTCGAAATCCAGAAGCCGGTCATCAAGGGCGATAGCGGCGACCTGACTTACGACGCCGCGCTTCACGGCCTTGGCCTCAGCCTGAAGTCACTGGCGCATGTCTGGGAAGACCTTCGCGACGGGCGTCTGGTCGCCGTCATGGAAGACTATACGATTGCCCGCACCGGGGCGATCTGGGCCGTTTATCCGCCAAGTCAGTTCGTTCCGCCCAAGGTGACAGCCTTTGTCGATTTCCTGATTTCAAAGTACGGTCGACCGCCCTACTGGGAGAGCGACTATCGGACGGCTTCCACAGGCTCAAGCGGGTCGTAAACCGTGTGATTTTCATGAAAAGCAGGTTCTCTTTGCCTTGAAAAGCCACTAGAAGCGGGGCAGAAGCTAAAGCGCAACGGGTGCGTTCAGTCCCGGGCCGGGAATACGCCTGCCGCCGGGCAGCAATGGAAAGCGAAGAAAAGAAGATGTCGATAGTCGATTCCGTCTCCAAGGCCATGGTGCCGATCCATCGTGAAGGCTGGCCCTTCATCGCGATTGCTCTGGTGGCGACGCTCGTTATCGGCTGGTTCATCGATCCGCTGTTCTGGATCGGCCTCTTCCTCACGGGGTGGGTCTGTTATTTCTTCCGCGATCCCAAGCGTGTGACGCCTGTCGGCGAAGGGCTGGTGATTTCTCCGGCAGATGGTGTCGTCAGCCTAGTTGGCCTGGCACGCCCGCCTGCTGAGCTGGAACTCGGCTCTGAACCGCTGATGCGGGTCTCCATCTTCATGAACGTGTTCAACTGCCATGTGAACCGGGCACCTGTCGGCGGGCGCATTGAGCGCGTCGCCTACCGTGCCGGCAAGTTTCTGAACGCGGAACTGGACAAGGCCAGTGAAGACAACGAGCGCAACGGACTGGTCATCGATACCGGCAATGGCCGGATCGGTGTCGTGCAGATCGCCGGTCTTGTTGCCCGCCGCATTGTCTGCTTCGTTCGTGAAGGTGAAAATCTCTCTGCCGGCGAGCGCTTTGGTCTGATCCGTTTCGGGTCGCGTCTCGATGTCTATTTTCCGGTCGGAACCCAGCCAAAGGTCGCCCTCGGCCAGACCATGATTGCCGGCGAGACCGTGCTGGCCGATCTGTCGGCACCGCAAAGCCCGGCTCAGTCCCTGACCCGTGTAAGCTGAGGCCACCGTGAACGAGACGCCCGATCAAGGACCGGCCGACACCCGCAGAACACCGCGTTTCAGGCGCGTACCCTTGCGCCTGATCATTCCGAACATGGTGACGTTGCTAGCGCTGTGCTCCGGTCTGACGGCTGTGCGCATGGCCTTCGAGGGCCGCTGGGAATTCGCGGTCGGTGCCGTTCTCGTGGCAGCCGTCTTGGACGGGCTCGATGGCCGTGTCGCCCGCATGATGAAGGGAACGTCGCGTTTCGGTGCGGAACTGGATTCCCTCTCGGATTTTGTCAATTTCGGCGTCACGCCGGCCTTGATGCTCTATCTCTGGATCCTCAAGGATGCAGGCAACATGGGGTGGATCGCAGGCCTTATCTTCGCGATTTCCGCCGCACTTCGTCTGGCGCGTTTCAATGTGGCCCTGGACGATCCGAACAAGCCTGCCTGGGCGTCACGTTTCTTCACGGGCGTGCCTGCGCCTGCCGGAGCGCTGACCGTGCTCCTGCCGCTTTATCTCGATTTTCTCGGCCTGTTTCCGCACTGGTTCGCAGATTCAGCTTTTGTTGCAGCCTATACGATCGGAGTTGCCTTCCTGCTGATCAGCCGTTTGCCGACCTTTTCCGGCAAGACGCTGGGCACGAGGGTGCGCCGCGACTTCGTATTGCCGTTGTTCCTGGTTGCGGTTCTGGTGGTGGCGCTGACTGTTTCCTATCCTTTCCGGATGTTGGCGGGAGGAGCGGTCCTTTACCTGCTGACCATTCCGTTGTCCTGGCGTGCGCACAGGAAGCTGGTGCTCGCAGACGCCTCGCTGGGCCTCGATGACGACGGTGACGAATGCGATACCGATCTCGACAATATCGCGGACAGGGACAAGGACCACGGCGGCTGACGCACACCTGATCGCAAATCGGGTTTCAGCAGGCGATTTTCTGGTTCAATTAGGCCTCCTCGACAAATGAGGAGCCTTCTCATGCTTGATGGAAAGACAATTCTGATCACCGGTGCCAGCAGCGGCATCGGAGCGGCTGCCGCGCGTCTTCTGGCTGACACCGGTGCGAACCTGATGCTGGCTGCCCGACGGGAAGACCGACTGAAAGAGCTGCGGGCGTCATTGCCCCATGCATCCAACCGGATCGCACTGTTCGTTGGCGACGTCTGCGATACCACATTTTCCGAAGCTTCCGTGAAAGCGACGCTCGACGCCTTCGGAGGCCTCGACGGTGCCTTCAATAATGCAGGTACGCTAGGAGAGATGGGGCCGGTGCCCGACATGAGCATGGAAACCTGGAACCATGTTGTCGCCACCAATCTCAACAGCGCCTTTCTCGCGGCCAAATACCAGATCCCGGCCATGCGCGAACGGGGAGGCGGGTCGATTGTGTTCACCTCGTCGTTCGTTGGCCATACCATCGGTTTTCCAGGCATGGCCGCCTATGCGGCTGCGAAGGCGGGGCTTGTCGGCCTGACACAGGTTCTGGCCGTGGAACACGGACCGGAAAACATCCGGGTCAATGCGCTTCTACCTGGTGGCACGAAGACCGAGATGGGGGGCGATGACCCGGCATTCCGTGAGTATATCGCCGGCCTCCACGCGTTGAAGCGAATGGCCGAACCCCAAGAGATCGCCAAAGCGGCTGCGTTTCTGCTGTCCGACGCCAGTTCTTTCGTCACCGGTTCCGCCATGCTCTGTGATGGCGGGAACTCCATCTCCAAGGGATGAGTCAACACAGGAACGGTTCTGGCGAAGACCCGAACCGTTCCTTTTGGGCTGAAAGGCTGATATGGCCCGGTGATAGGGGGCCTGCGGGGCTACGAATTTATTTCGGGCGAATTCTTATGAATTTCTGTTCCGTGACGGCCTTGCCCCACTGGTCGCCGACATATTCCTCCGCAAGGGTGAACCCGTTTCTTTCGTAGAGCACGCGTGCGGCTTCAAGCCCCTTGAGCGTCCAGAGGTGGATTTCATCGAACCCAAGCGCATCCGAGTGTTCCAGGGCTTTCTGGAGCAGCACTTTTCCCAGTCCTTTGCCTCGCAGGCGTTCGGACAGAATGAACCAGCGCAAATGTGCGATGTTGTTGCCAAGGTCTTCGCCATCGATTGTGATCGATCCGATAACGGCTCCGTTTTCGAGCACGCTCCAGCTGTTGTTCATCGGTTTGCCGATGCGCGGCATGAATTCGGCCATGGCGCTTGAGACCACACTTTCAAAGGTTGGCCCCATACCGACGATGTGGCCGTGAGTGCGGGCATGCATTCCGGCAATGTCGCCGATCATTCCGGTTTGATAACCTTCAGCGACCGTGAATTGTGGCTGATAATCTGCCGGTGTTTCCTGCGGCATGGCGAGCGCTTCCGCATAGGCTGACATGGCATCGCAAATCTCTTGTGCCTTGTCCCCGTTGATCCGGTTGAGCGCCCTTCGAGCCAGGGCGTCGCCAAAGTTGTCGATCTTCGCAAAGGTGGCCTTACCGGTTTCGGTCAAAGTCAGTCCGAATGATCGGCCATCGCTGTCAGACCGGGTTTGCGTGATTTCCCCGCGGGCCTCGAGTGACTTCAGCAAACGGCTGATGGTCGATTTCTCGAGCTTCAGTCTCGTCGAGATTTCCTTGGCCGTAATGCCGGGGTTCAAACCGATTTCCATCATTGCATGGACACCTGAACCGGACAGATCCGTACCGGCGATGGTCTTGTCCAGAAAGCCGAATTCCCGAACCAGTTGGCGGGACGCTGCACGGATATCGTTGACGAGGGAGGGGGAATGCTGGGACATGCAAAAGCCTATGTAGTTGTATATTGCAACTATATTGATTGATGGGCCGCAATTCAAGGGGCAGTGGTTGGAATTCGGGTGAAGACACGCTGCATGTTGCAAACAAAAAGGTCGCCGGAAACCGGCGGCCTTTCTGCTTGGAGGTGCTTAGGATCACTCTGCCGCGTGCGGCAGTTCCTCCTGCGGGGGGATTTTCGGTTGCGACGGCTTCGGCATGGATACCACCTTTGCAGCCGGGCGCTGTTCGGGCTGATCGCCAAGAGCCACAGGTTCCGGAGTTACCTCTTCGGTGGCAGTGCCTGGCTTGCGCCGTACGGTGGACACCACCTTCCAGAAGGTGCTTGACCATACACTCGGCAGCGCAATCATGACCGGGATCATCAGCAGCGTCAGCAAGGTGGAGAAAGCAAGGCCAGATATGACCGCCGTTGCCAGCTGCACCCACCAGACCGCCGTGATGCCGCCATAGGTGATCACCTGATTGAAGAAATCGAAGTTGATCATGGTGGCCATGGGCACCAGGCCGGCGATGGTCGTGATGGTGGTCAGCAGGATCGGCCGGATACGCTGAGCGGATGTTTTCAGGATCGCGTCCAGCGGGGGAAGGCCGTCATGAAGGAACCTGTTGTAGGTATCGATCAGAACGATGGCATTGTTGACCACAATCCCGGCAAGCGCCACCACCCCGGTCCCGGTCATGATGATCGAGAACGGCTGATTGGTGACGAGCATTCCGAGCAGCACCCCGAACACTGACAGAACCACCGTCGAGAGCGTCAGGATCGTCTGGTAGAACGAGTTGAACTGGGTCAGCAGGATCAGGAACATCAGGAACAGCGATGCTACCATCGCCTTCATCAGGAACTCGCCAGACTCCTGCTGGTCCTCATCCGCGCCGCGGAATTTCAGAAACACGTTGGCAGGCCATTCCTGCGTATCCAGCCACTTCTGAAGAGCTGCAACCTGTTCTGTCGGCGTGGAACCGCTTTCCGGATTGACCGCCGCCTTCACGAACATGGAATAGAGCCCGTCACGACGCACGATTTCCGACACCTTCTGGGCCGGTTCGCGGCTGACGAAGTTTGCCAGCGGCACCAGTCCAAGCGAGGTCTGCAGCCGCAGCTGGTCGAACCGGTCGATGGTCCGCTCGTTCTCCGGCAGGCGCACGCGAATGTCCACCTCGTCCTCGCTGTCTCCGGGACGATAGGTACCGATCAGAACACCGTTGGTGACCAGCTGGACCATGTTGCCAACGGAAGCGATGCTTGCCTGGTAGCGGCCGGCCTGTTCCCGATCGATGGAGATCTGCCATTCGATGCCGGGCAGGGGACGGTCGTCCTCCTGGTTCATCAGTGTGTCCATGCCGTTGATGTGCTCGCGAATGCGGGCGACAGCAGCAACCATGTCGTTGTAGTCGGTGGACTTGATCTCCAGCTGAACGTCCTTGCCCGTTGGCGGTCCGCCTTCGATCTTGCGGGTCTCCACCTTGATGCCGGGGATGTCACTGGTCGCGTTACGGATGTCGGCGAAGATCTCCTTCGCCACCCGGCGGCAGCAGAAGTCTGCAAGCTCGATATTGATCTCGCCCATCACGTCGGCAGGCTTGTCCTGGACGTCGCCGACGGAGGGGCCGCCGGACGAACCGCCGGGTGTGAACGCGTTGGTGATGACATTGTCGACGCCCGGAATGGACATGATCCTGTCTTCAACCTGCACAACGAGATCGCGCGCTTCCGAGGCAGACATGTTGCCACGGCCGGAAACAAGAACCACCGCCTGTTCCGGTTCTTCATCGATGAAAAACTGAACACCGGTCGGGTTCGCCATGAACGCGCCGACGATCGCAAAGCAACTGCCGATCAGCAGCACGATGGCGGCGATGTTGCCGATCGGGTTGCCTGCAAACATCTTCAGGATGCGAACATAGATGCCGGTGAACCCGCTTACTTTCTTGACATCGAAAGCTTCGGAGCCGGAAAGGGCGGCAGCTTCCGCACGTTCCTTTTCGGCTCTCTTGGCAGCTCGTGCCTGAGACCAGCGCACAAACGGACGCAGCAGCTTGTAGGAAACAAAGCCGACAAGGACGAGGGCCACCAGGCCGCACAGGATGGCGACGCCGGTTGCAGCCACCGCTGGCACGACGCCTTCGAGAGCCATCGGTACGAACGGGCCGAATCCGACTATGACGGCGGCCAGAACGCCAAATGTCAGTGCCAGAAGTCCAGCGGCATACCTGTTCAGGAAATGCGAGACCTGGGCCAGGATGCCCCCTGTCACCGGCAGGAACACCATGGCGGTGAACAGCGAGGCGGTCAGGACGATGATCACCATGATCGGCAGGTAGCTCATGAACTCGCCGGCAACACCCGGCCACAGCAGCATGGGCAGGAACGCTACCAGCGTGGTGGCCGTCGAGGAGACGATCGGCCAGAACATCAGCTTCGCAGCGCGGATATAGGCCTCGCGGTCTTCCATGCCTTCCTGGATCTTGCGGTCGGCATATTCGGTCATCACGATGGCACCGTCGACCAGCAGGCCAACGGTCAGAACGAGGCCGAACATGACCATGTTGTTGACCGTGTAGCCGACGCCGCCAAGGATCAGGAAGCCGACCATGAAGGAGGTCGGGATCGCCAGACCCACGAGCAGTGCGGAGCGCATGCCAAGCGCCGCCAGGACCAGGATCATCACCAGGAAGATCGCCGTCAGGATCGACGATTGCAGCGAGCCGAGCACTTCGAAGATGTTGTTGGACTGGTCGAGCATCATGTCGACACGAACGGTTTCCGGCCAGTCCCTGGAGGCATGTTCGACAACTTCACGGACTGCCGCGTTGTTCTCGATGATGTTGGTGCCGATACGCTTGACGACCTGAAGAGCAATTGCCCGGTTGCCGTTGACGCGTGTGTAGGCGTTGGGATCCTTGAAGGTGCGCCGGATCTCGGCGACATCTGCAAGGGTCACGACACCTTCACCGCTCTGTTTCAGCGGCAGCGTGTAGACATCCTCTGCGGTCTCTACGAGACCAGGCACCTTAACGTTGAAGCGACCCTTGCCGCCGTCGATAAAGCCCGCAGGAACAAGCTGGTTGTTGAGCTGCAGCGAGTTCAGGAGCTCCTGCTGGGTGATCGAGTAGGATTCCAGTTTCTGGGTGTCGATCAGGACTTCCAGCAGCTCTTCGCGGTGCCCGGTCAGATCCGCCGACCGGACGGTGTCGATAGCCTCGATCTCGTCCTTCAGACGCCGGGCGTGCTTGTAGAGCGTGCGCTCCGGCACGTTGCCCGACAAGGCGATGATCATGGTCGGCGCAAGTGCGAAGTTCATTTCCGTGATCGTCGGCTCTTCAGCCTCGTCCGGCAGCTTGCTCTTGGCCTGGTCGACCTTGTCGCGCACGTCCGCCAGCGCCTCGTCCTTGTTGAACGAGATGTCGAACTCCAGCACGATGCCGGCATGACTTTCCGACGCGATCGCGGTGATTTCCTTCAACCCGTCAAGGCCGCGCAATTCCGTTTCCATCGGCCGCACGAGCAGGCGCTCGGAATCCTCCGGAGAAATGCCTTGCTGGGTGATCGAAATGTAGAAGATCGGCAGATCGATGTCCGGGCTGGCTTCTTTCGGGATCGAGATATAGGTGGCAACACCGGCAACGATCAGCGCCAGCATCATCACGAATACCGTCTTGGGGCGCCGAAGGACGCCTTCAAGCATGTCTATCATTGACTCACCTCTGCCGTCTCAAAGACCGGTTGCACGAGTTCTCCATCCGAGACGTATTCCTGCCCCACGGTGATGGCGACGACTTCGTCGGGAAGACCGCCGATCCACATTCCGTCCTGTTCTCCACCCAGCACCTTGACGGGGTAGAAGACAGTCTTGTTGTTTTCATCGACTGCACGAATGCCGACCTGGCCGGCGTCGTTCAACGTCAGGATAGCCGGTGAAATCTTGTGTGCCTTCTCCGCAGCCAGCTCCAGCTTGGTGACTGCCGTCACGCCGTCCCTGGCCTTGCCGTCGGGATTGGGAAGCTCGATCTCGATACGGAAGGTTTTCGTGTCCGGATTTGCCGTCGGCGAGATGTAACGCACCTTGCCGTTGAGCGATTCACCCGTCACGAGCGTGACCGTTGCCGGCATGTCCAGCGAGATCTCGGAGATATTCAGTTCCGACACTTCGCCGATGGCAATCATCGGATCCGCATCAACCACCGTCGCGCAGATGCCGCCTTGTTCAAGCTGTGCGCCGATTTCAGCCATGGGGCTCTGGATGACACCAGCAATCGGCGAGCGGATAACAGTGTGTTCCAGCTCCTGCTCGGCCTCTATCAGGCGTGCTTTTGCAGCATCGAGCTGGGCCTGCAGGGCAGCCACACGGGTTTGAGCGGTAAAGCCCTTGCTGTTCAACTGAGTTGCTGCCTCATGGTCCAGTTGCGCCTGAGCCAGGGCAGCCTTGGCTTCCAGAATGCGTGACTGCCGCGATCCCTTGTCGAGAACACAAAGCACATCGCCGGCGGCGACATGCGCACCTTCCTGCGCCGGGCGCTCCACCACGTCATCGGTTGTCTTGGATCTGACAGCCACCGTGGCTTCGGCTTCGGTGCGCCCGCGCACTTCCAGAACGGCTCGACGGTCTTGCGCCACAAGACGTTCCACCTGAACGCGGAAGGTCTCCGTGGACGCCTGGCTGACCCTGAGCGCCGGGGGTGGGGTGGCATGTTCGCTGTCGCCGACACCACCGATCACCATCGTGCCGCTATACATCCAGAAACCGATGCCGGCCGCGATGCCGGTCGCCAGGAGGTAGGAAAACTTCACTCGCATTGTCTAAAGCTCCGAAACGTCTTGCGCTTACTCCGCGGCTGCCGCAACCGGCTGTGCCGCTTCTTCAGCAATCCTGATCAGTGCCTCGCCGTGTTCTTCCAGATAGGCGAGGGTGAAATTCATGCAGGCTATGCCGTATTCACGGGTCCAGTTGGACCCGGGGTGCGAACATTCCTGGTCTTTTTCGTTGTCTGTCAGCAGGCGCAACTCAGCGTGCACCTGCGCCTTGCGCCGTTCGACCGCGCGGCGGATGACCTCGGGAGGCAGTTGCGCGGCGTTGAGGGCGATCAGCAGAAAGGGTGATTTGAAAGTGTCCGGCGCCTGTGGATCGCACAGGGACTGGATGAAGTCTTCCCGGCCGGCATCGGTGATGGAATAGACCTTGCGGGCAGGTTTGCCTGCCTGCGGCTCCTCGCGCACGGTTACAAGCCCTTCCGATTCCAGACGCGCCAGCGCCGGATAGATCGAGCCGAAGCTCGCATCATCGAAATAGCTGAACCGGCCTTCGGTCGACTCCTTCCGGATTTCGTATCCGGTGGCATCCCCGAAAGAAAGGATTGCGAGGCAGAGACTGCGTACACTCATTGACAACTCCGTGCCTGGGAGCGTCCTCCCGGCATGACGGCCTTCATACGAGCCCGGTTGCGATCCGGATGACGCTATAGGCATCGTAAGAAGTGTCATATGTTGGTTCGATATATCGAACAAATATATGCTCACGCATTTGTAATCAAGAGTGCGCTGCACAAATCTTGCGTCGAAGATGAACAAACTATGAGCTGATCTTCAAAATGATCTTAATCGGTCTATTTGACAGGTTGTTGGCAGGTATCGATCGGCGCTAGGCTGATCATGCATCGCAACAGCAATCGCAGAGCGAGGAGTGCGCGCCATGGCATTGTCGATGAAGGGGCCGGTTCGCTTGAAGCTTCCGAGAGATCCCTTGTTTCGTCTGCTTGCAGTCAACGGCTTGGCGGGAACCGTAATTGCCGGCCTTGTGCTCGGCGGCATTTTCCTCGGCAATATCGGTAATCTGAGAGTGCTTGTCATGTCGGCAGAGGACCCGGTACTGCCGGTCATCATGCTGGCATTCGGCTTGTTCATCACGCTCGGGTCCGTGGTCATGGGTTCAGCCATCATGCTGTTGGGTGAAACCGGCCGAAGCGGAAAAGGCGGAGGTGGGGCCGCAAGGCGCAGACTGCCGATATCTTTCACCGGGCAAATGAAACCAGTGCCGGTTCCAGCCAGAGCAAATCGCGGGCACGATCTGCGCCGGTGAACCTTCTCGGTCAGTTCGGCACCTTGCGTAAACGGTCAATGAGCGAGTTGCTGGTAAACTGACTTGGCCTTGGCGGAAGTCGAGGGCTGTGGCCCCAAATCAGCAAACAAGGTCATGGCCGCAGCTGCTAAAAGTAGCAGCAATCCCAGGGATGAGAGCCTCATCTCACCGGTCCTTTCGATCATGACGTCCTCCGTTTTGATGCCGCGCTTATACAGTCGCAGGATCTAAAGTCCCGGTAATACCGCATGTAAAATTTTACGTACCTGCAAATACCTACAGGCAAATCTGACAGTGCCCCGTTTCCGGTGCCGGGAAGGGCGGCCAGGTCATGTAGCTGAAGGACTGTCAGTACGTCCGCAGTGGTCCGTTCCAGGATCGGGAAGCGAAGAAGGGTACGTCTCCGAACAACGCAGACCGCTGTTAACCATGGCGTTCGAAAAAAAGGGAGAACTGCAAGGACAGGTTGCAGATCTTCCACGCGCCCTGTACGACCAATGGTAGTTTAACGTTTTGTTAATTATTCATTGGGGTTGCAATGCGATTTCTTTTAAGAAACTTGCACGTTTTTGTTTTTGTTAGCCTTTCAGCGTCAGCCGCCTTTTGGGTTGCTAGCCATTCCGACCAGGCGGTAGAGGTTGCGCAGCCACTGGTCGAAGACGCGGTCGAACTTCATGTGATGGCGGAAAATACCCTGCGCGAGATCGGTCAACTGGACCTGGAAAAAGCGGCAGATGAGGCGATTTCCTACTATGTCGCGACGCTGCGCATGCCCAGCCTGCTCTTCGAAAGGCTGTCGGATGAACTGGGCGAAGTCAGCGACACGATGGAAAAGAGGGTGCAGTCAGGGCCTTTTCCTCAGACAGCAACACCTGCCGCACAAGACCGGCCGGTGCCGGTGGGGACTGGCCCGAGCCGGTATTGGCGCACAGGTGAAGACCGGTACGCCAAACTGTCGATCTGATCAGAAACGCCTCACGCTGATGCCAGAGCCAGCGCTATACCCTGGCCGACACCGATGCACATGGTGGCAAGCGCCAGGTTTCCATCCCGTTTTTTCAGTTCCAGGGCTGCTGTTCCCGTGATTCTGGCGCCAGACATCCCCAACGGATGACCGAGTGCAATCGCACCGCCGTTCGGATTGAGGATTTCACTGTCTTCGGGCAGGCCAAGGTCTCGCATGACTGCAATGCCCTGTGCGGCGAAAGCTTCGTTGAGTTCGATCACGTCGAACTCCGGCAGCGCGATTCCGAGGCGCGCGCAGAGCTTGCGTGTCGCCGGCGCGGGGCCAATGCCCATGATCCGCGGCGGAACGCCGGCGGTGGCTCCGCCGACGACGCGGGCGATCGGCGTGAGATTGTGCTTGGCCACCGCAGCTTCCGACGCGATCAGCAAAGCCGCAGCACCGTCGTTGACACCGGACGCATTGCCAGCGGTCACCGAACCATTTTCACGGAACGGCGTCTTGAGCGCCGAAAGAGCCTCCAGCGTTGTGTTCCTGGGGTGTTCGTCCTTGTCGACCAGAATAGGGTCGCCCTTGCGCTGCGGGATCATGACGGGAACGATTTCTTCGGCGAATCGACCGGATTGCTGAGCGGCGGCGGCTCGTTGCTGGCTGCGCAGCGCGAAGGCATCCTGGTCCTGTCGCGAGATCTGGAATTGTTCGGCAACGTTTTCCGCCGTTTCCGGCATGGAATCGATACCATATTGGCGTTTGAGAAGCGGATTGACGAAGCGCCAGCCGATTGTCGTGTCGAAGATTTCAGCCGAGCGGGAAAAGGCGGTGTCTGCCTTTGGCATGACAAAAGGTGCACGGGACATGCTTTCAACGCCGCCAGCGATGGCCAGATCGATTTCGCCGGCCTTGATCGCCCTGGCCGCAGTCATAACGGCGTCCATTCCCGAACCACAAAGCCGGTTGAGTGTCAGACCGGGAACTGTCTCCGGCAGGCCCGCCAACAGTGCCGACATGCGTGCGACGTTTCGGTTGTCTTCACCGGCCTGGTTGGCACAGCCATAAAAGACGTCATCTACCTCGGCCCAGTCAGTGTCCGGATTGCGCTCCATGAGGGCGCTGATGGGAATCGCACCTAGATCGTCAGCGCGGACAGAGGACAGCATGCCGCCATAGCGTCCGATGGGGGTGCGGACATAATCGCAAATGAAGACATGATGCATGAGCGTTTTCCTCTCCGTCGCGTGGCGTTGGCCTCTGGGGCATGGTCGCGAATTGAGGTGAAGTCTTGCCGGAAATCATCTGGCAGGGCAAGAACGCATCACAGAGAAATCGATCTCGTCAGAGTTTTTGTGATGTTTCCGGATGGCGCCGGATATCGTCTTCCTGCAAGTAGGTTCCGGACTGCACCTCAATCATCCGCACCGGAATCTTGCCCGGGTTATGCAACGTGTGCTGCGCTCCAAGCGGCACATATGCGGACTGGTTTTCGCTGAGCAGGCGCGTTTCGCCGTTGATCGTGATCTCGAGCGTACCGGATACCACCACCCAGTGCTCCGTCCGGTGAAGGTGGCTTTGCAGGCTGAGCCTCTTGCCCGGCTTGATCATCATCGACTGAACGGAAAAACGCTCGCCGGCGTTGATGCGTTCGGTATAGCCCCAAGGACGGTAGGACCTCGGATGCCGGTCCACCTCATGCCTGCCTTCCGCCTTCAGTTGCTCCACAACGGTCTTGACGTCCTGCGCCTTGTCCTTGTGGGCAACAAGAACGCTGTCGGTCGTGGCGATCACCATGACATCCTCAAGGCCGATAACGGATACGAGCCCGCGTTCAGCATAGGCCAGGCAGTTGTTGCTATCGAGAAAGCGGGCATCGCCCAATCCGGAATTGCCCTGGGCATCCTTGTCCAGGACCGTCCAGATCGCCGACCAGGAACCCAGGTCGTCCCATTCCGGTGCAACGGGCGCGCAGACGACGTTGTCCGCCTTTTCCATGATGGCGTAGTCGATGGAAATGTTGTCCAGTGCTTCGAAGGCTTCCTGGTTCAGTCGCGTAAAATCCAGATCCCCATGCCGTGTCTTCATGACGGCGACAATGTTCTCGTAAAGCTCCGGCTGGTGCTTCTTGAAAGCATCAATCATCGTACTGGCGGCATAAAGAAAGATGCCGGCATTCCAGACATAGCTGCCGTCTTTCAGGAAGGCATCGGCACGGTCCTGGTCAGGCTTCTCGACAAAGGCTTCCACAGGCCGCACAGGCTCGCTGCCACTTGCAACCTTGATGTATCCGTATCCGGTATTGGCTTCGCTGGGTTCGATGCCGAAGGTCACGATCTTGCCGGCGCGAGCAGCTGTCTCCGCCTGATGGACGGCAGTCAGGAAAAGATCTTCCTTCCGGATCAGATGGTCGGATGGCAACAGCAGGATCAGGGCGTTCGGGTCGGTTTCAGCGGCAATCAACGCTGCCATCAGGGCAGGGGGCGCTGTATTTCGGCCGACAGGCTCAAGCAGGATGGACTGGGCTTCGAGCCCCAGTTCGTTGAGCTGCTCGCCGATCAGAAACCGGTGAGCATTGCTGCCGATCACGATCGGAGCGGCAAAGTCCGGCCGATTGACGCGCTTGCAGGTCTTCTGGAACAGACTTTCCCCGCCAAACAGTGGCAAAAACTGTTTTGGCCGGTCGGTGCGTGACAGCGGCCACAGCCGCGAACCGACACCACCGGACAAAATACAAGGGAAAATCATGCTTTGCTTCCTGTTCTGCTGGCACATTCGGGCGCTTGCGGGCGCACCGGTGTTGCTTTGAGTGTTAACCAGCACCGGGACAAGTTGCAAGCAAGTGGCTTGAACGCTACATACGTAATAACGTAACGCCAGGGCGTTGGTTCCCAAAGAGCGCAGCAGGCTTTCAGGACTATGACAAATTCGGATACCAGGCTTGTTCAGCTTGACCGCGCGGGCATCCGCAAGGGCGGTGAATGGCTGGTGCGCGGCGTAGATCTATCGGTTTCTCCGGGTGAAATCGTGACGCTTATCGGGCCCAATGGGTCCGGCAAGTCGACAACGGCCAAGATGGCGCTTGGGATCCTGAGCCCGAGCGAAGGCCGTGCCGAACGCAAGCTCGGCCTGAAAATTGGCTACGTGCCGCAGAAGCTCGCCATCGACTGGACGTTGCCGCTGACGGTCGCCAGGTTCATGCGGCTGACGAACCCCCTGTCCGATGCCGAATGCCGCGCTGCGCTGGCGCGCACCGGCGCTGAAAGGCTGATGACTTCTCAGATGCGCACGCTCTCCGGCGGTGAAATGCAGCGTGTCATGCTGGCGCGCGCGATTGCCCGCAATCCCGGGCTGCTGGTGTTGGACGAACCGGTGCAAGGCGTGGATTATGCCGGTGAGATCGCGATCTACGACCTCATTTCCGAAATCCGCAACACGCTTGGCTGCGGCATCCTGATGATCTCTCACGATCTTCATGTCGTGATGGCGGCAGCAGATCAGGTGATTTGCCTCAATGGTCACGTTTGCTGCCGCGGAACCCCCTCTGACGTCAGCCGTGACGACCGGTATCATGCGCTGTTTGGCAACCGGCGCAATGCGGCGATTGCCGTCTATGAACATCACCATGACCACGTGCATCTGCCGGATGGAAAGGTGCGCCACGCGGACGGTTCGCTGTGTTCCTCCTGTTCCGGCGAGCATCATCACGCACCTGCCGATGCGGCTGCGGAGAAAGAAGGCGGCATTCGAAATGCTGGATGATTTCTTCACCCGTGCACTTATTGCCGGCATAGGTGTGGCACTTGTTGCAGGACCGCTTGGCTGTTTCATCGTCTGGCGTCGCATGGCCTATTTCGGCGATACGCTGTCCCATGCAGCCTTGCTGGGTGTTGCCCTGTCGCTGCTCCTCAATGTCAACACCACGTTGGCCGTCGGGGTTGTTTCCATCCTTCTGGCGATCGTGCTGATGGCACTGAGGCGCAGCGACACGCTGTCTTCCGATGCGTTGCTTGGCTTGCTGTCCCATTCCGCGCTCGCCCTGGGATTGGTCTGTCTGGCCTTCATGACATGGGTCCGGGTCGATCTGCTGGGGCTGCTCTTCGGCGATATCCTGGCCGTCACACCCATGGACATCGCCATGATCTACGCTGGCGGTGCGATCGTGCTCGGTGTCCTCGTGGTCATCTGGCGCCGCCTGTTCGCAGCAACGGTCAGTCCGGACCTTGCCGCGGGCGAGGGGCTGAAGCCTGAGCGGACCGAGCTGATCTTCATGCTGCTGACGGCAATCGTTATTGCCATTTCTCTGAAGATCATCGGCGCGCTGCTGATCACAGCGCTGCTGATCATTCCCGCCGCTGCCGCCCGGCGTCTGTCGGCGTCGCCGGAACAGATGGCGGTGATTGCAGCCCTGACTGGAGCTGCCGCCGTCGTCGGCGGGCTCTATAGTTCGCTGGCCTACGATACCCCGTCCGGCCCCTCCATCGTTGTTGCGGCGATGGCGCTGTTTGTCGTCAGTCTTGTCCCGGGTGTGCAAATCGTGAGAAGGGTGAGATCGAGCACGAAAGGAGATCGTCCGTGAGCGTTGAGACACATCCCGAACTGACCAAGAACCAGGCCCTGGTGTTCGGCTCGTTGTCGGACGCGGGTGGACCTTTGACGGCCTATGCGATTCTCGATCTGTTGCGCGACAGCGGTTTCCGTGCGCCGTTGCAGGTCTACCGGGCTCTCGACAAGCTGGTGGAATACGGAATGGTCCACCGGCTGGAAAGCCTCAATGCCTTTGTGGCCTGTTCCCACAAGGGCTGCTCCGGTCATGGCACGGCTGCCTTCGCCATCTGTGAAAAATGTGGTGTTGTCAGCGAGTTTACGCCGGACAAGGCCATTTCTCTCCTGAGGGAATGGACGCAGAGCGAAGGCTTCCAGTTGTCCCGGACGACCATCGAACTGCGCGGTACCTGCCGGCAGTGCACCATGCCGATGTAACCCTGGCGGTGTTTCCCGGCATCCATTTGATTTCCGAGACAGTGTCTTTGTTCTAGGATGTCTGCATCGAATCCGCGGAGAGGTTCATGGCAGACAAACTGGGCATCGGCATCATCGGATGCGGCACCATCTCAAAGACCTATTTTGATCTGGCGCCAAAGTTCAATGGCCTTGAAATCAAGGCCTGTGCGGATCTGAACCGTCATGCTGCGGAAGAGCGCGCATCCGAATACGGCGTGCGTGCACTCACCGTGCACGACCTGCTTCTGGCGGATGATGTCGATCTGATCGTCAATCTGACTGTTCCCGATGCCCATTATCTCGTTTCCCATGAAATCCTGGCGCACGGGAAGCATGTCTACTCGGAAAAACCTCTGGCTCTGTCGATCCGGGACGGGCAGGCGCTTGCCGATTTTGCACGCAAAAAACATCTGAGGGTCGGGTGTGCACCGGATACGTTTCTGGGCGGGGCACATCAGATTGCCCGCAAGGCAGTTGACGAAGGACTGATCGGAGAAATCGTTGGCGGCACGTGCCATGTCATGAGCCACGGTATGGAGCATTGGCATCCCAACCCGGACTTCTTCTTCAAGCCGGGAGGGGGGCCGGTTCTCGACCTCGGACCTTATTATATTGCCGCGTTGCTCAATCTGATCGGCCCGGTAAAGCGTGTGTGCGCCATGTCAGCCATGCCGTTCAAGACCCGGACGATCGGGAGCGGCACTCGAAATGGTGAAAAGATCGACGTCTCCACCCCAACCACGATCCATGCGATTCTCGAGTTCCGGTCCGGTGCAAAAGTAACGCTGACAGCGAGCTGGGACGTCTGGGCACACAGGCACCAGCCTATGGAGCTTTACGGCACCCGGGGAACACTTTTTCTGGCCGACCCGAACTATTTCGGCGGAGACGTAAGCCTGGTCACCGAAGATGGAACGACAAAAGCATTAGACGATGCGATGCACCCGTTCGGTTTGGCGAATGTCGATGACAACGGCCTGCCGCGTGCGAACTACCGCGCTGCCGGTCTGGCAGACATGGCCCAGTCGATCCTGAGTGGAGACGACACCGAGTTCCGCTGTTCGCTCGAACGGGCACTGCATGCGGTCGACGTCATGGTGTCGATTTTGAAATCTGCCGAAACGGGAACGTTCATCGAAATCGAACACCAGGCCAGCCGTCCACAGGCGCTTGCTGCCGCTGAGGCAGTCAAATTGCTCGTCTGAAGCTGGTTGCAGGTGCACCGCCAGCCACCTATCTTCGCCGCAAGGGATGTCCGGGTCTGAGGGCACCCGGCCGCTTGCGGGCAAAAGAGGGAGAGCGGGAATGGCCTTGTTGATCGCCGGCCTTGTGCTGTTTTTGGGAATTCACACGTTGCCGATGTTTCCGGCAACGCGCAATGGGCTGGTCTCAAGGCTCGGCGAAACACCGTACAAGGGGCTGTATACGCTCTTGTCGTTCGTCGGTCTGGGGCTGATCGTTTACGGTTATGGCGTGGCCCGTTTTGAAGGCCCGCCGGTGCTGTACGATCCGCCGTTCTGGCTGCGCCACGTCACCATGCTGTTCATGGTTCCTGTTTTCATTTTCCTTGTCGCTGCCTATGTGCCGTCGCGGATCAAGACAGTCCTGAAACATCCGATGCTGGTAGCCGTAAAACTGTGGGCATTGGCTCACCTTCTGGCAAATGGCGATCTGGCTTCGGTGCTTTTGTTTGGCGGTTTTCTCTCCTGGGCAGTGGCAGACCGGATTTCGGTCAAGCGCCGCGGGCCCGGCGCAGGGCAGATAGGTGCACTGGCAACGGCCAAGCCCGGAAAATACTCCGATTTTGTCGTGATTCTGTTGGGCTTGGTCCTCTACGGACTGTTCGCGTGGAAGCTGCACGCCTTGTTGATCGGCGTTCCGGTGGCCTGATAGCGGTCGCGGAGCTTGAAATTACGTTAGAAATCCGGCATTCCGTGCCGGATTGCCCCACTTGCGCCATGAAGGACCGATTTAAGCCCCTTCAGG
Organism: Labrenzia sp. C1B70; assembly: GCF_000475395.1. Lineage (NCBI taxonomy): Bacteria > Pseudomonadati > Pseudomonadota > Alphaproteobacteria > Hyphomicrobiales > Stappiaceae > Labrenzia > Labrenzia sp. C1B70. The sequence continues at coordinate 181,644 of NZ_AXCE01000006.1, forward strand.
GAATTGCCCGAGCCGGATCAAGTGGATAATGTGCGCCACTCATGAAGGGGCCGTGCCCGGGCAGACGTGCCGGGCCGAAGAAGTGAATGCAGGAAATAGACACGCATGTCTGACATTTTTCGTGAAGTCGATGAAGATATCCGCCAGGAAAAATACCGTCGGCTTTGGGACCGCTTCGGTCCGTGGGTGCTTGGCGTTGCGGTCTTGATCATTGTCGGAACCGGCGGCTATCGCGGCTGGCTCTACTGGCAGGAACAGCAGTCCCAGAGCGCTGGCGACACGTTCTTTGAAGCCGTGAGGCTTTCCGAAGCCCAGAACTACGAAGAAGCAGCAGCTCTTTACGGTGAACTGGACAACGCCCTTGGTGGATACCCGGCCTTGGCGAAACTGCGCCAGGCTACCGATCTTTCCAACTCCGGCAAGACTGAAGAAGCCCTGGCCGAATTCGATGCCCTGTCACGCGACACCAGCATCATGGATGCTCTGCGTGATGTTGCAGCGCTGCGTGCCGCTTATCTTGCCGTCGACACCCAAGGCTACGGCGATATTGCCGACCGGGTCGAGAAGCTGACCGGCGACACTGGTCCGTTCCGTGCAGCTGCACGCGAACTTCTTGCTCTAAGTGCATGGAAAGCCGGCGATATTGAAACAGCCCGTCAGTGGATTTCCGCTCTTGAAGACGACGCGGAAACACCGGCAGACGTGAGCCGCCGCGTGTCGATCCTGAGTGACGTGATCCGGTCCAGCAACGGCGAAGCCAAGGCGGACAGTGAAGGAAACAACCAGTGAGTTTTGTAACCGTTTCTTTCCGCAGACGCGGTGTTTTTGGTGCCATTGCGCTTTCGCTCGTCCTCACCGGTTGCGGGTCGGTCAGCGAATTTACCGAGAACATAAACCCGTTTGCTCGCGAGAAAATCCTCAAGGGTGAGCGCCAGCCCGTGTTCGACGGCGCCGATCCGGCAGCCGAAGCGCTCGGCCAGGCAGCAAAGGTCGGTTCTGCGACTGGCGGGCAGTCCTGGTCAACAGCCGGTGGTGGCCTGACCAACGATCCGGGCAACGTCGCCATATCCGTCTCCGGCAATCGTGCCTGGCGCGCTCAGGTCGGCTCGTCCGGCGGCGGGCTGACAACATCCGCACTTCGGGTGTCTTCCCGTCCGGTCAGCGATGGCAGCCGTATTTACGTCTACAAGCCGAATGGCGAAGTCGTAGCGTTGTCGACGGGCGGTGGACGCCAGTGGACCCAGAACCTGCGTCCGGAAGGCGAAAGGGATGTGGGTCCTGGTGGTGGTGTCGCCGTTGAAGGCGGCGTTGTCTACGCAGCCACCAGCTATCGTCAGGTCGCGGCTCTTGAAGCCGGCTCCGGCCGGGAAATCTGGAAAGTCGACATCGACACGCCGGCTCGTGGTGCGCCTGTTGCCGGTGCCGGGCACGTCATCGTCGTATCCCAGTCCAACGAAGTCTATGCCCTGAAGCAGTCTGACGGCAGCGTTGCCTGGACTTATGCAGGTATCGAGGAAACTGCTGGTCTGTTGTCTGCGGCCAATCCGGCCATTTCCGGCAACCGTGTCATCGTGCCGTTCTCCTCCGGTGAAATCATGGCCATCGACATCAAGTCGGGCGAACCGGCCTGGATCGATGGCGTGTCGCGCGGCTTCAGGACACTTGCCCTGTCCGGTCTCGCGGACGTTTCGGCGAGCCCGGTTGTCTCCGGCAGTACGGTTTATGCCACTGGTGTTGCCGGCCGCACGGTTGCGGTGGATGCCCGCACCGGCCAGCGTCGCTGGGAACAGGATCTCGGCAGCGTGCACACGCCGGTTGTCTCCGGCAGCGCGTTGTTCATGGTTGATCTCGACGACCGTATGGTCGCCCTCAATCTGAAAAACGGGGAAACCCTCTGGGCAACGGCCTTGCCGCGTCCGGAAAAGAAGAAGAAGCGCCGCAATTGGGCTGGCCCGATCCTGGCGAATGGGGCACTGGTTGCCTTTTCCAGCGACGGTCAGATCGCAATCGTGGATGCCGCTTCTGGAAAAACCATGTTGACGCAGCGGACCAATACGGATGTCTATGTGACACCGATCGTCGCCGGAGGCCGGATTATCGTGCTGACAGGCAATGACGGCGTCGCTGCCTTCAACTAGCATTTGAGGCAGGGCCCGAAGAGGCCCGCCTATCAGGAGAAACTGCTGTGGGCGCTACTGTCGCCATTATCGGACGGCCGAATGTCGGCAAGTCCACCCTGTTCAATCGCCTTGTGGGCAAGCGCCTGGCGCTGGTAGACGACACACCTGGTGTGACGCGAGACCGGCGGCCGGGCGATGCCCGTTTGGGCGACTTGCGCTTTACGATCATCGACACCGCCGGTCTCGAAGATGCGGACAAGGAATCCCTCGAGGGCCGCATGCGCCGGCAGACCGAGGAGGCGATCGAAACCGCCGACGCGGTTCTGTTCGTGATTGACGCTCGTGCCGGTGTAACGCCGCTTGATGCCCATTTTGCCGAAGTCGCACGCAAGACCACCCGTCCGGTGATCCTGCTGGCCAACAAGGCGGAAGGCAGGGCCGGAGAGAGCGGACTTTACGAATCCTATTCGCTTGGTCTTGGTGATCCGATTGCGATTTCCGCTGAACACGGCGAAGGGCTTGCTGATCTCTATGACGCACTGAAACCTCATGTCGACCGGGTCACGGAAGAAGAAGAGGCAAAGCGCGAAGAGGCGATCACCAACGTGGATGTCGACGAGGACGGTGAATTCGTCGAGGACGAAGAGCCGGTCGGTACCATTGAAAGACCGCTGCGTGTTGCCATCGTCGGCCGCCCGAATGCGGGCAAGTCGACGCTGATCAACCGCATGCTGGGCGAAGACCGCATGCTGACCGGACCGGAAGCAGGCATCACGCGCGATTCCATCTCGGTAGACTGGGTCTGGCGCGACAGGCATATCAAGCTGTTCGATACGGCCGGTATCCGGAAAAAGGCCCGCGTTCAGGAAAAGCTCGAAAAGCTTTCCGTGGCCGACGCTCTGCGTGCGATCAAGTTCGCCGAAGTGGTCGTTGTCACGCTGGACGCCACCATGTCCTTCGAGAAGCAGGACCTGCAGATCATCGATCTTGTTGCGCGCGAAGGCCGCGCGCTGGTGATTGCGATCAACAAGTGGGACCTGATCGAAGACCGGGAAGAAGCCTGGAAGAAAATCAAGGATGCCAACGAGCGGTATTTCAACCAGATCCGCGGTGTTCAGATCGCGACTTTGTCCGGCCAGCAAGGGCAGGGCGTCGATCGCCTGATCGAAAGCGTCTTTACCGCCTACGAGGCCTGGAACTCGCGTGTCTCGACCGCCAAGCTGAACCGTTGGCTGGACAAGGTCACCGCGAACCATCCGCCCCCCGCAGTTGCCGGACGCCGGGTGCGCCTGCGTTACATGACCCAGCCCAAGACGCGGCCGCCACATTTCGTGGTTTTTTGTTCGCGTCCCGAACAATTGCCGGAAAGCTACACGCGTTATCTGGTCAACTCGCTGCGCCAGACCTTCAACATACACGGAACTCCCATTCGCCTGTCCTACCGCAAAGGCGAAAACCCTTACGCCCCGAAGAGAAAACGGGGCTGAGTGGGGAGGGCAGCCTGCCATTTTGCCAGGCTGCCAGCCAGTATTCTTCTTTCCTGGCGGGAAAGCAGCTTCCCGCCGCGCTATCGACACTTAAGGGAGTTTGAACCATGTCCATCGACCGGCTGGAATTCGCCGTTGCCCTTGCCGAAAAGGCTGGCGAGCTCGGTCTCGACTATTTTCACAAGCTGGACACGCTGACCATTACGCAGAAGGGTCATCAGGACCTCGTCTCGGAAGCGGACCGCAATGTGGAAACGCTCATCCGCGCGGAACTCGCAAAGAGCTATCCGGACGACGGTATCCTGGGCGAAGAGCATGGCATGGAAGAAGGGTCTTCGGGCTACACCTGGGTTACCGACCCGATCGACGGTACGGCAAATTTCGTTGCCGGCATTCCGCAGTGGTGCGTCATCATTTCCTGCGTTCATCAGGGCCAGGTGATTGTCGGTGTGATCCATGATCCGGTGTCCAAGGAAACCTTCAAGGCTGCCGCCGGTCACGGTGCGTTCCTCAATGGCAAGCCGATCCGTGCCTCCGACAGCGAAAGCCTTTCTCACGGCTCTGTCGGTGTTGGTTTCAACGGCCGCACTGCCGTTACGGATGCGGTCAACGTCGTCGGTGCCCTGGTCTCCAAGGGCGGTGTGTTCTTCCGCAACGCCTCGGGCGGTCTGATGCTTGCCTACGCGGCTTCCGGGCGCCTTATCGGCTATGTAGAATCCCACATGAACGCCTGGGACTGCCTTGCAGGCATGCTGATCACCAAGGAAGCCGGTGGTGAAGTTCTGGAACAGGACATCAACCAGTCCCTTTACGACGGCGCACGTGTCGTTGTTGGCGCTCCCGGCGTCTTTGCCGACCTGAAGGAAATCGCCGAAAGTTCCTTTGCGCCTTTCGAAGCTGCTTAATCAGCCTCACACATGCTGGTCGACGAGAACCGGGTTTCCATCCGGGTCGACCAGCATGAAGCTGGCCCGACCACTGCCGGCCTCGTCAGCTTCGGATACGAATGTGTATCCCTTCGCCTTCAGCGTCTTTTGGATGTCCCGTACATCCTGAAAATCTTCCAGTGTCCTGGCATCCTGGTCCCAGCCGGGATTGAAGGTGAGTATGTTCTTGTCGAACATGCCCTGAAACAACCCGATGATGGTATCGCCATTCTTTAGGACCGCCCAGTTGTCCGTGTCCGAGATGCCGATATCCACGAAGCCAAGTCCTTCGTAGAACGCCTTCGATTTTTCGAGATTCTTGACGGCCAGACTGACCGAGAACGCGCCGAGTTTCATCTTCCTGGCTCCTCTGCAGCGACCGCCGCTGGATACCCTGTATGCTTTCAAAGTTCCAGAAAGGAAGCAAGTTCCAGGCGGGTCTTCTCGGTAAAATGAAAGCCCTTCCAGCCAAGCGCCTTCGCTACGCGAACGTTTGTGGCACTGTCGTCGATCAGCAAGATCTCGGACAGGGCAACCTTGAGAGTGTCGCTGACATGGACGAAGAACGCGGTGTCCGGCTTGGCTGACTTGATGCGGCCGGAAGAGAAAATCCGGCTGACCAGCGAGCCGAAGCCGGACTGGTGCTCGATGTAGCTGGAGCGGCGATCTTCATTGTTCGTCGCAATCACCTGAACGACGTCGTGACTTGTCAGATGTTCAAGCAGGCTGCAGGTGAAGGGATCCCGCAGATCATCCTTGGCAAACCAATAGTCGAGAAGATCTCCCGCATCCAGGAGGTAGCCGCACCGGTCAAGCCAGTCTTGCAGGTGAGTTTTTATGTCCCGTTTCCCGGAGATGACTTGCAGGAAGGAGGCATCGAAGACGCCGCGTTCGAATGCATCGAGTGCAATTCCGAGGTCGCTCTCCAGCGTGTCAGCCCAGATGAACCTGCCGTCGACGACATTGCGGTTTAGAACGCCGTCGAAATCCCAGGCGATGACACTGATATCTGACCGCATGGCATGCTTCCCTTCCGATCATCGACCGGAAGGCATAAAGGGAATGAACGGGCTATGCAACCCTTGATTGGATCTGCCCAGCAGGATCCGCCTTAGGGCTGAATCCATTCTCCGCTGACGCGGTCGTACAGGCCGCCGGTTTCCAGAACGTCCGGCATCAGCAAGGGCAGAAGATCTGCCGCAACATCATCCGGCGTCGGAAGATTGGTGGCAAGCTCGCCTGGCATTGCCTTGGCACGCAGCCCTGTGCGGGTAGGGCCAGGGTCAGCCAGGTTGATCTTCATGTTCGTCTTCAGGCTTTCATTCGCCCAGGTCCGCGCCATGGCTTCCACGGAAGCCTTGCTGATGGACTGAAGACCCCAGAAAGGTGTGCAGGTGCTTGCATGAACGGAAGACAGGAACAGTGCACGGCCCGCGTCCGACTGGCGCAGGAGCGGGTCCAGAGAGCGGATCAGCCGCCAGTTGGCAACGACATTCACCGCCGTCACTTTCTCGAAGTCCTTCGGGCTGATGTGGCCGATCGGCGACAGAACACCCAGCATGCCGGCATTGGCAACGAAGATATCGAGCTTCTTCCAGCGTTCGTAGATCGCGGCGCCAAGCCGGTCGAGCGCGTCGAAGTCGGTCAGGTCAAGCGGGACGAGCGTTGTTTCCCCGCCTGCGGAGCGGATCTCGTCATCGAGGTCTTCCAGGCCGCCGACAGTCCGCGCAAGCGCAATGACATGCGCACCACGTTCGCCGAGCTGCTTTGCGATCTGATAGCCAATTCCGCGGGAGGCGCCGGTGACGAGAGCGACCCGGCCTTCAAAGTCTTTGATCATGCGTGATCTCTTAGATCAATTTGCCCTCCGGCGGTACCGCCGAAAGGCATAAATTGAAGCGGTCCAAAGAGTTTTGAGCGCTTTAGCCGACCTCGACCAGGCGAGGGGCGCTGACGAAGTCCTGATCCTCGGAAAGATCGGTCAGCGGTGTCGGGTAATCGCCGGTGAAACAATGGTCCGTGAACTGCGGGTTGGCATCGTCGCGGCCATCGTAGCCCATGGCCTTGTAGATGCCATCGACGGACAGGAAGGCCAGGCTGTCGGCACCGATATAGGCGCGCATTTCCTCAAGACCGTATTTTGCAGCCAGCAGTTTTTCACGCACCGGCGTGTCGATGCCGTAGTAGTCGGAATACTTGATCGGCGGGCTGGCGAGCCGGAAGTGAACTTCCTTCGCACCCGCTTCGCGGATCATCTGTACGATCTTGACCGATGTTGTTCCGCGCACAAGGCTGTCGTCCACAAGCACGACGCGCTTGCCTTCGATCTGAGCCCGGTTGGCGGAGTGTTTCATCTTCACGCCAAGTGCACGGATCTGCTGGGTCGGTTCGATGAACGTGCGGCCGACATAGTGGTTGCGGATGATGCCGAGTTCGAACGGCACGCCGCTTTCCTGGCTGAAGCCGATGGCCGCCGGCACACCGCTGTCCGGCACCGGAACGATCACGTCGGCTTCGACGTTGGATTCCCTGGCCAGCTGACGCCCCATTTCCCGGCGAACGTCGTAGACGCTGCGACCGCCGACAACGCTGTCGGGGCGGGAGAAGTAGATGTATTCGAAGATACACGGACGAGCCGGGCGTTTGCCGAACGGGAAGAAGGATTCAATCCCTGTTGACGTGCAGACGATAACTTCGCCGTTTTCCACTTCGCGGATGAATTTTGCCCCGATGATATCGAGTGCGCAGGTCTCCGAGGCCAGGATCGGAGCACCGTTCAGATCGCCCAGGACCAGTGGGCGAATGCCGAGCGGGTCACGCGCGCCGATCAGTTTCTTCGACGTCAGCGCCACCAGAGAATAGGCACCTTCCATCTGGGTGATCGCATCGATGAAACGTTCGACGATCTTCCCCTTGCGCGAGCGGGCAACGAGCTGCAGGACCACCTCTGAATCGGAGGTCGACTGGCAGATTGCTCCGTCTCGGATCAACTGGCGGCGCAGGGTGAGGGCGTTGGTGAAGTTGCCGTTGTGGCAAACGGCAATGCCGCCACCGTCCAGCTCGGCAAAGAGCGGCTGCACGTTCCGCAGGATGGTTTCACCGGTCGTCGAGTACCGAACGTGGCCGACAGCGGCCTTTCCGCTCAGCCGCTCGATGGTGTCGGCGTCGGAGAAGTGATCGCCCACCAGCCCGAGATGGCGTTCCGCACGGAACTGCTCGTTGTCAACGGTGACGATCCCCGCTGCTTCCTGCCCGCGGTGCTGGAGCGCATGAAGCCCGAGCGCGGTCAGCGCGCTGGCATCCTCATGACCCAGAATGCCGAAAACACCGCATTCTTCGCGCAAGGTATCTGCATTGATGTCGAACGGTTCGTGCACGTCGGTTCCGCCAGCCATGGCGAACACTCCTTCGTTCTGGCCGGTGGGAGGACCGGCCGGGTCTTGCGGTCAAATGTCTGTCATCGTCACGCAGGTGGACGAAACATTGGCCGCTTTGCAAATGGTACATCGTCCCGCACATATTTGGGCGCGGGATGCCTCATTCAACGCTGCACCTCAAGCGGTGCCCGTTACTGCCCCAGTCTCGGTTAGTGTCCCTGGTTTATGCCCAAGGCCTGTTAGTTACTATCCGTCGTCAGCTGTTCAAGTCCCTGACGTTCTGAATCGCTGTAGGCCGGTTCATCAGTCGGGGTTGCTCCCCCTCCGGCCTGGTTGTTCTGCCGGATCTTGTCCAGGATCGCCTTTTCTGGGTCTTCTGGCAGCACAGCCACCAGCCGTTCACCGATGGACAGCAGGATCGGCCGCGACTTGGCGGTCTTGACCCAGTTCGGCTGCTGTTCCGGCTGGACGAACCAGTTGAAGAACATCATCGCGACGACGACCAGCAGCAGACCGCGCACAGCTCCGAACACGAACCCGAGGGTCCGGTCGAGGGCGCCGATCCGGCTGTCGAGCACGAAATCGGAAATCCGCATGGTGATATAGCTGACAACAAGCAGCGTGACCAGAAAGACTGCCGCGGCAGATACGCCCATGGCAACCAGGTCATGGTTGATATACTGCTTGGTGTAAGGAAGAACCCGTTCGTACAGCAGGAATGCCGCAGCTGCCGCAGCCACCCAGGAAACGATGGAAAGAACTTCCCTGACAAATCCGCGGATCATCGCAAGGACCGCCGAGATGAACATGATGACCAAGAGCAGTCCGTCCAGCAGCGTTATCGGCATGTTCCTGAAAAATCCTCTGTCTGGCGCTCTTTCAAGAGCTTAAACTTTTTGCCCAAACCCGTCACCATCTTGCGTCAGGTCTGCCCCGTAGCACTAGCCTCCGCCGAAAGTTTGGCAACAAAGTCCCCAAGTTCCGGCACGCCTGTCGTCCTGAACGAAGACACGGTGCCGTCCTTGAGATTGCCCTCCGGACAGTAAGCCTGATCGAAGCCGAGTTTCTCGGCTTCTTTCAGTCTGGAAGGGGCTTGGGCGACCGGCCTGATGGCCCCCGACAGGCTGACTTCGCCGAAATAGACGCAATTGGCCGGAAGGGCAAGTCCGCTGAGTGAGGAGATTAACGCTGCTGCCACGGCAAGATCGGCTCCAGGCTCGTTGATCTTGAGACCACCGGCGACGTTCAGATAGACATCATGTTGTGAAAAGCGGACGCCGCACCGTGCCTCAAGCACGGCCAGGATCATGGAAAGCCGCGCGCTGTCCCAGCCGATGACGGCCCTGCGCGGTGTTCCCAGCGAAGACTGCGCCACCAGCGCCTGGATCTCGATCAGGAGAGGTCTTGAGCCTTCCAGACCGGCGAAAACGGCTGCGCCGGGCGCGGACGTGTTTCTGTCTCCCAGGAACAGGGCAGAAGGATTGGGGACTTCCTGCAGTCCCTTGCCCGTCATTTCGAAAACGCCGATTTCATCCGTCGCGCCGAAGCGGTTCTTGACCGAGCGCAGGATACGATACTGATGAGCGCCGTCGCCCTCGAAATAGAGCACCGCGTCGACCATGTGCTCGACCACGCGCGGACCGGCAATCTGTCCGTCCTTGGTCACATGGCCGACAAGAACAAGGGTGGTGCCGTTCTTCTTGGCATAACGCACCATCGCCTGGGCGGACGCACGCACCTGCGTCACGGTGCCGGGAGGAGATTCCACCTGGTCTGTCCAGAGCGTCTGAATGGAGTCGAGGATGAGAAGGGCCGGTGCCGTGTCGGCTTCCAGCGTCGCCAGAATGTCTTCAACGCTTGTTTCCGCAGCCAGTGCCACGGGTGCCTGGGCGAGCCCCAGCCTTTCGGCCCGGAGCCGAACCTGTCCAATGGCTTCTTCGCCCGAAATATAGACGGTCTTGTGCCCGAGGTTGGCCAGTTGCGCAGCCGCCTGGATCAGCAATGTCGATTTGCCGATACCGGGGTCGCCGCCAACTAGCAGGGCGGACCCTCGTACGAAGCCGCCGCCGGTCACCCTGTCAAGTTCAGGCACCTTCGTCTGAATGCGCGGGGCTTCCTTGGCATCGCCGGAAAGGCCGACAAGGGGAATGACACGGCCCTTGCTGCGGGAAGCCCTGCCGGGGCCGCCACCGACGCCGCCGCCGGTCTGCTCCTCCACGATGGTGTTCCATTCACCGCAGCTTTCACAACGGCCAACCCACTTGGCGGTAACCGCGCCGCAGGACTGGCAGACGAAGGATGTGGAGCGCCGTGCCATGCAAATTGCCTTTCGCTCTCGGCTTCGGTCAGGTCAAGGGCGCATAGACGCGCTCAAACCGACGTCCGAGGCTTGTCAGATATTCGTAGTCGATGGTTTCCGCATAAGCGGCAAGATCGGAAGCTGCAACACCTGGCCCCAGCATTTCCACAAACGCGCCGCGCTGAAGCAGGTGTTCAGGCACATCCGTCACGTCGAGCGTGATCATGTCCATTGAAATCCGGCCGAGGATCGGCGCCTTGTAACCGCCGATCAGCCCGAAGCCACCCGGGCGGTCGTCCGTGGAGCCGGCACGACGGATCATGCCATCGGCATAACCGGCGGCCACGACGGCATTGCGCAAAGGGCGCTTTGCGGTTTGTTTCGCGCCATAGCCGATCGTATCGCCCTGTGGAACGTCGCGCACGATCATGATGCGTGCTTCCACCTTGGCGACCGGTTTCATCGGGTTGGGCTCGGTTTCGATGGCAAGCCCGCCGTAAAGCGCGATCCCGGGACGAACAAGGTCGAAGTGGTAGTCCGGACCAAGCAGCACCCCGGCGGAATTTGCCAATGACCGCGGAATGTGAGGGAAGGGGGCGGTTGTCTCTGTAAACAGCTTGAGCTGCCGCCGGTTCATGTCGTGGTCGGGCGTCGAGCCACAGGCAAGATGGCTCATCACCAGTGATGGCTGGAACGGCCCCAGAACGGCGTTGTCACCCAGAGCGCGGGTGAGTTCAGCCGGAGACAGGCCCAAACGGTGGATGCCGGTATCGACATGGACAGCGGCGGCATTGTTCTTGCCCGACGCCTTGCAGACTTCCGCCCATTCCAGGAGTTCTTCCAGGCTGCCGAGGACGGGACGGATTTCATGGGTCAGAAAGTGGTCGGCCGTTCCCGGAAACAGCCCGTCGAGCACGTAGATGACTGCGTCCGGAAGACTTGCGCGCAACGTCAGGGCCTCGGTCGGCACCGCGACGAAAAACGTCCTGCATCCCGCCTGGTAGAGGGCTGCAGCGGTTTTGTCTTGTCCGGTTCCATAGGCATCGGCCTTCAGAACGGCAGCGCAATCGGTGCTGTCGCTTACCTTGCCTTTCAGCAAGGTCCAGTTCGACACGATCGCATCAAGGTCGATCGTCAGTCGTCCGCCGTAAAGATCGGATGGGAAGGCTTGTTCTATCGTCGCAGGCACGGTCCGGATATCTCTCCAGTCAGAATCAATGTCTGAAATTCGAGAGTGAGCTTAGCGCATCAGGGCGCATTTGCACCAACGGCCAAACCGCCAAAACCGTGACCAAGTGAAGCGCACTGCAGCGCTCCCCCCGGGAAGTGCGCTGAAGAGCGGAAGCTCAATCCATATAGAGGAATTCGACGCCGGCTTCGCCGGAGCGCACCCACCGAATTTCACCGTAAAACCGCAATTTCCGGCTTTCGATTTCGATGGTGATGCGCTGATGTCGTTCAAGACCCTTGGTGTTGGTCGCAACGCGGCAACCACCGACGCTGATATCTTCGACCACGCAGGGGCGATGGGTCGCGTCCTGCTTCAAAAGGCCGGACCACTTGCATCTTTTGCGCGGAAAGATGCGAGCTTCTTCGAGGAGTTTTTGTGCCGACGAATACAAGATGCGGTCACCTGGAAAAGATTTTAGGCGAAATTCTTTCTACTTAAAGTAAGTGAGGAGTTTTAACAGTGGCTTAATCGTGAGCGACGGCGTGTTCATTGCCAAATGCCGCAAGTGAGCCGCAGACGAGAGCTTGAATGCAGCATCAGGCGGCTATCGGGGCACCTTGTCTCAAGGACCGTCCGAAATCGCGAAGACGCCTGTTATTCGTAGCGTTCGGGCAGGTGATCTTCTTCGGCAAGATCGGAGAAGCGGGTGTACTGGCCTTCAAAGTGCAGGTTCGCCGTACCGGTCGGGCCGTGACGCTGCTTGGCGATGATGACTTCTGCCTTGCCCTTGAGCCGCTCCATATCCCGTTGCCAGTTTTCGTGTTCGACAGTTCCGAATTCCGGCTCGGTCTTGGACAGGTAATATTCTTCACGGAACACGAACAGGATCACGTCGGCGTCCTGCTCGATGGAGCCTGATTCACGTAGATCCGACATCATCGGTCGTTTGTCGTCACGCGATTCCACCTGACGGGAGAGCTGTGACAGCGCGATGATCGGGACGTGAAGTTCCTTCGCAAGCGCCTTTAGGCCCGTGGTGATTTCGGTGATTTCCTGAACGCGGTTGCCGGAGTTCTTGTTCGAGCCCGACAAGAGCTGGATATAGTCGACCACAAGCAGGTCGAGACCGCGCTGACGCTTAAGACGCCGCGCCTTGGCAACCAGCGAGGCGATGGAAATACCACCGGTCTGGTCCACATGAAGCGGGACGGCCTGCATGGTCTGGGCACAGGCGGCCAGCTTCTCGAATTCCGCTTCGGTGATATCGCCGCGGCGGATTTTCGAGGACGAGATTTCCGCCTGTTCGGAAATGATACGGGTGGCCAGCTGTTCAGCCGACATTTCCAGAGAGAAGAAGCCGACAACGCCGCCGTTCACGGTCTTGATCGAGCCGTCGGGCTGTTCTTCGGACTTGTAGGACTGGGCGATGTTGTAGGCGATGTTGGTTGCCAGGGAGGTCTTGCCCATCGCGGGACGACCGGCAAGCACGATCAAGTCCGAATGCTGCAGACCACCCATCAAACGGTCCAGTTCGCGCAGACCTGTGGAAATACCGGAAAGGGCACCTTCGCGGTTATAGGCGGCGTGCGCCATCTCGATGGTTTCGGTCAGGGCGTCGCCAAACGCGACGAACCCGCCTTCGCTGCGGCCGGTTTCTGCAAGTTCGAACAGGCGGCGCTCGGCATCATCGATCTGCTGGGAGGGGGGCACATCGATCGGGGCGTCGAAGGCGATATTGACCATGTCCTCGCCGATGCGGATCAGATTGCGACGGATCGCCAGGTCGTAGATGGTCCGGCCGTAGTCTTCGGCGTTGATGATCGAGGCGGCATCACCGGCCAGGCGCAGAAGAAACTGGGTCGCGGACAGATCCGCAATCTTCGCGTTGGCGGGATAGAAGGTCTTCAGCGTGATCGGCGACGCGGTTTTGCCGGCGCGGATCAGATGGCTGATCTTCTCGTAGATATCCTGGTGAGCAGGCACGAAAAAATGATGTGGTTCCAGAAAGTCTGAGACCCGGTAGAACGTCTCGTTGTTAACGAGAATCGCCCCCAGAAGCTGACGTTCCGCCTCGGCATTGTGTGGTGCCAAGCGCTGGATGTCTTCTTCCGTTTCGACCTTCTGTAGCGTGCCCTTCATAACGACCCCCGTTGACCCAAGTTCATTGGGAATACTCTGTGACGGGGGAGGGCTCAAGGTTCAAAAATGGCTGATTTCGATTCCCACCGGCTTCGACAAATCAGCGGGGAAAGAATCGAATCCAGCTTGACTCTGAACTCGATTGAAGACTCAAGGGGCTACGTCTTAGTCATTGAAATTTATGATATTTTCGAGAAGATTAATAGCTGGTTAATGAATTTTCGAGCAGTTTCAAGGCCTTAAACCGGAAACTGAAAAGCCAGGATTAGGCGTGGCTTGCCATCATTCCAAAAAGTTGCCGGCAAACAAAAAAACGGCGCTGAAGCCAGCGCCGTTTTCTAAAGTCCACAAGGGAAGCGAAGTGCTTAGGCTTCTTCTTCCGCTGCTTCTTCGGAAGCTTCTGCACCTTCTTCGGTGTCTTCTGCTTCTTCATCTTCTTCGAATTCGAAGACGTCCATTTCCGGCGTGGAGAGATCTTCGCCGGCAGCCTGACGGACAGCTTCGTCTTCAGAACGGGCAACGTTGACGCTGATGGCGACTTCGACTTCCGGGTGCAGCTGGATCAGAACGCTGTGCAGACCGATCGTCTTGATCGGGTTGCGCAGTTCAACCTGGCTGCGGGAAACGGAGAAGCCGGCATTGGTCAGGCCGTCAGCAATATCGCGCGTGGAAACGGAACCGTAGAGCTGGCCGGTTTCACCAGCGGAACGGATCATCACCAGGGATTCGCCGTCGAGCTTGGAGGCAACGCCTTCAGCTTCGTTCTTGCGCTCAAGGTTACGAGCTTCGAGCTGAACGCGTTCACGCTCAAAACGCTCGAGGTTCGACTTGTTGGCACGCAGTGCCTTGCCCTGCGGCAGCAGGAAGTTACGGGCATAGCCGTCGCGTACGCGAACGGTGTCGCCCATCTGGCCGAGCTTGGCGATGCGCTCAAGAAGGATAACTTGCATGTCATTTCTCCTACTGTCCCACCCGTTGAGGATGGTTAGAGGCCGTTTGCCCGCGGCCCCAATTCGGGTCTTCCGGGAAGCCCCGAAAGAAACGTCTCAAGATTTTCGAGAAACGCTTAGCTGATCACGAACGGCAGCAGGCCGAGCAGGCGGGCGCGCTTGATAGCACGGGCCAGTTCACGCTGCTTCTTCGCGGAAACCGCGGTGATGCGGCTCGGAACAATCTTGCCGCGCTCGGAAATGTAGCGCTGCAGCAGACGGATGTCCTTGTAATCGATCTTCGGCGCGTTGGTGCCGGAGAACGGGCAGGTCTTCCGGCGACGGAAGAACGGACGGCGGCTCGGGAGCTGTGCAATATCAACCATCAATCTTACTCCCCTTCTGCGCGGCGCGGAGCGCGCTCACCGCGGTCGCCACCGCGTCCACCGCGGTCACCGCCGCGATCGCCACCACCAAAGCGGCCACCACGATCGCCACCACGGCGGTCGTCACGGTCGCGCTTCTGCATCATTGCAGACGGCTCTTCGTCGAGTTCATCAACCTTGAAGGTCATGAAACGCAGAACGTCTTCGCTCAGACCCATCTGACGTTCCATCTCGGCAACCGCGGCGTGCGGAGCGTTGATGTTCATGAGGGTGTAGTGAGCCTTGCGGTTCTTTTTGATGCGGTATGCGAGGGAACGCAGACCCCAGTTTTCCACCTTGCCGATAGTACCGCCAGCGCCTTCGATGAGGCCCTTGTACTGTTCGACGAGTTGTTCGACCTGCTGGGCCGAAACGTCCTGGCGAGCCAGGAATACGTGCTCGTAAAGAGGCATGGAAATAGCCTTTCTTCGTGTTGACAACGCGGGATCGGCGCAGAGCCTCCTCGTAGCCCCGGAAAGGCACGAGAATTCTAACGAGAGCGGGAACACGGGAAGTCGGATCCGATCAAGGATCCTGGCGTCATGCCCTTCCGTTCAGCCCCCGGCCAAACCCCGGATGAAGCGCGCTCTATACTCTGTTTTGCGGAAATTGCAAGCAGCATACGCCCGAAAGGATCGAAAATCTGGAGAAGATACGAACGCTCCCGATTTGGAAGATTGCCTGACTGTCTATATATATTGAGTTCCCGAAGCAGGTAAGGGGAGGACCGGTTTCGCGCGCAAGACAACGCCCATCGGGTTGCCGGGCATTTCAGGGATAATCAGGACAAAGGAAAACCGGCAAAACCGCCCGAAAAGCGGAAATGATTGCCCTGTGGGCCTTGACAGTTTGGTCAAGACCGTATCATAGCCTCGCGCCAAGTTCGATTTCAGCCCGCACGGGCTGTCTTCTCCGCTTTCTAATAAGCCGTCGACCTTTCGCTATAAGAACAACAAGGTCCGCTCACGAGTCACGGAGGCGTTTCCAGATGACCATTGCATTCACATTTCCCGGCCAGGGCAGTCAGGGCGTTGGAATGGGCAAAGCCCTTGCCGATGCGTTCCCGGAGGCAAAAGCCGTTTTCGACGAAGTCGACGAGGCGCTTGGCCAGAAGCTGTCCGATGTCATGTGGACTGGTCCGGAAGAAACGCTGACGCTTACAGCAAATGCTCAGCCTGCACTTATGGCGGTCAGCCTTGCGACCATGCGCGTTCTGGAGGCTCGCGGCCTCGACCTTGCCGGCAGTGTTTCCTTTGTCGCAGGACATTCTCTTGGTGAATATTCCGCGCTGGCTGCTGCCGGCAGCCTGGATATTGCGACCGCTGCAAAGCTCCTGCGCGTGCGCGGAGATGCCATGCAGGATGCGGTTCCGGCCGGTCAGGGTGCAATGGCTGCGTTGCTCGGGCTGGAGTTTGATGTTGCCGCAGAAGTGGCCGAGGCTGCCGCACAGGGAGAAGTCTGCCAGGCCGCGAACGACAACGCGCCGGGGCAGGTGGTTGTTTCCGGGCATCTGGCCGCCGTCGAGCGCGCCGTCGAGATTGCCAAGGCCAGGGGCGCGCGCCGTGCGGTGATGCTGCCGGTCAGCGCACCGTTCCATTGTTCCCTGATGGGCCCGGCTGCCGACAAGATGGCCGAAGCTCTGGCGAATGCCGAAATCCGCTCTCCTGTCGTGCCGCTGGTCGCAAACGTGCTTGCGCGCCCGATTACTGACGCAAATGAAATTCGCGATCGCCTTGTTCAGCAGGTGACCGGTACCGTGCGTTGGCGCGAAAGCATCACCTGGCTTGCCGACAACGGTGTCGACACCTTTGTCGAGGTTGGGACAGGCAAGGTGCTGACCGGCATGGTCAAGCGGATCGCCAAGGAAGCCACCGGCATGGCGGTCAATTCTCCGGAAGACATCGACGCCCTTATGGAAAAGATCTCCGGATAAGGCTTATATCGGCCGAGGCGACGATTTGGTCCGCCGCGGACCCAAACAGGAACAATGGAAGGATCCCGAATGTTCAGCTTGGAAGGGAAAAACGCGCTTGTCACCGGTGCCACCGGTGGGATCGGCGAAGCAATCGCCCGGTCGCTCCATGCACAGGGCGCAACCGTCTCCTTGTCCGGCACGCGGGCTGAAAAGCTGGAAGCGCTTGCTGCTGATCTCGGCGAACGCGCCTATGTGACACCGGCCAATCTGTCCGACCGCGCGGCTGTTGATGCCTTGTTGCCGGCGGCTGAAGAGAAAATGGGCTCTGTCGACATCCTAGTGAACAATGCCGGGATCACGCGCGATAATATCTTCATGCGCATGAAGGATGAAGAGTGGGATCAGGTTCTGGAAGTGAACCTGTCGTCTGGTTTCCGTCTGTGCCGCGCAGCAATCAAGGGCATGATGAAGCGTCGGTCCGGCCGCATCGTCGGCATCACGTCCGTCGTCGGCGTCACCGGAAACCCCGGTCAGGTCAATTATGCGGCAGCCAAGGCCGGCATGATCGGCATGTACAAGTCGCTTGCCCGGGAAGTCGCCAGCCGCAACATCACGGTCAATACGATTGCGCCCGGTTTCATCGAAACGGCAATGACCGATGCGCTGAACGACAAGCAAAAAGAATCGATTTTGACGAGCGTGCCTGCAGGGCGTTTGGGCACTTCCGCAGAGATTGCCGCAGCCGCCGTCTACCTGGCCAGCGATGAAGCCGCTTACGTGACCGGGCAGACCCTGCACGTTAATGGCGGCATGGCTATGATTTAAAAGGAATTTTTGCCGAGCAGGCAAAAAGAATCCGGGCCGCTCACAAGCGGTCTGGATCGGCTGGTAAAGGTCAACAAAGTGTGTTACCAACCCGCCGATTGTTTCGAATTGCACAGTTGGCCAAATAAACTGGCCTGGTGTGCGGCGACATCTTAAAGACCGCGAGTTCGCGCCACCGCTTGTTTGCAAACCGGATGGGGGCAGTTTCGCGAGTGACGAATAGATGAAAACTAAGGAAGTGAAAGATGAGCGATATCGCGGATCGGGTAAAGAAAATCGTCGTTGAGCACCTCGGCGTAGATGCTGACAAAGTTGTTGAAGGTGCAAGCTTCATCGACGACCTGGGCGCAGACAGCCTTGACACGGTCGAGCTGGTCATGGCGTTCGAAGAAGAATTCGGCGTAGAAATCCCGGACACCGCAGCAGAAACCATCCTGACCGTTGGCGATGCTGTCAAATTCCTGGAAGCCAACAAGTAAGGGTAACCCCCTTCTTGTGAATGTTTGAAGATCGGGCCGGCGGGGCGAAACCCCGCCTGGCCCTTCCAACGTAAGTGCGGGTGTATGAGGCGAGTTGTCGTAACTGGGTTGGGCATGGTGACGCCGCTTGGCTGTGGTGTCGATGTCACTTGGAAAAAGATCCTTGAAGGACAGAGCGGGGCCAACAAGGTCACGAATTTCAAAGTTGACGATCTGGCCTGCCAGATCGCATGTCAGATCCCGCGTGACTCGTCCGTTGAAGGCGCGTTCAATCCGGATGACTGGATGGACGTCAAGGAACAGCGCAAGGTCGATGATTTCATCGTCTACGCGATGGCGGCTGCCGATCAGGCAATGGCCGATTCCGGCTACAAGGCTGAGACTTACGAACAACAGGTACGCTCTGGCGTTTTGATCGGCTCCGGCATCGGTGGTCTTCAGGGCATCGAGCAGGGCGCCAATCTGTTGGCCGAAAAAGGCCCGCGCCGCATTTCTCCGTTTTTCATTCCCGGCCGTCTGATCAACCTTGCCGGCGGGTATGTCTCGATCCGTCACAGCCTGAAGGGCCCGAACCACGCTGTCGTGACCGCGTGTTCGACCGGCGCGCACGCCATTGGCGATGCATCGCGGTTGATTGCCTTCGGTGATGCGGATGTCATGGTTGCTGGCGGTACGGAATCTCCGGTCTGCCGTCTTGCACTCGCGGGCTTTGCTGCCTGCCGTGCGCTTTCCACGGCTTTCAACGACACTCCCGAAAAAGGTTCCCGCCCTTACGACGTCGCCCGCGACGGCTTTGTGATGGGCGAAGGTGCCGGTGTCGTCGTGCTCGAAGAATACGAGCATGCAGTTCGCCGCGGCGCAAAGATCTACGGTGAGATCATCGGTTACGGCTTGTCCGGCGATGCTTATCACATCACCGCTCCGTCCTCCGATGGCGATGGTGCCTACCGTTGCATGGAAGCTGCGCTGAAGCGCGCCCAGGTCACGCCGGCCGACATCGACTATGTGAATGCTCATGGAACCTCGACGCCGCTTGGCGACGAGATCGAACTTGGCGCTGTCACCCGGCTTGCGGGAGAACATGCCGCCGATCTGACAATGTCATCGACCAAGTCCTCCATCGGTCACCTTCTCGGTGCTGCTGGTGCGGTCGAGGCCATTTTCTCGGTTCTGGCCATGCGTGACGGTATGGCTCCGCCGACGATCAACCTCGATAATCCGTCTGTCGAGACGGTTATCGACTTGGTGCCGCACAAGCCGAAGAAGCTGGATATCAATGTCGCCCTTTCGAACTCGTTCGGCTTCGGCGGCACAAATGCCTCGCTTGTCTTCCGCAAAGTTGCCGCATAACCCATTCAAGTTCTTCAGGCCGGTCCGATTCTCTCGGGCCGGCCTGAAACTTTGATTGTGACAACTGGTCCGTTTGAGCCTAAGTCAGGGATTTGGGGGCTCAATCTTGGAGGTGCGACCCAATATGCGCATTAAGCCCAAAAGCCCGCGTGAAGCCTTGCAGCCGGAACCGGCGCCTGCGCCTCCGCAACGCTCCAGGCACGTACGCAACCCCTTCGTCATTCTGATCAACATGGTCATCACATTGACCGTGTTCGGACTTGCCGCGTTCGGGGGCGCGCTTTATTTCGGCAAACAGAAATTCGAGGAAAAGGGCCCGCTGCAGAAGGACGCCACCGTGGTGATTTCTTCAGGTGCCGGGCTTTCGGGTATTACCGACAGGCTTTCAGGGCAGGGTGTCATCAGCGACAATCTGCTCGACGAGTGGATCTTCAACCTGGGCATCCGCTTCTACAAGAACGCCACCAAACTGAAAGCCGGTGAATACGCTTTTGCGCCCGGCGTCTCCATGCAGGAGATCATGACCGATCTGGTGGAGGGCAATGCCGTCACCCATTCGGTAACGATCCCGGAAGGCTGGACCACCGCCCAGATCATCGAGCGCGTGCGCGAGCACCCAGTGCTTGTAGGCGAGATTACCGAAGTTCCGGAAGAAGGTGCACTGCTTCCCGAAACCTATACCTTTGCACGCGGTGCCTCGCGCCAGGAAGTTCTCAACCAGATGAAAGCGGCGCAATCCAAGCTGCTGAGCGAAATCTGGGGACGCCGGACGGAAGGCCTGCCGGTCGAAACGCCGGAAGACCTGGTTATTCTCGCGTCGATCGTTGAAAAGGAAACAGCCCTGGCAGACGAGCGACCGCGTGTCGCCGGTGTTTTCGTGAACCGTCTCAACAAGAACATGCGCCTGCAATCCGACCCTACGATCCTTTACGGTCTTTATGGCGGTGAAGCGTGGCTCAAGGACCGCTCGGCAATCAAGCAATCCGAGCTGAAGGCGGACAACAAGTACAACACCTACCAGATCGACGGCTTGCCGCCAGGACCGATCGGTAATCCGGGCCGCGCGGCCATGGAAGCGGTCGCCAATCCTTCCCGCACGCAGGATCTCTATTTCGTGGCCGACGGAACCGGTGGCCACATCTTTGCCGAGACCTACGAGCAGCACCAGGCAAATGTCCGCAAGTGGCGTCAGGTGGAAAGAGACCGTCGTCAGGCGGAGCAGAACCAGGAAACGCAGCCAGCCACATCCAATTGACCGGAGCCCGCCTTTGCGGCGGGCCGGTGGCGGCACATTCGCAAAGGGGGGCACATGGCACTTGCCAGCATGACGGGCTTTGCACGGGCCCTTGGAGAATCCGGACCGGTTCGCTGGACCTGGGAACTGAGATCTGTCAACGGCAAGTCCCTTGACCTTCGTATCCGCATCCCGACGGGTTTGGAGACGCTTGAACCGAAGATCCGCGAGCGTTGCGGCAAGCTTCTTCGGCGCGGAAATGTTTCCGTCGGGCTCTCCATGCAGAGAGACCAGTCCGAACAGCAGCTCCAGGTCAATGAATCGGCTCTTGAAGCTGTCCTTGCAACAATCGATCTCCTCAAGAACCGGGTACCTGATCTTGCTCCGCCGTCGCTTGACGCCATTCTGGCGCAAAAAGGCGTCTTTGAGCTCAAGGAGCCCGAAGAAGACGAAGCGGTTCAGGCAGCGCTTCACAACACTCTTCTGACGACCCTGGATGCTGCGCTGATTGACCTTGTCGACATGCGCCACAGCGAGGGGCAGGCAATTGGCAAGGTGGTACGAGTTCAGATCGACAGGATCGCCGAACTGACCCAGGCCGCCGAGGATCTGCCTGCGCGCAAACCGGACGCCATAAAGGCACGGCTGAAGCGACAGCTCGCAGAGCTGATGGATGCCTCGGACGGTCAACTGGATCCGCAGCGCGTGCATCAGGAAGCTGTCTTTCTGGCAACCAAGGCTGACATCCGTGAGGAGCTGGATCGCCTGCATGCCCATGTGGCAGCCGTGCGTGAATTGATGGACACCGGTGGAGCAATCGGAAGGCGCCTGGATTTCCTGGCTCAGGAATTTAACCGGGAAGCCAACACTTTGTGTTCAAAGTCCAACGACGTGGACCTGACAGCCATTGGGCTGGACCTGAAGTCCGTTATCGATCAAATGCGTGAGCAGATACAGAATCTGGAGTGAGCCACATGACCGACGCACCTGCCGGTACCTCAACGGGAACCACTGTCAGTGCGGAGCAGGCCGAGCAGCAGCGCCGTGGCCTGATGCTGGTGCTGTCGTCACCGTCCGGAGCCGGAAAGTCGACGATCGCGCGCCTGCTGCTGCAGAACGAAGACAATCTTGCCCTGTCGATCTCCGTGACCACGCGGCCACGCAGGTCCAGCGAAGTTGACGGCGTGCACTACCACTTCATTGATGCCGGCAGGTTCGAGCAGATGCGCGAGCACGATGAGCTGCTGGAGTGGGCCGAGGTGCATGGCAACTACTACGCCACACCGCGTGGACCGGTCGAAAATGCTATTGAAAATGGCAAGGACATCCTGTTCGACATCGATATTCAGGGAACCTTCCAGCTCTATGAAAAGATGCGTGACGATGTCGTTTCCATCTTCATTCTGCCGCCGTCCATCGCGGAAATGAAATCACGGCTGAAGCGGCGTGCTGAAGATGAGGACACTGTTATCCTCAAGCGGATGAAGACTGCTGTTGGTGAAATGCGCCACTGGTCGAAATACGATTATGTTGTGGTGAATGACGATCTGGAACGCGCTTACGAAAACGTTCGTGCAATCCTGAAAGCAGAAAGACTGAAGCAGTTCCGCTCACCGAAAATCGGTCCGCTCATTCAGGGCATGGTCGATGATCTGGAAAACGAGCTGGCCGAAAAATCCTGACGTCTCAAGCGCTGCCTAAACTGGCCATTCAGCGTCATTCGAAGCTAGGAAGACGAAGAACCTGCACCTGCGACATGAGCTGTATCCCTTTGCTCTGCTCGAGAGGCTGTTTCTGAAAACCTCTGCCGAAAGAGCTTGGCGACGCGATCCTTGACCTCCGACAGCATCGGGTGGAAACGCAGTCTTTCGTGAAAGCTCATCCATGACCCTCCCTGAGCGAGTGGGGTAGCCGTCAGGCGTGTCAGACCCTCCGTTTCCGCGATCCAGTCTGGTAGAACGCCCATGGCGTGCCCGGCGTTCAGAATATTGCAGAGCGATACGGAATTGTTGACGGCGTAGCGGCATGTCTTGCCCAGCAGAATGGCGTTGAGCAACTGCGAGGACTTGAGCCGCGCCCGGCTGCCGCAATATCCCGCCCAGATCTGTTCCTGCCAGGTCGAGGGGTCAACAGCGTCCGGCCGCTTTCGGCAGTAGTCCTTTGAGGCGTAGACGTGAAACTGGATCTCACCCAGTTTCTGGACAATCAGGTGCGGATGTTTAGGCTGTCTGTTCCCGATGGCGATGTCGGCGGAGTTCCGGCTGAGATCCCAGAAGGCATCGTCCGCGAAAAATTCTATCCGGACACCGTCAAGACCATCGGTTATCTGGTCGACGTGCCGTGTCAGATAATGCTGCCCCCATTCACCGAGCGTGATCCTGCAGACCTGCTCTTTTGAGCCGACCTTTTCCAGATCAACCGCGCGCCTGAAGTCCGCCGCTCCGCGTGCCATGGATCTGGCAATCTTGATCAAACGTCGGCCACCACCCGTCAGTTCGTAGCCGGTCTGGCGTCGATCGAACAATTGTACGTCCAACTGTTCTTCTAACCGCGCAATATGGCGGCCGACGGTTGGTTGGGACAGGCAAAGAACCTGGGCGGCTTTGCTGAGGCTCTGATTCTCGGCAACAGCTAGAAAGACGCGTACGGCATCCCAGTCAAAATCGATTTCATTCATTTTTGAATGATATCATGCAGCATCATTCAATTACATTCTAAAAAGGTTCTGACATCTTCTGCCCGTCATCAACGGGAGATGAGACAATGGTCAGCTTTTTAAGGGTCCTGTTTTCAAGAAAACGAAACGTTTGGTACACCGGTCCGGACAAGGCTGACCGAAGAAACCAAATGCCGGATTGGATGATGCGGGATCTCGGGTTGGATAACCCGGACAACCTGAAAGCCGTTCAGGCGGGCAAGTGCCGTAAACCGGAACTTTCCAGCATCCTGCCAGTCGTCAAACTGCCTGAGCGGCCCTGAACGTGTTGGCAAGTTCAACGAACCCTGCGATGTCGATTTCTTCGGCACGGGCCGTCGGCTTCAACCCGGCCCTTGTGACCAAGTCTTCTGCGTCCGGTGTCAGTGACTTGAGGCTGGCACGCAGCATCTTGCGTCTCTGGCCAAAGGCCGCAGCGGTAATCTTTTCAAGGGCTTTCAGGTCGCAGGGCAGGGGCGAAGGATTTGGCGTCAGATGAACCACAGCCGACGTCACTTTCGGGGGCGGCGTGAACGCCTTTGGGCTGATGTCGAACAGGATCCCGCCCTTGCAGCGCCAGCCTGCCAGAACTGCAAGCCTGCCATAGGCCTTGGACGCGGGGGGCGCGCTGATCCGCTCACCGACTTCCTTCTGGAACATCAGCGTCAGCGACGACCAGAATGGCGGCCACTGCGGTGTCGTGATCCAATTGATAAGCAGCTGGGTGCCAACGTTGTAAGGCAGGTTCGCGGCAATGCGGACCTTGTCTCCTCCAGTCAGGGCCACCGGATCGATTTCAAGGGCATCGCCTTCGATGACTTCCAGGCGCCCCGGATAGTGTGCCGAGATTTCGGCAAGAGCCGGCAGGCAGCGGCTGTCCTTTTCAATCGCGATCACCCGCTTCGCTCCTGCGGCCAGCAGGGCACGGGTCAGCCCACCGGGACCAGGGCCGACTTCCAGAACGGTGCAATCTTCAAGACTGCCCGCAGATCGGGCGATGCGAGAGGTGAGATTGAGATCGAGAAGGAAGTTCTGTCCCAGCGACTTTTTCGCATTGAGACCATGAGCGGCGATGACGTCGCGCAACGGGGGCAGGTCGTCTATCTGAGCCATTGATCGCTATCGCCCTAGAACCGCTCGGGGTTGGCAAGCACATCCGCCATGCGCAAGGACGCAGCGAAACTGTCGACCCGGGCGGTGCCGGTTCCAGCCAGGTTGTATGCCGTGCCATGGTCGGGAGAGGTGCGCACGAAAGGCAGGCCCAGCGTGACATTGACACTCTCATCGAAACCGATGGTCTTCGCCGGTATCAACACCTGGTCGTGATACATGCCAAGCACGCAGTCATAATGCTGCCGTGCAGGCGGGTGAAACAGAGTGTCGGCTGGATGCGGACCTGTCGCCTCGATACCCATCGCTCGCAGGCGAGAAATGGCTGGCTCTATAATGTCGCGGTCTTCTGTTCCCATCGAGCCGTTTTCACCCGCATGAGGGTTCAGCCCGCAAATCGCCAATCGTGGTGACGTGTAGCCAAACCTGGTCTTGAGGTCGCGTGCGGTAATTTCCGCAGTCTCAACGATAAGTTCAGTCGTGAGAGATGTCGGAACATCGCGAATTGGAATGTGAATGGTGACCGGAACCACCATCAACTCCGGTCCGGCAATCATCATCACGGGTTTTGCCGGTTCTCCTGGCCAGTGCATCTCTGCAAGGGAGCCCAGATATTCCGTATGGCCGGGGAAGGCGAAGCCGGTTCGGTAAAGCGCAGCCTTGTTGATCGGACTGGTCACGAGGGCGCAGGCATGGCCGGACTTTATATCGTCGACACACCCTTCAATAGCAGCAACAACGGAAGCTGCCGTTTCAGGTGCTTCCACACCCGGCTGGTCGGGTAGGGCCGGCCCGGTCTGTACAACGGGCAAAGCTTTGGTGAAAGTCGCAACAGCCTCGTCCTGCGCTACCAGCCTGAGCCGCGCGTTCAGGCCCATTTTCTGTGCACGTTCGTGCAGCAGGGATTCGTCACCGCGAATGTAGAATGGCGGCAATCCGAGAGCTTTGCGATTAGCCCATGCAATCAGAGCCAGGTCCGGGCCGATCCCGGCAGGTTCTCCCATACTGACGGCGATCGGCTTCTGGTTGGAGCGCATGTAGGATCAGCGATAAATGATGGTGGAACGACGGCGGATTTCCAGGAGATACCGACGGGACTGGCTTTCGCCTTCCTTCTGTCGCAGCTCGTTTTCAAGTTCCGTGCGAACGGCTATGTCCGACGCGATTTCGCGTTTTCCGCAAACCGCGATCATTTCGTAACCGACGGGCGTGGTGGAAGGTTTCGTCAACTTGCCCGGTGTCATTTTTTCGATTTCGGCGCGCATGTTTTCCGGAAGCTCGGTTTCGAGCCGGCGTCCGATAGGCTGCACAACCACTTCGCTGTATTTGCCGAGAATGGCGCCGGATTCATCGCAGCCGTTGAAAGCAGCCCGGATCTGGTTGCTCTCGTTCTTGCGCTTGGACTTGAAACCACCGGAGGAGTTCTTCGGTACCACGACAATGACCCTTTTGAGGTCATATTCCACGGACTTCTGACGGTCTTCCTCGTCGGTCTTCTTCAGGGCCGCGATCACGTCGGATTCATCCACTTCGATCCGGCCACTGAAACGGGACCGCAACACCTGGTTCCAGGCAAGCTGCGCCTTGAGGCGTTCCTTCAAGGTATCGGGCTGAACACCGCCACTGCGAAGCGCCTTGGAAAGCTGGGCCGGAGACATCTTCACATTGCGGGCAATGTTGTTGAAAGCGTTGTCGACTTCCGACTGGCTGACGTCAACGCCGACACGTTCGGCTTCGGCAAGTTTGACCTGGTCGTCGACCAGTTCCTCTTCCGCCTGCTTTTTGGCGATGGATGCGGACTTGCGCTGGGTCATTGTAATCAGCCGGGCGCGTTGGCTGATGTCGTAGTCGGTAATCGGCACATCGTTGACAATGATTTTGATCGCTGCATGGGAAGGCGTTGCCAGCGGCGCTGCCAGGATCAAAGCTAGTCCAAAGAATACCGGAACGATACGAAGTCGCATTGAATAACCATCCGTGCTGGCTTGAGGCCAAACCGAAGTTCGTTGTTTTATGACATGATGTTTCGCATATCATGCCCGAAATTTCAAAGGTTCCACGCATCATGCCTTTTTTCATGGCGGCATGATGACCTACGGTCAGTCAGATGGCCTAGTTGAGAGCGCCGCTTGAAACCTGTGTCGTGCCGATGGTCCTCAACCCGATGCGGAAATAAAGCGTCCGGTTGACGTCATCGCCATCGTTGCGGCTGCGGTCTTCAGCATAGGTGACGGACAGCGAAAAACCTTCGTCGTCATAACCGATCCCGAGACCGTCCTGCACGATGTTGCTGTTTTGCAGATCGTATCGCATGGAGCCGAAAATGCGCCAGTTTTCCTCAAGGCGAAGGCTCGCGGAGCCTAGCAGTTCCTCTCGCGGATCATCGATCCCGACATCCGGCTGCGCGTTCAGGAACGCATAGGCAAGGGAAGACACGACCGGGCCGTAGATACCGCTGGCCTGTGCCTGTATCCGGTTCACGGTGAAATCTTCCTTGTCGAGCCGGGCCTGGGCGCCGACCTTCACACCGTATTGCGTGTCCAGATAGAGGCTGCCGACGTAATCGGACAAGGAAGTTTCCAGACCGGAATCCTGCGTCGCACCGAGTATGTCCGGAATGGCATAGGAGTTGTCGCCGGCAAGCTGATAGGACCGACCGAACAGGCCGCTGACATAGTAGCCACTGTCCAGTTGCAGCTTGTAGTTCAGGCCGACGTTAAGACGTGTGCCGCCTTCGGCGCGGTCAAAGCCCGAGAACTTGTCGTAGTCGAACAGGGTCGTCGTATCAAAGACGATGCTTTGCGCGTCGTCGTTCGGCAGTTCGCCGATCCGCTGCTCGTTCGGACGGGCCACAACCTGGGCGACGGGCTCCAGGATCTGGTTGCCGCCGTTGAAAGTTGCAATGAACGGATAGCGGTATTCCAGGCCGATTGCGGGCATTGCACGGCCGACGAAACTTTCGCCTGTGAGAGCGGTCACGTCAGAATCCGGTGAGGCCAGAAAGAACAGGTCACCGCGCATATAGGCAAACGGCGTGAACGACTGTCCAAGCGGATCGATGAATGTGCGGCGCCAGTTCCCCTTCACGGACACGCGCGAGAAGGTGCCGTCGATACCACGGAATTTCGCAGTTGTGCCGCCATCAATGGAGAAAGCATCCGTTTCATCGCGTGTCAGTGAGGTGAAATTGGCAGTCAGTGCCAACTCACCGGCGAGGATCGGATCCGCGAACACATAGTCATAGTCGATCACGGGCAGAACGAGCGGCTGCTTGTCCTGCAGGGAGCTGCCGACCGGAGAGAAGCCATTGGCATTGAACTGGCTGTCCGTATAGTCCTCCTGGGATATCTGATACGCATAGGCTTTGACAGACAGCGCGTTACGGTCGGTCTTGCCTTCCAGATAGATCGTGGAGGTCTCGCCGTTGTCGCCAAAACTGGTGAACGAGTAGTCCTTGAAGAACTGACGGTCACTCTTGTAGGTCAGGTTCCAGCCGAGGGTCCAGTCGCGCGCAATGCTGAAGGAGGCGGTCGAATTGACCGCACCGCGCCAGCGATCGTCAGCGCGGTCCGTCGTGAAATTGCTCGGCTGTGCCTGAAACAGGCCAGCCGCAGAAACACTCACTTCGCCAGCGGCAAACCGATGACGATATTCGACATCGCCGAACACGCCCTGCTTGGTGAGTGGCGTCAGAATGGTCGTCACATCGTAATAGGGGCTGAGCGCCCAATAATAAGGAACGCTTACGCCATACCCGAGTTTGTCGGACACAATGCCGCTAGGCATCAGGAAACCGGACTTTCGGGTGACGGACGGATCCGGCATTGACAGATAGGGCAGGTAGGCAATCGGCTGACCGTAGACCTCGAAGGCTGCGTTCTCGAACCGGATGATCTTTTCCTGCTGATTGTGGATGATCTTCTCGGCCCGCACGCGCCAGAGCGGCGGCTTGTCCGGCGGGTTGGTCGGTTTGGTGTAGACCGTATAGACGCCGTTATCGATGGTCGTGATGTTGTTGCCTTCGCGCCGGGCTTGCTCAGCCAGGAAGCGTGTGCGCCGCGTCGTGTCGATCTGAAGGGCACGTGCGAAGCCTTCTGAAAAGTCTTCGGACAGGACCATTTCTTCCGTGCGCACGACATTGCCGTTGGATTCGATGAAGATCACATTGCCCGACGCCTTGAGCTGCTGGCTCTTGCGGTCGAAGACAACCTGATGCGCCTGGACGGTGCTGCCGTCGTAATAGACCTGCACATCTCCGGTCGCGACGATGAGATCGCGGTCGAAATCGTAGGTGATCTCACTTGATTCAAGCAGGAGTTCGGCATCGGGATCGACTTGACCGGCCAGACCTGCTGTCAGGTCCTGTGCCGCGGCTGGTGATCCGTACCCATGGCAAAGGGTTGCTGCAATGGCGCACAAGCTCGCCGCAGCCAACAGTCTGCCTTTTTTGGCCCAAGTCTCTGTTGTCAGAAAAACCGGAAAAGTCATCGCTTTACCCGTCTTCCTGATTCAAGAGAATTGTCAAACCCATGAGTACTCCAAATATTCCCGGCGCCCAGGCCGCCACCAAGGGAGGGACAATACCCGCACCCCCGAAGTCCTTGGCAAGTTCGGTTAGAACGTAAAGCACGAACCCGGAAAGGATTCCACCCAGAATCATACTTCCCAAACCGCCAAACCTCGAAACTTTAAGGGAAACCGCCGCTGCGATCAAAATCATAGCGACCAAAAGAAGCGGGCGGGCGAGGAGAGTCTGATACTGCAAATTGTAGCGATAGGCAGGTAACCCAGCGTTTCTGGCCAGTTCGATGAAACGAGGCAAATTCCAGAACGAAATCGATTCGGGGGATCCGATGCTTTCACGAACTTCAGTCGCAGTCAGGAATGTGCTGATCTGATATTGCCCGTAAGGCTGTGGATCCTGTTCGGTCGTGTAGACGATGGCATTGTCCAGGTACCAGATCTGGTCTCCGAGCCGCGCTTCGTCAGCTTCGATCCGCTCGCGGAAGGTACCGTCCTTGTCGAACGTGAAAATGGTGACGCCCTGCAGCAGCGTGCCGCCTTCCAGCAATTGCTTGGCAAGCAACACTGATTCTCCGTCCAGGCCGTCCTGCCGAACCCAAACGTCGTTCGAGGACTGCAAAAGGAAACTTTGTTCCGAGCCGAACAAACCGGCAGCTGCTTCGTCCGATTTCTGCTGAAACCAGACAGCCGCAGGATTGTAGACGGTGATGGACAGGATACCGAGAACGATCCCGACAAGGATGGCGGGAAGAGAAAACTGCCAGACCGAGATGCCGGAAGCCCGTGCCACGACCAGTTCCAGGCCTCGGCTCAGTGTCACGAAGGCAGCAATTGCACCGAACAGGACGGTGAAGGGAATGACCTGTTCCAGCAGCAGAGGCACCCGCAAGGCCGAGATCATGGCAACGCGCAGGACGGAAAATCCTTCGCGGTCACCACCACGTCTAACCAGTTCCAGGACGTCGAACAGATAGATCAGGACAGCGGCAAACAGGAAGAGACCGAGGATAGCCTTCAGGAAACGCCCTGAAAAATACAGCGACAGGGTCCGTCCAAGGATCATGCGACGCCTCCTGGCTTGCGACCGTTCAAGCGATCACTCAGTGCATCAATCCTGTCCTGAACAGAATGTTGCAGATCGACCAGCCAGCGTGGCTGCGACCCGCCTTGTTCGCGGAAGATGGAGACGAGGGCGAACACCGCGCCCGCAACGGGAACAATGTAAAGCAGGCTGAGAAGCGCGGTGGAACCACCGGAAATGGCGGTTACGCCGAAGCCCGTGGTCCTCAACAGGACACAGGAACAGATTGCCCCGAGCACGGCGAACCCGCGCCCCTGGCGTGTCGTTCTGGCCTTGCCGAGAAACGCGAACACGATCAGGCCGAAGGAAAGGCAGTAAAGCGGCTGGCTGAAGCGTTCGTGGAGCTCCTGCGCCAACTTGTCCGGATTCTTCAGCGCATATTCGTCGTTCCTGCCTGGTGACATCAGGTTAAGGGTGGTCCGCTCACTGGCTTTGAACACCGGCTCGCCAGCTTCAGGAATAAGGTTCGACAAATCGAATGCATAGGACTGGAAGCGAACGATCGAAATATCGCCCTGCTGCTTTGGACGTCTCTGAATTGTTCCGTTCTGCATGACAAGAAGCGTGCGATCGGCAGCTTCGACGATCAGCCCGGTGTCTGCCTGATAGGTAAAGGCCGTCTCCGGGTCGCGGGTGTCGTGCATCAAAAGACCGTCAAGAGTGCCTTTGCCGGAACGGTTGCGGATATGGAACGTCAATCCGTCCTCGACGGTGATGAAGCGGCCCGGCTTGACGATGTTGGCAACAAGGTCTGCGCGCACGCGGGTAATCTCGGTGCGCAGCTGAGCCAATCCGGTGGGAGCCACATAAAGTGACATGCTCGCGGTCAGCAACATGACTACGAAGGCAAAGAGCATGACCGGTTTCAAGACAAGGAACCTGGAGCCGCCACTGGCATCGATCACGATCAGCTCACTGTCGCCCGACAAGGAGTTTAGAACCAGTATCAGCGCGATCATCAGGGCGAACGGAGCCACGATGACGATCAGGAAGGGCAGGGCAAGCATGGTTATGCCAATGAACTGGACGATGGTCTGACCCTTTGAGGTCACCAGGTCCAGTTGGCGCAAGGCCTGGGTTGCCCAAACCACACCCGTCATCGCTGCAATCGTGAGGGTGAAAGCGTAAACAGTCCGGCGGATGATGTAACGTTCAAGCGTTTTCATAACGGTGCCGGTACATGTCCCTGCAAAAATGACGATAATCGGCCTGAGACCGAATAACACGGAATGTGGTGAATGGCTCATGAATAAGAATGGTAAATATACATTAATTTTTGTCGCCCTTGCCGAAAAGCTGTTGAAACCCCATGATTTGACACGAAAATCACAATCTACGGGATAGGGCGCCTTTTCTTTCCACTGCCCAACCGCTCCAACCAGAAAAACCAACGGGACCGAAGCATGACCAAGCTTGCAAAACTGAACTTCTCCAAGGCCGAAACGCCGAAGGGTGGGGTGGCCGTAATCCTGGCCGGTAGCGACCTTAGCCTTGGGCCGGTTGCTGCAGAAGTTGTCTCGGGTCTCGAGGGAGGCTTGCAACGTTCGGCCGGTATCGCAGGTTTCACCGGGAAGAAGAAGGCAAGTCTTGATCTGGTCGCTCCTGCCGGATCGGGTCTCGACCGGCTGATCGTATTCGGCGTTGGCGATGCCGGCGAGTTGACTGGCGACGATTGGCGGGCTTTTGGCGGCGCGGTGTTTGCAGAATTGCAGAAGACGAAGGCAGACGCAGCAACGGTGCTCCTGGATGTCCCGGGCGATGCAGATCCGTCCGGTGTATTGGCTGCAGAGTTCGCAATGGGCGTGAAGCTGCGGGCCTATGCCTTCGACACCTACAAGACTGCCAAGAAAGACGATGACAAACCCAAGAACATGAAGGTGACCTTGGCCGTTGCCGATCCCAAGGCATCAAAAAAGGCCTGGTCTTCTGCTGAAGCTATTGCCGACGGCGTGATTCTGGCCCGCGACCTTGTGAACGAACCGGCGAATGTGCTGGGTCCGGTGGAGTTTGCCGAGAAGGCCAAGGAACTGACGGCGCTTGGTGTCGAAGTCGAGGTTCTCGGCGAAAAGGAAATGAAGAAGCTTAAGATGGCTGCTTTGCTTGGCGTCTCCCAAGGGTCGACCCGCCCACCGCAGCTGGCCGTGATGCGCTGGAACGGAGGCAAGAAGGGTGACGCCCCGGTTGCGTTCGTCGGCAAGGGCGTGGTGTTCGACACTGGCGGCATCTCCATCAAGCCGGCCGCGGGCATGGAAGATATGAAAGGCGACATGGGCGGAGCTGCCGCAGTCATCGGCGCCATGCATGCGATCGCGGGGCGCAAGGCCAAGGCAAACGTGATCGGTGTCATCGGCCTCGTCGAAAACATGCCGGACGGTAACGCGCAACGACCAGGTGACATCGTCACCGCCATGTCCGGAACCACGATCGAGATCCTGAATACCGATGCGGAAGGTCGTTTGGTTCTTGCCGACGCGCTTTGGTATACGCAGGAAAAATACAAACCGGCGATCATGATCGATCTGGCAACGCTCACCGGTGCCGTGCTTGTCGCTCTCGGCAATCTGAATGCCGGTCTCTTTTCCAACAACGACGGTCTGGCAGACAAGCTGTTGTCATCTGCCAAGTCTAGCGGTGAGCCGCTTTGGCGCCTGCCGTTGTCGAAGGAATACGACAAGATCATTGATACGCCCAATGCAGACGTCAAGAACACCGGTGGCCGCTGGGCGGGGTCCATCACCGCTGCCCAGTTCCTGCAGCGTTTCACGAATGACGTGCCCTGGGCGCATCTGGACATCGCCGGAACCGCATTCGGCGCTCCGAAGGACGAAATCTGCCAGAGCTGGGCCTCGGGCTATGGCGTGCGTCTGCTCAACCAGCTTGTCGCGGATCACTACGAAGGCTGAGGTCCATCTTGGCGCCCTTCGCATTTTCTACTGGTGGAGGGCGCCAGGACTGGAATGCCGCTGGGCAAAGAAAAACCCGCCGGGAAGGCGGGTTTTTCGTATCTGGCTGTCGACCCTGGATCAGCAGGTCTTGTAGGTCTGGCAGGCCGTTGCCGGTTCAACCAGAAGACCCATGCCAAGTGTCGCGCCTGCAACGACAGCAACCAATGCGAAAAACACAACGACACGCGCAAGCATTCACCAAATCCCCTTTTGCGCCGGCTCGGGAAAACCGCTCACCGGCCAAATTTTTTGATCCATGGCCAAATCAAATGATCATTGGATCGTCCCCGGGGACGAACCCTAGCCAATCGACATTTTCGAAGGGTTAATGATACGAGTCTTATGGCCTGTCCATGTCATGTTTGCCGTCGGGGGAATTTGAACAGGCGAGTGTTGCAGGCCTGCACCACATTCCGGCATGGCGGTGGAAAACGGAAAGCGAAGGTACAAGGATGTGTCTAGACAGGGTCCGGCATGAGCGTTGAAGTTGTATTCTATCACCTTTTGCACAAGCCGCTGGAGATGGCTTTGCCGCAGCTTTTGCAAAAGTGCCTGGAGCGGGATTGGAAAGTTGTCGTGCAAACGGGAACCGAGGAGCGATGCAGCGCCCTTGATGCCCATTTGTGGACCTTTACCGACGACGGTTTTCTGCCACATGGCACCAAGGCAGACGGTTACGCCGAACATCAGCCGATATATCTCACGTCCGAGCAAGATAATCCGAACGAAGCCGACGTGCGCTTCCTGGTGGACAGGGCCGCGCCGCCACCGCTGAGCGCCTACAAGCGGGCGATCTACATGTTTGATGGCAACGATACCGAGGCTGTTCAGGAAGCGCGCAATCGCTGGAAGGAAGCCAAGGCGGAAGGGTTTGAAATCGCTTACTGGCAACAGACCGAAGCCGGCGGTTGGGAACGCAAGGCTTAGGCCGGCACAGACCCTGAGATGGGCGAGCAAACTTTTAAAAAGTGAGACGCGCACCGGTGCGCGATGCCGATATTGGAGGAAAGCCTTATGAAGAAGCTGAAGATGTCATCGGCCGACATGGTCGCCAAAGCCAAGGCGCGGATTGAGGAAGTCGACACCGATGCTGCCATCGCCCTGGTAGGAGATCCGGATGTGGTGTTCGTAGACCTGCGAGACGTGCGTGAACGTCAGAAGCTCGGGTTCATTCCGGGCAGCATTCATTGCCCTCGCGGCATGATCGAGTTCTGGGTGGATCCGGAGAGCCCCTATCACAAGGAGGTCTTCTCGCAGGAAAAGCGCTTCATCTTCCATTGCGCCGCAGGCTGGCGCTCTGCACTCACTGTCGCGACGCTTCAGGATATGGGCTTTGAAGCTGCCCATCTGACAGACGGGTTCGCAGACTGGGTCGAGAAGGGCGGTCCTGTCGAGCAAAAGGACTGAAACAGACCGCCCCGCCGTATTGGTGCTAGTTGGACGTCGAGATCAGGCGCAGTTCATCCGGATCGGCGTCCGAACCGTCCGTACCATCGTCGTTGACGGCTGTTTCATCGGGATCAATCGGGTCCGTGCCGTCGTCCGGGGTCTCGGTTGCTTCGCGGATTTCATCGATCTTGCCGTCGTAATCGCCAACCCCGAGAACCTGCTTGGCCCAGTCGAGCATTTCCTCGTCGACGTAGTCGTCGCCATATTCCCGGACGCGGTTCTCGTTTGCCATCGCCAGAAGTGCTTCTTCCAACGCTTCGTCAGAAACATCAGCGGCGAGCCCATCCAGGCCGGTCTTTTCCGTTTCGTAGTTGGTTTCAGCCGTTTTGAAATCCGAATAGGCGTCGCTCTGAAGAGCAGTTTCAAGCGCCAGTCTTTCAGTTTCGAGAGCGGTCAGCTCGTCATCTGACAATTCAGCCGTATCCAGGCTTTCAAGTTCGGCAAGCCGGTCTTCGAGCTGTTGCGAGGTCAGGCCTTCGTAGGCGAAGCCGTCATAGCTGTCCACGTCCTGAAGCAACCCGTCGAACAGCGTACGTGCGGTCAGGAGGTCCTGTTCGAGGCCTTGCAGATCTGCGGAAAGTCGCTCGTAGGCAAGGCTGTCATTTATGTAGGCCTGAATGGCTGCCAGATGCGGGTCGTTGGAATTGATATAGGCGTGGTAATTGCGATTGAGGGAATTCAACCGGCCAAGCTTTGCATTGAAGTTCTTCGGTTTGCCTGCAGGGCTTGCCTGTGGGGTCACGGCAATGCTTGCCAGTGTCGCGCGTTCAGCCTTTGGAAGCCGGTGGCTCGCGGTGCCACTATTGCCTCTGGAGGCGGTCTGACGCTTGCCGGAGCTCTTTGAATTTTCGGTTCCGAATACGGAATTCAGAAAGCCACCGAGGCCTTTTCCATTTCCGTTGCCGTTGTTCGACTTGGCCTGCTTGGAACCATTGCCGCGGTTGAAGATCCCAAGGCCCTTGTTGCCGTTGCCGTTGCCGTTGCCGTTGGAAGCGGAGTTCCCACCGCGGTTGGAGTTGCCGCTATTGCCCTTGTTGCCGGAATTTCCCTTGTTGCCGCCACCATTGCCGCCGGAATTTCCGCCGCCGCCACCACCATTGCCGTTTCCGTTGCCATTCTTGGCGAACGCCTTGTCCACATGGAAGGAAAGCGAAGGCACATCCGGCGACAGGGAAGGGGCAACGACGAGCGCTGTTGCGCCAAGGAATAGGGTGACGGTTCTGGAGAGAGACATTACGTATCCTGGTCTGAAGCGTGCGAAAAATCGAGCTTTGCGAAGACGCCCGCGGTAACTCCGCAAACGTGCCCGCAGTGTCTGAATGTTCACTTACGACAACCCGTCAGACTTTAATTGGTTTCACTTCCGACAGGAATTTTTCGGTCGAAATACCGCAATTCAACTCAGACGAGCGAGCAGTTGCGGCACCTTGCCGATGTGGTCCAATCGGTAAAACCGGTCATGGCCACGTGGCTCGTCCGCCTCTTCCAGTGCCCAGGTCAGGTCATAGGGCACGTGAGCACCGTATGCTCCTGCGTCCAGCGCCGGCAGGATGTCCGATTTCAGTGAATTGCCGATCATAAGCGCTTCACCCGGGCCACTGCCGTGGCGTGAAAACAGTGAGCGGTATGTCTCGTCGGTCTTTTCAGAGACAATCTCGATTGCGTCGAAATAGACATCGAGGCCGGAGGCCGTCACCTTGCGTTCCTGGTCGAACAGGTCCCCCTTGGTGATCAGGACCAGCTTGAAAGACGCCTTCACCTTTTTCAGCGTTTCTTCAACGTAAGGGAGAGGCTCGACGGGATGGGACATCATCTCTCGCCCGGCTTCCAGGATTTCGGCGATGACATCGGCGGGCACCTGCCTGTCGGTGACCTCGATCGCTGTCTCGATCATGGAAAGGGTAAAGCCCTTAACGCCGTAGCCGTAATGCAGGACATTGCGTTTTTCCGCGGCCAGCAGCCGCTCGGCCAGGTGATCCTTGTCGGTGTAGTCGCCGAGCAATGAGGCGAACCGTTCTTCCGTCAGCCTGAACACCCGTTCGTTGTGCCAGAGCGTATCGTCTGCATCGAAGCCGAGTGTCGTGATCTTGGCCATCAGGAAGCCTCCTCGAATTCGGCGGAAAGCTCCAGCCATTCCTCTTCGGTTTTGATCAGCTTCTTCTCGCAGAAGGCCCGTTCCTTGGCGAATTTCGCAGCCCGTTCCGGTTCCCTCGTGAAGAATTCCGGATCGGCAAGGGCTTCGTCCAGCTTGATGATCTTTTCCTGCAGGCGCTTCATTTCCTTTTCAGCGGCATCGATCTTCTGTTTCAACGGTTTCAGAAGTTCGCGTTTGACGGCAGCATCGCGGCGTTTTTCTTGCGCATTTGCCTTGTCAGCTTCCGCGGCGGCCTTGTCACGGGCTTTCTGAACCGCCTCGGGACCTTGCAGGATCAGTCGGCGATAGTCTTCCATGTCGCCGTCATAGGGTTCCACCTTGCCGTCTGCCACCAGCCATAGCCGGTCGGCGCAAGCCTCGACGAGATGCCTGTCGTGGCTGATCAGTACGACGGCTCCCTGAAAGTCGTTCAGCGCCATCACGAGCGCTTCCCGGCTGTCGATGTCGAGGTGGTTGGTCGGTTCGTCGAGGATCAGCAGATGCGGACCGTCAAATGTCGCCAGCCCCAGGAGGAGGCGGGCTTTTTCACCACCAGACAGGTCTTTCGCAGGCGTGTCCATCCGGTCGGTCGGAAGCCCCATGCGTGCAACGCGAGCCCGAACCTTTGCCTCCGGCGCATCCAGCATGAGGGCACGTACATGCGCAACGGCGCTTTCAGCAGGCTTGAGCTCGTCAAGCTGGTGCTGCGCGAAGAAGGCGATTTTCAGCTTCGACGCCTTGGTGATCTCACCATCCATGGCGCCAAGGCGTCCGGAGATCAGCTTGGCGAATGTCGACTTGCCGTTGCCGTTGGCGCCCAGCAACGCAATCCGGTCGTCGGTGTCGATATTCAGCGTCAGCCGCGACAGGATCCTGGTATCGCCATAGCCGGTCGCCACGCCTTCGAGTTTCAGGATGGGCGGTGCCAGCTGGCTGTCCGGATCGGGGAAATGGATCGGCTTGCTGCTCTCATCCGTGAGGGCGGCAATCGGCTGCATCTTTTCAAGCATTTTCAGGCGTGACTGCGCCTGCCGGGCCTTGCTGGCCTTGTAACGGAACCGGTCGACAAACGCTTGCATGTGCTTGCGCTGGGCGTCCTGCTTTTCCTTCGCCTTTTCTGCAAGGATCATCGCTTCGCGACGTTGCCTGTCGAAACTGTCATAGCCACCGGAGTAGTAGGTCATCTTGCCCCGGTCGAGATGGACGATGCTGTCGACAGCCTTGTTCAGAAGGTCTCTGTCGTGGGAGATCAGAAGCACCTGATGCGGGTAGCGGGCAACATAGTTTTCCAGCCACATCGTGCCTTCAAGATCGAGATAGTTCGTCGGCTCGTCGAGCAGAAGAAGGTCGGGTTCGGAAAAAAGAACCGCAGCCAGGGCAACGCGCATGCGCCATCCGCCCGAAAACGACGAACACGGCCTTTGCTGCGCGGCGGCATCAAAGCCAAGGCCGGACAGGATCGAGCCCGCCCTGGCTTCAGCCGTGTGGGCGCCGATGTCGGCGAGCCGGGTATGGATTTCGGCAATCCGGGCCGGGTCTGTCTGTGTTTCGGCTTCTGCCAGCAGCTGGCTGCGTTCCTTGTCCGCGGCCAGCACCACTTCCATCAGGGTTTCTTCCGTCCCCGGGGCTTCCTGTGCGACCTGACCGATGCGCGCGCGCTTCGGGATCTGCACTGAGCCTGTCTCGGTGGAAAGATCCCCGGTGATGATCTTGAACAGCGTTGATTTGCCCGCACCGTTTCGACCGACAAGACCTGTCTTGGCCTTGCCGGGGAGCGTAACGCTGGCTCTGTCGATCAGGAGGCGGTCTCCGATCCGATATGTAAGGTCCGTAATCTGCAACATGAGGCGGATGTTTGGCGGAGCGCCCATGCGGATGCAAGTGGAAAGCTGTTCTTCGGGCGATCCGGTGGCGGGCTGTGGCATCGCTGCACCGTTGGCCCGCCGGTTTGAAGATCAAGGTTCCAGAAAATCGAGGATCTCGGCGACTATCCGCCTGTGTTGCTGCTCGCGCTCCCGGGAACCTTTGACACAAACAATTTCATCGCCGGGCTCATCTTCCTTCAGGATTTCGAAGGCCTCCGGTTTGCACACGCCCATGAAGTCGAAATGCCCGGCATCTTCCAGTTCAAGATGGTGCACCATGCTTGCAGGCAAGGCGGCCGCAAGAGCGCAGGATTCGACTTCCTGGTTCAGCATATCCGCACGTTCCGAACCCAGTACCAGGACCGGAATATTTATTGCGTGAAGACTTTCTTCTGAAAACAGGGGCGTGCCACCGAGGTCCATGCTGATGACCTTCCGGACACGGCTATCCTTGCGCGAAACGGACATCTGTTTCCTGTCGGCGGCGGTCTCGGCAACGGACCATCCTGCGAAAACTCCGCACACCACTGGCTGGTTCTCGCCGGTGCAGATTGCCCTTTGCCGTTCAGTGTCAAACTTGGCACCTGCCAACAACATCACGGTGTACCCGCCAAGAGAATGCCCTGCCGCGTAGATGCGGTCCGGGTCGATCCGCTTTGAAGTTGCCTCGTCTTCCAGCAGGAAAGTGATCACCCTCGATAGATCCACCGGTCGATCCCAGAGTTCACGTGCCTGATCGGGATCACGCAGGAATGTACTGGTTCCCGGATGATTGATCATGGCGACCAGGTAACCGCGCCGCGACAACTCCGAGCCCAGCCAGGCCTGATTGAAGGTGTTGCCATACATTCCGTGTGAAAGGACAAGCAGCGGGAAACGTCCGTCCGCTGGTTTGCCGTCTGGATCGGCAGCAGCCATCTGCCAGACCTTGCTCTTGTCTGCCTGGCTGAAGAGCTCAGGTGTCTGTGTCGGATACCAGAGATCTCCGGCCAGAGGACGATCCTGCCG
Organism: Labrenzia sp. C1B70; assembly: GCF_000475395.1. Classification (NCBI taxonomy): domain Bacteria; kingdom Pseudomonadati; phylum Pseudomonadota; class Alphaproteobacteria; order Hyphomicrobiales; family Stappiaceae; genus Labrenzia; species Labrenzia sp. C1B70. The sequence continues at coordinate 221,131 of NZ_AXCE01000006.1, forward strand.
ATCGTCCTCGATCGTCAGACTGGTTACACCAGGACCATAGGGGAGGGCTGAGGTGTCCTGTGCCTGTGACAGGACCGGTTCGATGAAGCCTGCAACAAGGATTGCAGCACTCAGGAATGTGCGCGTGTAAGAGTACCGTCCGGCGAGGTGAGGAGACATGGGAAATCCATCTGAAAGTTGCGATGCCCTTCAAATGTCCGGTGGCGGATCTGTTGACAATCGCCGCAGGCTGCCGGTCTTGTCCTCAATCGTGATAAAGGACAGCACGTTCAAACTGCCTCTTTGCGCATACCGGTCATGATCAGCATTCCCGTCTCCTTTCTGCTTGCAGCTGTCTTCCTGTCACTCGGCATCGCTGCGCTGAACTGGCGCTCGTTGCCGCCTGTCGCGAGAGGGCTGTTCGTTCGGCTCTTCGGTCTGCTGACGCTGGAAGCTGCCCTCGTGGGCGCGCGCTTCGCCTTCGGGGTTGTCGAGCTCCTGACCGTGCAAAGGGTGTTGCCGGTGTGGATAGCGCCGTCCGTTTATCTGGCTTTCGTCTCGCTGACCGTTTCGGGTGAAAGAACCCGGCAACTCGTGGCGTTGAATTTTGGTGCGGCTGCCATCGTGACAGTTGCAATGCATTTGCCTGTGCCGGTTGCCGGTTACGTTGATGGGCTTATCGGCGCAAGCTACGCGGTCTATGCGCTTGCGCTTGCAAGGCTCTGGAGCCAGGGGCCGGATGTGTTTTGCCAGGCTCCGACGAACAAGAGTGGTCTGCTTCGCAATCTGCTCGGCTTTTCCATATTGATCATGCTGGCAACACTGCTGATCGACGCCTTTGTCGCTTACCTGTTCGCGCAGCAAAGCGAGGTTGCCGCCGCGCTCGCGATTTCGCTGGCAAGCCTGTTCTTTCTGGTCCTTGCAGTCGGAGCAGCCTTTGGTGTTCTGGGTGCCCGCTTCGGGCAGTCACGGGCAAAGGTTGAAGAGAGCGTTGGAAATGACGCGCAGCGGGCAGAGATTGTCGATTCTGCCCGAAAGGTTCTGGTGGACCAGGAGTTCTTCCGGGATCCATCGCTCACACTTACGCGGCTGGCCCGGCGGGTCGGGGTTCCTGATCGGGAACTATCCAGAGCTGTCAACGCAGTTGAAGGCGTCAATGTCAGCCAGTTCGTCAATCTGGTACGCCTCGCGGAAGCGGAACGACTGCTGGTTACGACGGATGAGCCTGTCGGCCGGATACAGGAGCGGGCCGGATTTTTGACCCGTTCGAACTTCTACAGGGAATTCCAGAAGGCATATGGCGAAGCGCCAGGCGCTTATCGCAAGAATGCTCAGTCCTCGCTCTGAGCTTTTTCTTCTTCTTCCGGAACACTCAGATAGATCTCAGCCAGGCCGGCGAGAAGTTCATGGCAGAGGATCACTTCCCGCGTCTGCGGATCCCAGAAGGCGTTTTCCTCGCCGCAGGCGGTTGAGCGGAAAGTGACTGTCTTCGGCAGCTCGTAGAAAGTGTCGAATTCCTTGGCGACCATCTCCACCAGTCCGCTTTCCTTCAGGAAAACGGCCATGGCTTCCAGGTCTCTTGTTGCCGGATCGTGGACGACCTTGATCTTGCCCCCGGGCGTATCGCTGTCTCTCAGATAAGGATCGGTCACGATTTCCCACGAAGCCGAGGCCTGTTCATAGTCGAAGGCGCAACTTTCGATCCGCTCCTCCGGCAACTCCAGGTCTCTGGCAAGATCCAGAAAGGCGTCTTCGTCGGCCCCTACCATCAGGCACAGCATCTTGTAGCCGCGTTGCTGGTCTAGATCGTGCTCGTCGTAGAAAACCAGGTCGTCGTAGTCTTCCTCGGCAATCAGGAACCAACCGATCATCGCCTGTGTGAGATAAAGATCCATGTCGTCGGTGTCCGCGCCGAGCATGGAAACGGTGGCCAGATTGTCGACGGCATCTTCTTCCTGGGCCAGAACGGGAAGTTCCAGTTCCGAGACAAGCATATGTCCGCTCTCGTGGTAGAGCGTGAACAGCGTGTTGCCCGCAACGAAAACGAAGAGCTCTTCCAGCTGTTCGGGCGAAAGGGCGGCAAGTTGCCCTGCCAAAGTGGGGAAAGTTTGCGGGCTTTCGATCTCATGTGTATTGGCCGCCACCGAGGGGGCGGCAAGGCTGAGCCAGAGCGATGCGACGGCCGCATAAAGCAGCGTTGGCAGGATGGCGAAGAGTTCGACCATGGTGTCATTCCCGAAGAGGAGCGCTGCAAACCGTCCGCTCGACCTTTGCATTTGCGCGCAGACTAGGCAGCCGTTCGTATGTTGGCCAGCACCATATTGAGCCACAAACCGGTTACCGACATCAAAATGTCATGACCCGGCCCCCTTGCGGGCGTGACGGCACCCCGTTATTAAGGCCGCGAAATTTTTAAAAATCCGGAACCGGCACTCCGCCGGCCCGCTGCTGAAACGAGAAAGATGAAACCATGGCGATTGAACGCACGTTTTCCATGATCAAGCCGGACGCCACCAAGCGCAACCTGACCGGTGCCATCACCGCCAAGCTTGAAGAAGCCGGCCTGCGCGTCGTTGCTTCCAAGCGCGTTTGGATGTCCCTGCGCGAAGCTGAAGCTTTCTATGCGGTTCACAAGGAACGTCCGTTCTTCGGCGAACTGACTGAATTCATGTCTTCTGGCCCGACCGTCGTTCAGGTTCTGGAAGGCGAAAATGCCATTGCCAAGAACCGTGAAGTCATGGGTGCAACCAACCCGGCTGACGCTGCAGAAGGCACGATCCGCAAGTCCTATGCCCTGTCCATCGGCGAAAACTCCGTACACGGTTCCGATGCAGCTGAAACCGCTGCTGAAGAAATCGCGTTCTGGTTCTCCGGTGTTGAACTCGTCGGCTAACCTGCGGGCAATGAGTTGACTGAAAAGCCGGTCCCGTCGGGGCCGGCTTTTTCTGTTTGTGCCACCTCTCAGCCGTTACATCGCGTTACACTTTGATGCGATTGTCTGACAGCGTTCTGCTTCCAAAGGCCTCATACTCAATTCGTGGGCGAAGAGATCGGGAGAGAGCGATGCGCATATCCGTAGCGCTGGCCGGAGTGTTGATTGCAGCACCGGCTGCCGCGCATGACAGCATGGTGCCACTGGAAGGTGAACAAGCCGTCGAGCAGACGCATGTTATGGAGGAAATCTGGAACCTCTTGCTTCCGAAGGCCGAAGCGTCGGCAGACATTTCAGTCGACAGTAACTATCGCCATATTCATGCCGACGGCTATCCGGTGAAACCACCCGGAAAATTTCCCAACCGCGGGAACCCGCATTCCATTTCGAAAAAGAACTACAATCTGAAAGTCCCTCTGGTGCCGCACAAGAACTCCAGCGCAACCAGGGCGCAGGAGGCGGTTTTTGGCATTGCGGTGAACGGTGTGGTCATGGACCCTGGCACGGCGGAGTTCTGGCAAAACGACCGTCGCTCGGGATGGAACTACGAGGCGCTGGGCGGTGCTTGCAAGCTGGGTCTTGATCGGTACAACGCCCATGTCCAACCGGATGGCACCTACCATTATCATGGCATTCCGACCGGCGTCATGGCCTCCAAGGATGGTAAGTCGGTGCCCGCCTTGTTGGGATTCGCCGCGGACGGCTTTCCCATCTACGGCCCTTACGGCTATTCCGATCCCAAGGGGAATTCGGGTCTCAAGAAGCTGAACAGCAGCTACAGGGTGAAGAAAGGCAATCGGCCGGGTGGGCCGGGCGGGCGCTACAACGGCAAGTTCACACAGGATTGGGCCTATGTTGCCGGCGCCGGCGATCTTGACCAGTGCAACGGGCGTTTTGCGGTTACGCCGGAATATCCGAACGGCACGTATCACTATGTGCTGACGGATGCATTTCCTTTCATTCCACGCTGTTGGATGGGTAACCCCGACAGCAGCTTCATGCGCTTGAAACGAGCTGGCATGAGAGGCGAGATCCAGAACGAGAGCGATCTTCCCACGGTCGATTTTGCGGCGCTGTCGGACAATAGCGAGGCTGCCGTCATGCTTGTTCAGGCGCAGGGCGGACACCCGCCACGTTTTCTGCATGGAGGTCGCCCACCGCCCCCGGGCCTTGGATCTGGCCATGGACCAGACTTTGGCTCGCGCAACGGAGGTCCTCCACCCGGCGCAAGGCCGGAAGCCGGGCGTGGGGGGAGATCTCCCTGCAGCGGCAGCTGAACGGGAAAAGTGCGTGACATCCACGCACTTTTTTTGGAAATGAAACATTCAAAAATTCGAAACTTGGAAAGAAAGGAAGTCACATGAAATCGATCACGCTCGGAGCCGCCCTCATTCTGGCAACCGTGGGCTCATGTTTTGCCGCAGAAGGGCCTGGGGCGCATTTCATCGAAAACTGGGATCTGAATGGTGACGGTGCAGTGACCGCGGAAGAAGCGCGGGAACGGCGCGGCAATGTCTTTGCCAGTTTCGACGCCAACGACGATGGTTTTCTGGATGCAGAGGAATATGTCCTCTTCGATGAGGCAAGAGCCCAGGATCAGGCAGAGAATGAGCCCAAGGGATTGGGGAAAGGTGCAAGAAACCCGGCAAACGGCATGCGCCTTGAAGTCAATGATACCGACGGCGACGGCAAGGTTTCTGAAGCCGAGTTTCTCGACAACGCAGCCTCCTGGATCGAAATGATCGACCGCAACGGCGACGGGGTCGTCACAGTTGCGGATTTCGGCCCACGCGGGTGAAACGAACCACCCGGATAATGGGTAAAAGCGGCCATCCGACTTGACAGGTGGCCGCGCTGGGGGAACCTTGCCGGGCTCATGTTCGAGGAATTCAGTAAGGCATCATGACCCAGCAGCCGCCCAAGAGCACTTTTTCCGCCTGTCCGCACGATTGTCCGTCGACCTGCGCGCTGGAGGTGCATTTTTATCCGCATGGCGACGTACGCCGGCTGAATGGTGCCAAGGACAATGCCTATACCGCAGGCGTTATCTGCGCCAAGGTCGCGCGTTATCCCGAACGGCTTTACCACCCGGACCGGCTGTTGAAGCCGATGCGGCGCACCGGCAAGAAAGGTGAAGGCCGTTTTGAGGAAATCTCCTGGGATGCAGCGCTGGATCTGATCGCTGAAAAGTTCCTGGCTGCCGAAGCCGAATTTGGAGCCGAAAGCGTCTGGCCCTATCACTATGCCGGTACGATGGGGATGGTGCAGCGGGACAGTATCCACCGGCTGCGTCATACCAAGGGCTACTCGCGTCAGTTCGACAGCTTCTGCACCAACATGGCCTGGACAGGCTATGTTGCCGGCACCGGCAAGTTGGCAGGGCCTGATCCGCGTGAAATGGCGGTTTCCGACCAGATCGTCATCTGGGGCACAAATCCGGTCGCGACCCAGGTCAACGTGATGACCCATGCCATTGCCGCCCGTAAGAAACGCGGCGCGCGCATTATCGTTGTTGACGTCTATGAGACCGAAACGATGAAGCAGGCGGACATCGGCATCATCCTGAAACCCGGCACGGATGCCGCGCTTGCCTGCGCTGTCATGCATGTGCTCTTCCGCGACGGCCATGCCGACCGGGATTACCTGGAAACCTACACGGATTGTCCAGCCGAGCTGGAAGCGCATCTGAAAACGAAGACCCCGGAGTGGGCTGCCTCGATCACGGGGCTGGACGTCTCAAGGATCGAGGAGCTGGCGCAGCTGATCGGTTCCGTCAAGAAGACCTATTTCCGGCTCGGCTACGGCTTCACCCGGTCGCGCAATGGTGCAGTCGGCATGCATGCTGCCAGTTCCATTGCCGCTGTCACCGGCTGCTGGAAGGAAGAGGGCGGCGGCGCCTTCCACAACAACGGCGCGATCTATCAGCTCAACAAGGAAATGATCGAAGCCGGCTCGCTGAAGGACCTGGCTGTGCGTGCCCTCGACCAGAGCCTTGTCGGCCGTATTCTCACGGGCGACGAAGCGGCGTTGCTTGGTGGTCCGCCGGTGAAGGCGATGCTGATTCAAAATACCAACCCGGTTTCCGTGGCACCGGAGCAGGACCTGATAAAGCAGGGGTTTGCGCGCGAGGACCTCTTCACCGTCGTCCATGAGCATTTCATGACAGAGACCGCGCAGATGGCAGACATCGTGCTGCCGGCAACCCAGTTTCTGGAACATGACGACCTTTATAAAGGCGGCGGACACCAGTATCTGATGCTGGGTCCCAAAGCTGTTGAGCCGCCGGAAGGTCCTAGGGAAAATATATTTGTTATCAACGAGATCGCCAGGCGCGTTGACTCAAAACCTCACCCCGGATTCGATATGAGCGCACGCGACCATATCGACTGGCTGTTGCGCAATTCCAACTATGGAACGCTCGCAGACCTGGAAGCTGGAAAGTGGATCGATCTGCAGCCTGATTTCGAAACGGCGCATTATCTCAACGGTTTCGGTCACGCAGACGGCAAGTTCCACTTCAAGGCTGACTGGGGTCGTTCCTCTGCTCCCAACAAGCCGGAAGACGGCACAATCTTCGGTCCCTGGCAGACGATGCCGGAGTTGCCGGACCAATGGGACAGCATCGAACTTGCAGACGAGCAGCATCCGTTCCGCTTGGTGACATCGCCAGCCCGCTCTTTCCTGAATTCCACGTTCAACGAGACCGACAGCTCGAAGAAGAAGGAAGGCCGACCGGAGGTCTGGTTGCGTCCGGAAGAGGCAGAGCGTTTCGGCATCGAAGACGGTGCCAAGGTGAAGATGGGCAACCGGCGCGGTGTCGTGACTTTGCATGTGCGATATGTTGCGACCGTCGCGCCCGGAACCGTGATCTCGGAAGGGATCTGGCCGAACGATGCATTCGAGGATGGTCGCGGCATCAACACGCTTACCGGGGCCGACCCGGTTGCGCCCTATGGCGGCGCGGCGTTTCACGACACGGCCGTGTGGCTGAGGGCCGTCTGACGCTGACTGCCGGTTTGTTAGGTAATTGCGGCCCATTTCGAGATGCGAGTGAACTCGCTCCTCAGGATGAGGCGGACGTGCATTCAGACGCAAGCAGAGCAACACACTCATCCTCATTCTGAGGAGGTGCGAAGCACCGTCTCGAAGGATGGGCCACTTGCTCCATAGCCTCGCAATTTCAGAAAAGAAAAGGCGGTGCATCGCCCGTCCGATGTCACCGCCTGCCTCGGGAAAGTCTGGTCGTCGGTCCGGCTTGGGGCTTCCGAACGTCAGACCTGGCTTTCCGAGGATTGGGAAACCGGTGTGGCCAGCTTGCCTTCTTCCGCCTTGTAGAAATACTGGCTTGAGACCAGCCAGCCCTTGAGCGGTCGAAGCATAGGAATGCAGGTCACCAGGATCAGCGGCAGGGTCGTCACCAAATGCACCCAGTAAGGGGCTGTAAACGCGATTTCGAGCCAGATCGCAAAGGCGACTGCGGGAATGCAGCCGAAGCAGATCACGAAAAACGCGGGCCCGTCCGCAGGGTCGGCAAAGCTGTAATCAAGTCCGCAGTGGTCGCATTTCGGCTTCAGCTTCAGGAAGCCGTCGAAGATGGAGCCTTCGCCGCAACGCGGGCAGCGGCCCTTGATGCCGGTGCGGATCGGCGGAATTTGCGGCCAGCTTTGTGGAGTGGTCATGGAACACCTTTTCCTGCGAGAGGTCTTCCGGTTCGAGCCGGAGACGTTAATCCAGTCAATATTTGAATGAATGGATATGTTTGCAGTCAAAGATAAAGCAAATTGCTTGCATGGCAAGCCAATCGCCTGCGGCAGATTGGCAGAGGGATGTGTGCAGTCTTTTTTTGTTCAGAAGTAGGTGGAGGTCTTGTCCGGCGTTGACGCCAATGCCTCAGAAATGACCCTGAACGCGCTATCGATTTGCGCTCGATCATGTGGCCCGCCCAGACAGAGCCGCACGGATTCATCCGCCTTTCCGGCAATCGTGAAGGCGTCGCTTTCCACAACGCCGACAGCCTGGTTCCTCATCTGGCTGACAAAGGCCGGACGAGACCAGCCTTCCGGCAAGGCAAGCCAGATATGAAATCCGTCAGGGTCGGCTTCAAATTTCTGGCTTTTCAGATAGCGGGCGGCCAGCTCTTGCCGGGCCGCGCTTTCGCTTCGGATGTGCCGAAGCAGGGCTCTGGCAGTGCCATCTTCGATCCAGCGCGTGGCCAGGGCTGTCGTGAGCGGGGAAATCATGACGCTGGACGTGCGCTGTGAACGAGCGAACTGCCATGCAGCGCTCCGGTCCGGGGCAAGGACGTGGGCGAGCCGGAGACCGGCTCCAACGCTTTTCGAAAGAGAGCCGATGTACCAGGTGATATCCGGAGCAAGAGCGGCTATCGACGGGACCTGCTTGCGGCTGAGCTGGCCGTAGGGATCATCCTCCAGGATCGGCACGCCGTGGCGCTGCGCGGTGGCAGCAAGATCGCGGCGCCGCTGCTCGGAGAGGGTGCGAGTGGTTGGGTTGTGCAGAGTGGGGTTGAGATAGAGTGCCTTCAGGCGACCGTCGAGACAGGCTTTGCGAAAGGCCTCCGGATCAATGCCTTCTTCGTCGCTCGGCAAGCCACAAAGCTCCAGTCTGAGTTGTCCGCAGATGGAGCGGATCCCGGGATAGGTGACGGCTTCGCATGCGATCCGGTCACCCGGCTCGCAAAGCGTTGCAAGAATGCCGGCAAGGGCTGCCTGAGCGCCGGGAGCAAACAGAATATCTTCCGGGTCGGGTTTGAGGCCAACCCCGGCAAGCCAGCGTGCTGCAGCCTGGCGGTCCGGGTCCTTTTCAGAAATTGTCTGGTATCGAAGCAGCGGAATGACGTCGGCCGAAAGCGCCGCGAGCCCCTCTTTCATACGGGCAATCAGGCCGGGGTCACTGACTTCCGGCGGCAGGTTCATGGAAAAGTCCGGAGGTGACAGCCGCTTGGCATCACGTGTTGCAACGCCGCCGCCCAGCACGCTGTCGGGGCCGGTGACGAATGTGCCACTGCCAACCATGGAGGAGATAGCGCCACGCCTGCGGGCTTCGGTGTAACCGCGTGCAACGGTGGTGAAGTCAAGCCCGAGCCGGGCTGCCAACTGGCGCTGCGCAGGAAGCCGGTCTCCAGGCGAAAGGCGTCCGGTGCGGATATCTTCTTCAATGGCGTCCGCGATCGCGGCATAGCGCGGAGCATTGCTGGCGGAAAGGTCCGGACACCATTCGGTCATGAAGAATTGCTTTCAAATTGACTGGATATTGACTGTATACAGAGGTCGTGCCGGAATGTCACCAATCATTCGCTTCAGGGTGGGGCACCCAGGGGAGCTTGCGAACAATGGACGGCTGGCGAACAGCGCGCGTGCTGAACGGTCTTTGTTTCCAGGAAGATGTGGTCGAGGCAAACGCACGCGTGGCAGCGAGTTGGCAGCAGGGCCTTCCCGATATCAGCTGGTTTTATGCTCGGTCCAAAACCTCGACGGCCAGCACAGTCGGCAAATGGCGGGCAATTTCCTGCCAGGTCTCACCTTCATCCAGGCTGGCGAAAACCGAGCCTGAGTTTGTGCCGAAGTAGAGCCCGGCGGGGTCTCGTGTGTCGCCGCCCATCGCCTGACGCAGAACCGTGAAGAAGCAGGCTTCCTGCGGAAGGCCCTCGCGCTTGTCCCGCCAGGTTCGGCCACCGTCATCGGACTTCCAGACGGCTGCCGCCGCACCGGGGGGAAACCGGCCTTCGGTGTCTCCGTTAAGCGGGAGCGTCCAGATGGTGTCAGGATCTCGCGGATGAACGCGGATCGGGAAGCCGAAGGTGGAGGGCAGGCCGTCGGTGATGTTGTCCCAGTTGAGCCCGCCGTCTGCGGATCGCCAGACGCCGTGGTGGTTCTGCTGATAAAGCAGGTCATTGTCGCCAGGTGCACGCATCATGTTGTGAACGCAATGGCCGGTCTCGCCGTCGCGCGGGGAGGCAGGGTGATCATGCCCCTCACAGGCGGCCGCGTTGGACAGCCGGTTGCGTCGCTCCCACGTCATGCCGCCATCTTCGCTGGCGAAAACGCCTGCGGCAGAAATGCCTATCCAGAGCTTTTTCGGATTGTCCGGGTCGGAAACGATCGTGTGCAGCACAAGGCCGGCCGCACCCGGGTTCCAGCTGTCTGCGGACGGATGATTGGCAAGCCCTTCCAGATGCGCGAAGCTCTTGCCGCCATCCCTGCTGGCGAGAAATCTTGCGGGCTTGGTGCCGGCGTAGAGCGTACCGTGGGCGTACCCGAGCGACCAGATTTGCGAAAAGTCGTCCGCAAAAGGCAGGTCCTGAGGTGTCCAATTCAGAAACTTGGCCGTCTCGGGATCATTTGCTGCCCAGTCGTCGAGCGTCCCTTTGGTCAGTCGGGTGACCTCCCATGTCTCGCCGCCGTCGACAGAACGCCAGACGCCCGCGCCGGACCATTCGCCGCCGCCGCCGGCCCAGATCGTGCCGCTTTCCGGATCGCCGATCACGTGATTGATCGGCCAGCCATCGCAGAAAGGTCCCTTTACCTTCCAGCCTCCACGGTCACTTCCACCGTTCAGCAGGAACGCTCCCTTGGTGGTCCCGACAAGCACCGTTACACCCGAAGTCATGGTTTGCCTCCTCCAGAAACCGGTGGAGCTTAACACGAGTTTTGTTGGTTGCAGATGGGCTTCAATGCTCCTTTACGGCGTGGTGCGGCCTAAAGGAAAAGAGCCGCCTAACTGGTTCTGTTGGTCTCGAGGAACTGGATCTTCTCGCGGTACCAGTGAAACGGTAGACAGTGGAAGCCTGCTGGTAGCAAACTGCCGGCACATGCAAGCCATGCCCTTTCCGGAGATGATCATGCCTGAAGACCTTAGCCATTGGACCGCGCGTCCCCGGCCGGAGCACAAGCCGATTGAGGGCCGTTACGTTGTTCTGGAGCCGCTTGACCCGGTGCGTCACACGTCCGGGCTATTCGAAGCTTCCGATGTGCCGGACGGCGATCAGAAATTCCGCTGGCTGCCTGAGTATCCGCCGGAGACCGAGACTGATTTCCGCGGATGGGTGGAAAAGGCTGCAGCCAGCAAGGATCCGCTCTTTTTTGCAATCGTGGACAAGGAATCCGGCAAAGTTGCCGGACGGCAGACGCTTATGCGGATTGACGAGGCCAACGGTGTCATCGAAATTGGAAATATCTATTGGGGACCGCTGATCTCGCGCAAACGCGGGGCGACCGAAGCCCTCTATCTGTTCATGAAATATGTGTTCGATGATCTCGGTTATCGGCGTTTTGAATGGAAATGCAACAACGACAACATACCGTCCAGACAGGCCGCCTTGCGTTTCGGTTTCAGCGAGGAAGGCATCTTCCGACAGCATCTTGTCGTCAAGGGTCTCAATCGCGATACAGCGTGGTTCTCCATGATCGACAAGGAATGGCCGGCGCTGAAAAAGGGCTACGAAGCCTGGTTGGCCGCGGAGAATTTCGAGTCATCCGGAGAGCAGAAGCGCAAACTTGGCGCGTGTCTTGCGGATGCTGCGAAGAGCGGTCAATCATGAGCGATCCGCGCCAGCCGGATTCGCCAGACGAGACCTATCGATGAACTCCAGACATATCGGCATCTTGCAGCCCGGGCATGCCCCCGACGAACTGGCACAGGAATTGGGCGACTACGATGCATGCTTCCGGCAGTTGCTGGCCGGTCGCGGGTTTTCCTTCACGACCTATGATGTGGAGGCGGGCGAGTTCCCCGATGGGCCGGAAGCAGCGGATTCCTGGTTGATAACCGGGTCCCGCCACGGAGCTTACGAAGACCACGACTGGATTCCGCAGCTTGAGGATTTTATCCGCGCAATCCACCAGAGCGAGCGACCTCTGATCGGTGTTTGCTTCGGTCACCAGATCATTGCTCAGGCCCTTGGCGGCCAGGTGGAGAGGTCGCCCAGGGGATTTACCGCCGGCCCGGAAACCTATCGCGGTTTCGGTCACGAAAAGCTGGTGCTCAATGCCTGGCATCAGGACCAGGTCACAATGGCCCCCAAGGGGCTTGAAGTTGTAGCAAGCAGTTCAGGTTGCCCGATTGCCGGGCTTCATCTGCCTGGCCGGATCCTGACATGCCAGCCACATCCGGAAATAGATCCGGACTATCTTGCAGGCATTGTGAAGCTGCGTGGATATGTTTTGAACGACACGCAGCGCGCTGATCTGCCGAAACGGATCGAGACCATGCCTCTTGATGCGAACAAGGCGGCAGATCTCTTTGCAATGTTCCTGTCGGGCGAAGAAATCGGGATGCTTTTGCCCGGTAACGCCGAAGCCTGATCTGCAGAGCCAACCATGCCCGTTCAATCGCAATGCTCGAATTTGCGAAGGTAGAACTTTATTTGGATCTAAACGCTAATTTGAACTTCTCGCGCTTGCAGGTGTTTAGGGGCGTGGCGGATCGTTGACTGCGACAAGGACCCGTCGGTGCCCTATGACCGCACCTACATGGCCTGTGCCTATGTCATCATGAAGTCTGGCTTTGTCGGTACGGCACTCACCGTTGCGCCTTACACCACGTTTGCTCAACCAGAAGGCCCCTCAAGCTTCAATACGTTTTAGGAACTGACCTTGAGCGACTGGGAGCAGGCTGTCGGGCTGACATGTCCCGGTCTCGTCGGCGTACAGAAAATCCTGCGCTTTGCTCTCTCACGAAAAAGGCAATCGACTGTCTCCTGTCGATTGCCTTTGTTTTTTCCGGGCCGACCGCTCGAAGGTCAGTGGCTCTTCGCGGCTGACTTGCCTCTGACGAGCCGCCAGACCGGCAGGATCACCTTGCTGGTCACCGGGATCAGCAGCATGCCGAGTGCAAGGCCGAATAGACCGTCCAGGCTTGCCGTTACCACCCATGTGAGGAAGCCTTGAGCGACCTGTACCGAATGAGCGACGTTGTGGGCAATGTCGTGGATGATGCCGTAGATCTGCCCGAAGCCCAGAACGTCCATACCATGCAGCACGATGGAGCCACCGACCCAAAGCATGGCGGCGGTGCCAACTGTCATCAGCAGTTTCATGAAGCCGGGCATGGCTTTCACAATGCCGTGGCCGATGGCGCGGGTCAGCGACAGGCGGCCTCTGCGCGTCAGCATCAGGCCGAAGTCGTCCGCCTTTACCAGCAAGGCAACGGAGCCATAAACGAGAACGGTGATGCCGATTGCGACCACTGCAAGCGTAGCAGCTTCCATCCAGATGGTGCTTTCAGGAATCTCGGCGAGGGCGATCGTCATGATTTCCGCCGACAGGATGAAGTCGGTTTTGATGGCGCCGGAAACCTTCTGTTCTTCCAGATGCAACGGGTCGGCAACGAAGCCTTCCGGCTCGTCGGCGTCATGATGATGTGGCTTGAAGATGTGATAGATCTTTTCCGCCCCCTCAAAACACAGGTAGGCGCCACCCAGCATCAGCAACGGTGTGATGATACCTGGTAAAAACTCATTGAGTACGAGGCCGGCAGGAAGCAGGAAGATCAGCTTGTTCTTGATTGATCCCTTCGCGATCCGCCAGACGATCGGAATTTCGCGTGCAGGGGAAAATCCGGCGACATATTTCGGAGTGACGGCTGCGTCGTCGATTACGGCTCCGGCCGCTTTCGCGCCCGCCTTGGCCGCCTGGCCGATCACGTCATCCGCGGAGGCCGCGGCAATCTTGGCGATTGCGGCAACGTCATCGAGTAGGGCAAGCAATCCGCTCATGGCAGCTCCAGGTCTGTGTCCGTCCGGGGCAAGGATATAGCGTGTTGCCGGGTGAGGGGCCAGTAAAGAGACCCCATATTCCTGAAACAGATTGCACCGGAACGAATTGGCCTGAAGTTGGCTACGCCATCGCCGCCAGTGTCGTGCTTTCCTGCGGAAATGCCGTGAAGGCCTCCGCAGACTTGCGGCGTTGCTTCGGCATCGGGTTTGGAACAGCAGACAACAGGCGCCGCGTGTACGGGTGCTGCGGGTTTTTCAGAATCTGTTCGGTTGGACCGGTTTCGACAATCTCGCCCTTGTACATCACCGCAATGCGGTGACTTACCCGCTCCACCACGCCGATATCGTGTGAGATGAATAGGAACGACAGACCTTCCGTGCGTTGCAGTTCGAGCATGAGATCAGTGATCTGCCGGGCAATGGAAACATCAAGCGCGGAAACCGCTTCGTCCGCGATGATGAGTTTCGGTTCCACCGACAAGGCACGCGCAATGCACAGACGCTGACGTTGTCCGCCGGAGAATTGGTGCACGAAGCGATTGATGGCATCGCGCTCCAGTCCAACCCTTTCAACCAGATGCGCTGCGAGTTCCTTCTGGTCCTTGCGCGAGACAAGGCCGTGGATCCGCGCCGGCTCCGTGATCAGCTCATGTACCGGAAGCCGCGGATTGAGGCTCGCGTAAGGGTCCTGAAATACCATCTGCATGTCCTTCCGCGTTTCGCGGAGCGCCTGCCGGGAGGAGCTGTTCAGAACATTGCCGTCAAGCCGGACAGATCCGCTTTCAGGTTCGATCAGGTGCAGAATGGACCGCGCCAGGGTCGACTTGCCGCAACCGGACTCGCCAACCAGACCAAGCGTCTCGCCACGTGCAACCTTCAGCGAAACGCGGTTCACGGCGAGAACGCCGCCGGATTTCCTTGAAAACAGGCCGGATTTGCCGGGAAATCTTGTTGACAGTTGCTCAACATCCAGCACTGTCTCGGTCCCTGCCTGCTGCGTGCTGGTTCCCGAACCCGGTTTCGGCGTTGCCGCCATCAGCGCCTTTGTGTAGGCAGCCTTTGGCCTTTCGAAGAGATCGTGAACGCTGGCTTCTTCCATCTTTTCGCCGTTGCGAAGCACGACGACCCGGTCGGCAATCTCGGCAACGACGCCCATGTCGTGGGTGATGAACAGAACGCCCATGCCGATCTCTGCCTGAAGGTTCCGGATCAGTGTCAGGATCTCCGCCTGGGTGGTGACATCCAGAGCCGTTGTCGGTTCATCGCAGATCAGCAGTTTGGGCCTGCAGGCGAGCGCCATTGCAATCATCACCCGTTGACGCAGGCCGCCGGATAGTTCGTGCGGATATTGCTGCAGCCGCCGCGCCGGATCCGGAATGCGCACCTGATCGAGGGCTTCTTCCGCGGCTTGCATGGCCTTGCGCCTGTCGAACTTCCGGTGGCGGATGAAGACCTCGCCAACCTGGTCGCCGATTTTCAGAACCGGGTTGAGTGAGGTCATCGGCTCCTGAAAGACCATGGAAATGGCATTGCCGCGCAACGCGGTCAGTTGCGCATCCGTCAGGCTTCGCAAGTCATGGGAGCCATCACCATCGTTCAGTCGGATGCTGCCCCCGCCAATCGTTCCACCTTCTCGTTCGATCAGCCGCAGGATGGAAAGTGCCGTGGCCGATTTGCCGGAACCGGACTCTCCGACCAGCGCAAGTGTCTCGCGCGCATGAATTGCAAAGGAAATTCCCTTCACGGCTTCATGAGCACCGAAAGAAATCCTGAGGTCCTGAACGTCCAGTACCGGCTTGGTCATTTGAGGTCTCCGCGGCGTCTTGCTGCAAATTCCGGGTGCTGGTTGAAATCCGGTAGCGGCGGTGTCCAGCGGTCGGCATGAGGCTTGAACGAATGGGCAATCGGGTCGAGGCCCTGCACCTGCCAGGAGACGGTTTCGCCAAGCTCAAGCAAACCGAAGGCACCGGCAGGTTCGCCCCTGGTGGTGAAGCTTTCGGTAAGCGACTGCTGTGTCAGATGGGTAATGCCGTCCACCGTGGTGATTGTGTTCCAGTGAACGTGGCCGGACAGACAGACCACCGGCTGCCGGGACTGCGCCAGTGCCGCGCGGGCACGTTCTGCCATCGGGTAGGTCGAAGCTGACGGATTGCGTTCGAAGTAGTAGTTACCGATCTGGCCATGACCGGAAACGGGAACGTGGCTGAGCACCAGAAGAGGCTTGTCCGTGTTCTGTGCAACGCGTGACAGCCACAAGAGATCGGCCTCATGCAGAATGAAACCTGAATGCTCCGGCGTCCGATGGATCTTGCTGTCTGCGCGCCACAGCGCAATTCTCCAGTTACCTGCATCAAAGGTCGCGTTGGCGAGGGACTGACCGAGGATTTCCTCGTTGTCCGAAATATCCAGGTGATCGCGGTCGTGATTGCCGTTGATGTGGTGGACCGGAGCATTGACGGCCTTGAAGGCGTCGGCGACTTCGCGTTCCAGCTGAAGGTCCGTGTCGCGGTCCATATCGGAAATCCGATCGCCCAGATCGACGACGAAATCGGGGGCAGCATCGTTGGCGAAACGGGCAAACTCGGCCATCAGGTCGAGGGCAGTGTCACCGCGCTTGGTCGCGGAAGGTTTGCCGTGGTGGATGTCGGCGACAACAGCAATGCGTACGGACACGTTGAATTTCCTGAATTGATCAAAGGGTAGGGAGAGCGCCGCCGGTGTACCGGCGGCGCTTTTTTGCTTAGTTGAACGAAATGGAGCCGGCGCGGAAGTCGAGCACGTAGGGAATGTGACCCGGCTTGGGAGCCCAGTTGACGTTGGTCTTCATCGCCCAGCTTTCATAGGGGCGATACAGCGGCAGCACCGGCGGATCCTGCTTGATGCGCTCCATCAGCTCCGCATAGGCCGCGCGGCGCAACTCGACATCACCGTTAAAGCGGAACTGCTCCCAGCTCTTGGCGTAGTCTTCGTCGGTGTTGAAACGGCCTTCGGATTCAGAAGGACCATTCGGAGCCCACATGACGCCGAAGCTGCCGAACGGGTCGGCGAAATACATCGGGTTGGACCAGTTGCGGGTCATCATGTCCGGTGAGTTGCCGCTCCATTTGTCCTGGACGTTGACCTTGCCCTTGATACCGACTTCCGCCCACATCTCCATGATGGCCTGGGCCGCCAGAAGGCCGTTGGTGTAGTAGCCCGGTGCGGTGTCGTAGGTGATTTCGAAGCCGTCGTAACCTGCTTCCTTGAGCAGTTCCCTGGCTTTCTCCGGATTGTATTCGAAGGTGGTCAGCTCCGGCTGGTACAGTTCGCCGAATTCCGCAAGCGTGTGCGTGGACGGAACCACGGCCTTGCCACCCCACAGGGCTTCGTTCAGCGTGTCACGGTCGATGGCGAGCGAGAGGGCCTGACGGATGCGGGCATCCTTCAGTTTCGGATGGTTCACATTCATGATCATGACGTGGAAGAGGGCAGTGGCGCTGCCGGCGGCCTTCATGTCCGGATCGTTCTCGATCAGCTGAAGCTGGTCAGGTGCGATGTTGGTGACGATGTCGGCTTCACCGGTTTTCAGGGCCGTGATGCGTGAAGCAGTCTCCGGCATATGCCGGACGGTGACCTTGTCGAGCGGTGCCTTTTCGCCCCAGAAGTCGTCAAAACGTTCCCAGACCACTGTTTCGCCCGGCACGAATTCGGCAACCTTGTATGGGCCTGTGCCGACCGGCTTCAGGGAAAAGGCTTCAAAGTCGTCATGCTCAAGCTTGTCCGGGTCGCCTGCAAGGCTCTTGGTGTAAGCTTCCGAAATGATCATGACCTGCTGCAGGTTCAGCAGTGTTTCCCAAAGAGGCTCCGGGCGCTTTGCGTGGATGCGCACGGTGAGATCGTCGACCTTCTCGGCCTTCTCGAAGTTTTCAAGACGGTCCCGGGCACGCACCTGATAGGGTGGGAAGTCGGCCTGATACATCCGGTTCAGCGAGAACACGACGTCGTCGGCGGTCATGTCGGCACCATTGTGGAACTTCACGCCTTCACGCAGTTTGAGTTCCATGATCGTCGGTTCGACAAGTTTCCACTCTGTCGCAAGGCCCGGCTGCCATTCAGTGTCGGTGGTGTCGTGGTTCTTTGCGATCAGCGTATCGAAGGCGTTGTAGTAGAACTGTGAGCCGACATTAGAGTGATCGCGACCCGGATCGAGGTAGCTGGACACGTTGGCTGCACCAACGGTGAGTTCTGTTGCGAAGGCACTTGTCGCCATGAGCGAAGCAAGAGCGGTGGTTGCCAGTAGTTTGGTCATATCGAGCCTCCAAGGCTTCTAGGGTGGAGCGTTGGCCGTTCCGGCTTCTGTCGTTGGGTTCGGTCAGCGGGACCTGAGACGGACATCCGCCTTGTCGCGCAGCCAGTCGCCAAGGATCTGGACTGCGAATGTGAGGAGCAGGATCACCATCGCGGGGGCGAGAACGATCCAGGGGGCCGTCGGCAGATAGTCGCGGCCGATGCCGACCATCGATCCGAGCGTTGCGGTTGGCGGTTGAACGCCGAGACCGAGGAAAGACAGGGTCGATTCCAGGATGACGATGTTGGAAAAGTTCAGTGTGAACTGGACGACGATCGGCGAGACGACATTGGGCAGGATGTGCCTCACCGCAATCCGGAGCGGCGTAGCACCTGCTGCACGTGCCGCTTCGACAAAGGGCATCTGGATGAGCTTCTTTACTTCACCGCGCACGATCCGCGTGTATTGCTCCCAGCCGTAGACACCGAGCACGAGGATCATCACGTCCAGGGATGAGCCCATGACTGCCAGAATGAGAAGGGCGATCAGGGTGAAGGGAATGGCGATCTGCGCGTCTACCAGGCCCATGATGACCTCTTCGAAAACACCGCCGATGATGCCGGCCATCAGACCCAATGTACCCCCGATCAGAAGACCTATGACGGCTCCCGCAAGGGCGAGTGCGAAGGTCAGCCGCAGGCCGTAGATGCAGCGGGAGAAGATGTCCCGGCCGAGTTCGTCGGTGCCGAAATAGAAGCCGTCCTTGTAGCGTTCGAACCCGATTGGCGGACGCAGCCGGGAAATGAGACTTTGGGCATTCGGGTCGAAGGGGGCTACCCAGGGGGCGGCGAGTGCCGTCACGACCAGGATCAGGCCGATGAGAAGCGCGATCCGGACAATCCAGTTCGCATCCGACCAGATCGGCAGACGGTATGTTCTTGTGCCAGTATTACGCGGCGAAGACAGGTTGTGCGTTGCGTCGGTCATGCGCTTATCCCTTGGCAAGGCGGATGCGCGGATCCGCGAAGGCGTAGGCGATGTCGACCACTGCGTTGATCACGATGACCGCGACAGCGACGGACAGGACACCGAACTGGAGGACGGGGTAGTCACGCAGGATGGCGGACCGGACGAGGAGGTCGCCGATACCGGGCCATGCGAAGATCGATTCCACGACAACGCTACCCGCCGCCGCGAGGCTGGCGATCTGTAGTCCGACCACGGAAAGCAGCGTGATCGACGCGTTGCGCAATCCATGCTTCAAGATGACGATCCACTCCGGCAGGCCCTTGGCACGGGCTGTGCGCATGTAGTCCTGGCTGAGCACGTCCAGCATGGCGTTGCGGGTGAAGCGGGTGATCGCCGCAACCAGCGTGCCGGAAATGGCAAGCGTCGGCATGATGAAATGCAGCGCCGTTCCATCGCCAATGACGGGAAGCCAGTTGAGCGTGTAGGCAAAGATCAGCACCAGCAGGATGCCGATGATGAAGGACGGCACGGCATATCCGAGAAAGGCAATCACCATCACCACGCTGCCGATGATGCTGGTGCGGTAGATGGCGGCCAGAATGCCAAGCGGTATGGACACTATCAGCGTGAAGCAAACGGCGCTCAGCAGCAGTTTCAAGGATGGCCAGGCACGTTCGAGAACGATTTCCGAAACCGGCCGCCTTTCCAGGAAGGACAGTCCGAACTCGCCCGAAAACACCGAGCTGAGATAGCGCCAGTACTGAGTGCCGATGGATGAATCCAGACCGTAGTAAGCGATCAGGAGGGCCCGGTCTTCCTTGGTGATGCCTTCGCCGAGAACGAAATCGACCGGATTTCCGGAAAGCCTGGTGGCGAAGAAGACGAGCGTCACGATGAGGAACAGGGTGATCGCCATCCGCAAAAGGGTTCGCAGAACGTAGGTCAGCATGCGCTCGCCTCCACTGACGACGGGTGAGCGAGCGGTAACGTGTCTTCCTCCGGAGCGCCGTTCGCGAGCGGCGAGGGCGTTGCGACGAGGTGAATGAAATCGAGACCGGCAAGGGTTGCCGCCGCACCGTCGGTCGCGGCGTTGTCGCCCACAAAGACGGCCTCGCTCGCCGGAACGCCCGCAGCTTCAAGTGCCGCGTTGATGAGGAACGGCTGAGGTTTGCCGATAACCCTTGGTGCGATCTCCGGACAGCACGCCTTGAAGGCTGCAAGTAGGGAGCCGGTTTCCGGCACCGGGCGACCGTCCGCATTCGGGTGGGAAAGATCCGGATTGGTCACGACCAGCTCTGCGCCTTGCTCCAGCAGTCGCAAGGCCTTTTCCAGTCCGGTCAGGGTGAACTTTGTATCGCGAGCAAGCAGGACGACGTCGGTCCGATCATTCGCACGCTCAAGGCCGAGCTCTGTTGCAAGAGCGTGAAGCGGCTGTTCGGCAATTACATGGATGCGCGCGCCCGGACGTTCCGCTGCGATCGTGCGCACAGCCAGCTCACCTGCAAGAAAGATGCTTTCCTGCGGCAGCCGCAGTCCGATTGCGTTCAGTTTTGCCGATAGCGTGACACTTGTGTCGGCCGAGTTGTTCGAAACGATCGATACCCTTTTGCCAGCCGCCCGGACAAAATCTTCCGCGCCCGGCAATGCTCGTCCGGCGGCTATCAGGCAACCGTCCAGATCGCACAGGATTGCGGCATAACCGTCAACCTCCGCGGCGCCAAGCCATTGAATTGTTGTTGTTTTGCGAGCCCGCATTGCGAAGTCCATATCTGTCCGGTTGCCTTTCGGTACCACCGATCGACATTGAGGATCCGCCGGTACGGCAGGCGGATTGTTCTGGTCAGGAAGGGCCGTGCTCCGTTGGCGTGGCCCGCTGAAATCGCAATCAAATTGTCGTCACTCTGTGACGCTGCCGTAACAGAGCGAACCTATGGTTTGAGGTGATCAAACCTTTGGCTTTGCTAATCGGAGAAAACCTGGAATGACACTTTCCCTGTCGCGCATTCGGGCCGTGAACGCGGTCGCGTCCGGAGGCTCATATGCTGCAGCGGCACGGGCGCTGAAGATTTCGCAGCCGGCCGTCGCGCGTCATGTGAAAGACCTTGAAGCGGAATTCGGCGTACGCCTGTTCGACCGGAAAAACGGTGTGTTGTCGCCAACACCGCTGTGCAACGAGCTATGCGATGTCGCCGAACGAATGGCAGAAGCCGAACGCGCAGCAACACGGCTTTTGACCCGCCACAACACCTTGCTGAATGGTCGTTTGAAAATCGGATTGGGAAATTCGATGCCGGGCATGGCGTTGATCGCGCAGTTTCTCAAGCGGCATCCGGGCATCGAAATCGCGGTGGAAACAGGTTCGCATGAGCGGATCACGCGGGCAGTGCTGACCCGCGAAGTCGACATTGGTGTGCTGCCGGATGTGCCTGCGGATGGCCGTTTCCGGCGCGCCTTGCTTGCAAGGCAGAATGTCGTTGCCATCGTCCATCCCGACAGCCCGCTTTCCCGGGAGGCGGCCGTGACCTGCGAACGGCTGATGGCCGAACCCCTGATTTTCCGGACAAGGGGATCCTCCACCCAACGGGTGGTCGACAGGGCCTTTCGTTCTGCCGGATTCGAGCCTTCGCCTCTTTTGACACTGGACACCCGTGACGCGGTTTATGAAGCAGTGGTCAATGGCCTCGGGGTCGGTTTCATGTGGCGGTTCGGAACCGGTCGAACCGATGTCGTTCACCGGGTTCCGGTCTCGGACATGCAACGCCAATACGAGGAAGTGGTTTTCTCGCTCGGTGACGAGCGCAGCATGCTGTTCGACGTTTTCTTTTCCGCCGTGGAAAGCTTCCGTACGGAGGCGGACGACATTCTGGACCACTAGCAGGCGAGAGGGCGCGCCTAGGCGGTGATCGCCTCTGCAAGGCGCACAGCGGACGCTACACCATCAATGACGGGTACCTTGAATTGCGCCGTCAGGTCGGCGGCCAGATCCGCCATGCCCGCGCAACCGAGTGCGATTGCGCCAATGCCGTCCAGTCTCAGAGCGGCCTGGATTTCCGCCTCGATCTTGTGCCGGGCATCGCTCTCGGGGTTTTCCAGTTCGAGAACCGGTACGTCCGATGCACGCACCCTGACACATCGGGCGGCAAGGCCGGTGCGCTGCAGGTTCTCTTCCAGCACCGGTACGGAGACGGACAAGGTGGTAACCACCGAAAACCGTTCGGCCGCCACGGAGGCAACATGGTAGGCCGCCTCGCCGATGCCAACCACCGGGACGCGGGATTTCGCCTTCAGTTCCCAAAGGCCGGTATCGTCGAAACATGCGATGATGACCGCGCTGATGCTTGGGTCGGTCTTGAGCGAGCGCTCGAAGAGATCGAACAGGCCGGGCAGGGCAGCCTCGCCATCCGCTGGTCCCTGAATGGCTGCCGGTCCCTCCAGTGGATTGATGGCCGTAATCCGGCTGAAGGGACCGGCTGCGGCGCGAGCAGCCGCCGCGATCTTCTGCGTCATTGAAGCCGTGGAATTCGGATTGATGACGAGGATGTGTATGTCGCGCATGTAAGGCCCTAGACCATGCCCTTTCCGGCATCCGAGCCGTGCCGTGACCTGCGTTTGTTCAGGATGACGACAATGGCGAGGAACAGGCCGATGATGCCGAAGGAGAAGGCGGTTGTCAGAGTGCCGAGCGCAAAGATCACCGGCGTCGTGACGTTTGTTGTCATGCCGTAGATTTCCAGCGGCAGCGTGTTGTAGCTGCCGGCCGTCAGAAGCGTGCGGGCAAACTCGTCATAGGACAGGGTGAAACCGAACAGGGCGACCCCGATCAGCATCGGCGCGATTATCGGCAGCACGACATGACGGACAGTCTGCCAGGCGCTTGCGCCCTGGTCGCGTGCGGCTTCCTCGTAGGATTTGTCGAAACGGTTGAAAACCGCGAACATGATCAATAGGCCGAAGGGCAAGGTCCACGTCAGCTGCGCGCCGAAGCCCGAGGTCGACCAATGTACGGCAAGGCCGGATTGAGAGAAGATCAGGCCGACGCCGAGCGAAACCAGGATCGACGGGATCACCAGTGAGGTGATGATCAGATAGAAGATCGCACCGGACCCGGGAAACCGTTTGCGGAAGGCAAGGCCGCCCATGACGGAGACAACGACCGTTGTCACCATGACCATGAGACCAAGAACGAGCGAGCGCGAGAAACTGCCCCAGATATCCCCGACGGCCTGTTGTTCGAACAGGTCGTGGAACCAGTGCAGCGAGACGCCGCGCATCGGGAAGGTCAGCCCGCCCTGCGGTCCCTGAAAACTCAGGATCGCGATGGTGACTGTCGGGCCATAGAGGAAAACCAGGAAAAGGCCAAAGAACGCGGCAAGCGCATAGAAGGGGCGGGAACGTTTTTCCATGATCAGAGCTCCTTCCGGATGTCGACGAAGCGCAGCAGGATCGAGATCACCAGAAGCACCGTGATCAGCAGGATGACCGCTGTTGCCGCGGCAGAGGGATATTGCAAAAGCGCGATGTCATTGGAGATCAACCTGCCGACATTGGCCTTCTGGCTGCCGGACATGAAGCGCACGGTAATGAAGTCGCCCATCACCAGCGTGACGACAAAAATGGAACCGATCATGATGCCGGGTTTGGTCAGCGGAATGATGACGTTGGTGAGTGTCTGCAGACCGGTGGCGCCATTGTCATAGGCTGCCTCGATCAGCGAGCGGTCGATACGCATCATGGTGTTGAAGATCGGAACCACCATGAACAGCGTGTAGAGGTGGACAAAGGCCAGGATCACCGAAAAGTCGGAAAAGAGCAGCCAATCCAGCGGCTCGTCTATGACGCCCATCGAGATCAACGTGGAATTGGCGATGCCGTTGCGGCCCAGGAACGGGATCCAGGAAATCATGCGGATGATGTTGGATGTCCAGAACGGGATCGTGCACAACAGAAACAGAACGATCTGCCAGGTCAGCGTGCGCACGTGAAAGGCGAGGAAATAGGCAACGGTAAACCCGATCACCAGCGTGATCGCCCAGGTGATCAGCGCGTATTTCACCGTGTTGAAGAACACCTGGTAGGTCACCGGAGACGTCAGCAGGAATTCGTAGTTGTCGAACTGGAAGGCCGGGTAGATCGAGAATTCCGTCGCCCCCCAGAAACTCACCACGACGATCATGGCAATCGGCAGAACCAGGAAGAAGAACAGCACCAGCGCCAGAGGCAGCGACAGTAGCCAGCCGGTCATGGCATCGGGCAGGCGGCTGAGGCTGAAGGGAGCCTTAGCACGAGCTTTCGCAGCCGGGGCCACGCTGGAAATGGACTGTGTCTGATCCGTCATGAAGGTCGGGTCCGGTAAGTAGAGAAGGCGGGTGTCATGCTCGCCCCGGGTGTCTTGAAGTGCCCGGGAAAAGTTTCCCGGGCACCAGTGTGTCGGCTCAGCCTCAGGCGGCGATGAACTCGTTCCACTTGCGAACCATGTACTGGTTCTCGTCCATGACAGCGTTCCAGCAGGCAACGGCACCCATGCGCTCGTAGAACGAGCCGCCGTCGCGGGTTTCGCCGGCTTTCGCCAGAACGTCACCGAACGGGTTGGTGATGTCGCCGGTGGCTTCCTTGCCTTCGAACCAGTAACCCCACTCGTTCTCGTCCATGTGGTTCTTGGAGGTTTCCGGCACGGCCGAGTAGTAGCCCTGGCGCATCAGGAAGCCGCCGACCCAGCCGTCGAGATACCAGTTGATGTATTCGTAGGCTGCTTCCAGTTCGAGGCCGGTCAAGCTCTTGGAGAGACCGATGCCACCACCCCACGACCGGTAGCCTTCCTTAAGCGGCTGATAGACGCAATCGATGCCGCGGGACTTCACGGCGGTGATTGCCGGAGACCACATGGACTGGATCACGACTTCGCCGGACGCCATCAGGTTGACGCTTTCGTCGAAGGTCTTCCAGAAGGCACGGAACTGGCCGTTTTTCTTGGCTTCGGTGAAGATCGCCATGGTCTTGTCGATCTCTTCGCGGGTCATGTTGCCCTTGTCGCCATACTGGATTTCGCCCATGGCTTCGCAAACCATGGCCGCATCCATGATGCCGATGGAAGAGATGTCGAGGATCGATGCCTTGCCCTTGAATTCCGGGTTCAGCAGTTCGGTCCAGCTTTCGATCGGGCGGCCGATCAGGTCCGGACGGATGCCGAGTGTGTCGGCGTTGTAGATGGTCGGGATGAGTGTCATCCAGCCGGTTTCTTCGGTGGCGAACGCCTTGCCGTCCGGACCGTCGACAAAGCCGACCGTGTGCGGAGCGGTGCCCTGTGCGATCACGGATTCCGGCGTCAGCTTGCCGCTTTTGAAGATGCCGACGATCTTGTCGTAGTTCTTGATCTTGGAGGTGTCCATTGCCTGCAGGTTGCCGGTCGGCCAGACCTTCTTGCAGATCCAGTATTCGATGTCCGCAATGTCGAAGCTGTCCGGCTGGGTCGCCGCACGCTGGGTGACGGCGTCACTGTCCAGAGCGGTCATTTCCAGGGTGAAGCCGAGATCTTCCTTCACCTTCTGCGCCACTTCGTTGAGGTTGGAAACGCCGGTGCCGAACTGGCGCAGGGTCACGTCCTTGATGTTCTGTGCCCAGATGGTCGGGAAGCCGGTGATGGCTCCCGAACCCAGGGCCGCACCGGCAGCTGCAGCGCCGCCTTTCAGGATGCTGCGGCGGCTGACGCCTTTCTTGGTCATCTGTTCAGTTTTTCCCACTGTATCTGTCATGTTCTTACTCCTGTTCCCCTCTGGAGTTTGTTCGGCCTCGGGAGAAGGCCTTCGATCGGCAGCCTTCAGGCAGCCAGTTGGTGTGCGTCTTCCGGCTTCCATGTCAGGAAGACGGTTGCGCCGATTTCGATCGGGTCCTGGAAAAAGGCTTCGTCGGTGAGTGCGGCCGTCAGATCGCCGGCGCCCCCCGCATCAAGCGCGAGATTGACGGTGGAGCCGAGGTATTCGACGTCCTTGACGAAGGCCGTCAGAACGGCGCCGTCCTCTCCGGCCGCCTTTTTCACCCTCAACCTGTCTGCCCGCAGCGCGACCGAAGCGCCTTTCTGCTGCAGCACGTTGTGGCCGCCGATGAAGCGGGCGACGAACTCGGTTGTTGGCGTATTGAACACGTCGCGCGGGCTGCCTGCCTGTTCGATCTTGCCGCCGTTCATGACGATGATGTCGTCGGCCAGCGCGAGGGCTTCGTCCTGGCTGTGCGTGACGTGGATGAAGGAAATGCCGAGCTCGCGCTGCAGCTTCTTCAACTCGAGCCGCATCTTGATACGCAGGAACGGATCGAGTGCCGACAGCGGTTCGTCAAGCAGAAGCACGGAAGGTTCGGTAATCAGGGCACGGGCCAGGGCAACACGTTGCTGCTGACCGCCGGAGAGCTGCGAAGGCAGCCGTTCCGCATAGGCTGCCATATCCACCAGTTCCAGCAACTGACGGGCCTTCTTGAGCCGGACCGGTTTTTCGACACCCTTCATCTTCTGGGAAAAGGCGACGTTATCGACCACGGACAGATGCGGAAACAGCGCATAGTTCTGGAACATCATCGCCGTGCCGCGCCGGGCAGGTGGAAGATCGGTGATGTTGGTGCCGCCAAGAACGATGTCGCCGGTGGAGACGCTCTCATGGCCGGCGATCATTCGCAGAGTTGAAGACTTGCCGCATCCCGATGGCCCGAGCAGGCAAGAATAGGTGCCGGCGGCGAATTTGTGATTGATCGCGTCGACCGCAATGGTCTCGCCGTAGATCTTGGTGGTGGCTGCCAGTTCAAGGTCCAGGGACTTCGCCATGGCCGGACGTCTCCTTCAGAAAACCGTTTTCGGCTCCTGAGACAGCAAGTGCCGTGCCAACGCGAAAAACTGGCGGAATTCCGGAGATCCTGATGAGAAGGTGGAGCGATGAGTAAATTCTCATCGGTAAAAGTGCACAATATTTTGGCAAATTAAATACGATATGAACAAAAATTGTATACGATCCTAGATTGCCGCTTCGGGTGGCGGGGAGTAGGATCAAGGCACCGCTCAACCCCCATTGGGCACTTCAAGAAAAATGACCAAACCTGTGACCACAGCCGATCTTGATCAACGCAGCAAGCTGCATGAAGTCTTCGCCCTACCTCAGGGCCGGGCCCTTGAAATCTGCCTGAAGCTTCAGACTGCCATTCTGCAACACAAACTGACACCGGGGCTGAAACTGTCTGAGGATGAGGTGGGCGAAATTTATGGCGTCAGCCGTACCGTCGTGCGCGCTGCGTTGCAGGCACTCGCCCATTCCGGGCTGGTCGCCATGGAAAAGAACCGTGGTGCCTTCGTCGCAAAGCCGTCGATCCGCGAAGCCCACGAGGTGTTTCAGGCCCGTGCGCTGATCGAGCCTGCCGTGGCCAGGCTGGCAGCCGATTTCATCACCGACAGGCAGCTCGCGCAGTTGCACGCACATCTGGATGCGGAACATGCAGCTCTTCATGCCGGTGACATGGGCAAGGCGCTGTTCCTGTCCGGAAGCTTTCATACGGAGATTGCGGATATCGCCGACCATCGGGTGTTCGCCGGCATGATCCGATCACTGATCTCGCGCTCTTCGCTGATCATCGCTCTTTACTGGAAACGCTCAGACACTGCCTGTGAAAGCCACTCTCATCATGCCCTGATGAATGCCTTTGAAAAGCGCGACGGCGCAGCAGCCGAGAAGATCCAGAAGAGCCACATCGTCGATCTGCATTCCGGTCTGGATTTGCGAGAGAAGTCAGCCCTCGGCCGCTCTCTGGGAGAAGCGCTCGGCAACGGCTGAAGAGCGGAACTCGGAAAGAGCGAGAGAAGGTTAGCGTCCGGCAGAAGCTCCGGCGCCACCGGCATTTGCGTTTGCGCCACCGCTTCCGGCGGATGCGCCTGCGCTGGCCCCGCCAGCTGACGCGCCGGCGCTTGCCCCGCCGCTGTTTGATGCGCCTGCGGAACCGGCGTTACCAGAACCGGAACCGGCGTTACCGCCAGAGCTTCCGCTGGAATTTGCACCAGAGTTTCCGCCAGAATTTGCGCCTGAGTTTCCGCTTGAGTTCCCATTGGCGTTACCACTCGGCCCGCGATCACCCGAGTTACCAGAGGAGGCATTTGCGTTGCCGCTACCGCTGGCGGCATTGTCACGCCCGCTGGTGGCGGTGTTCTGAGCTTTTGAGCCCGCAGGTGAGAGGCTTGCCGGGGTATCGCCGAAGCTGGGCTTGCCAGGTGTACCTTGCTGGATGGCGGCGCGGCTCTTGCCGACGGATTTGAGACCGTTGAACTTCCCCGGTGCGCTTTGGACGCTTTGGCCTGCGCGCAGGTCGCTTTGCTGCCCGGATGCGAGATCCTGAACACCAACGACGCCGCGCTGAACCGAAACCTGACTTTCGTTGCCGGTTACGGTTACCGAAAAACGGGTTCCCTTGACGACGGCTGCAAGATAAGGCGTCTCAACCCTGAAAAACGGTCTGCCGCGGGTCTCGACATCGACATCGATCGTTCCCTTGCGTTGAAGCAGCGTGGTCTGGCTGTCGTTGCTGCGATATTGCGATAGCGCAAATTCCGTATTCGGGCCGACCGTGATGCTGTCGTTGCCTCGCTGAAGCACAGCGCGTGCGCCCTTTCGCGTCGCAATGGTATGGCCCTTGTGAAGTGCCATCCCCTTGCGGGCCCGGTGCGCCTGAATGCCTGGTGCGACCAGATAAACCGTTCCGGAAATCCGTGTGATCACCCATTCGGCTGCAAAAGCTTTTGTCAGTCCTGCAGACAGGGGAATAAGCAGCAGAGTCAGCAGAACAGCTGCGGCACGAGTTTTCAGCGTCCTGCGCAAAGCCGGAAGGCTGTTAAAAGGAAGGCAGTAAACAGCGTGGCCGGCGTGCATCGGCAATACTCGATAGTTGTGTTGTCATGCACTCTTATCGATACCGGCTTAACGTAGGGTGAAGAATAAAGGTTCAATTTATTCTTGCAATTGTAAGTTTAAATAGTTTGACCTATGTGTTTTGAGTTGACTTTATTTCTTCTGCTGTACTGAAGGTAATAATTCTTTCACCATGTCAAGAATAGTTGGTTTGGTATTCAAATCGGCAACCCAGGTCAGGTGGTTCATTTCCTGGCACAGATTGCGTAGCGGTGCTGCGTTGCCCTTTCCAGACCCTTGAAGAAAGGCAGGTGACGCCGTTGTGCCCGGTGAACGGCTTTCAGGTCCGTATCGACAACGATTTGAGTGAAACCGGCCTGTCGCAATAGTTCCACGACTGCTTCTGCCCTTGCTCCCCTCGAGAAATGAACGCGGGACAGGATGCTGCGATGTGTTTCCATCATGTCTGCCGGCTTTGCTTCCGGTTGCGCGAGCAATCCAAAGCGAGCACGAGTTTTTGAAAACGTTGCAAGCAACTTTGCGAACCAGCCAGGATTGACAAAGTCTCCGTCGACGACGAGCAGCTGTCCTCCCGGTTTCAGCACCCGGTGCCATTCCGCAAAGGCGGCCGCAGGATCGACCAGGGTCCAGACAAGGTGCCGGCACGTTATGGCATCGTAGCTTTCAGACGCTTCCATCGTGCGTTCGGCATCGCCAAGCAGAAAGCGGATCGTGCGCCCGCGTTTCCTCGCCTTTTCTCGGGCCTTGGCAAGCATGGGTTCCGCCCAGTCCATCCCGGTCACCTCAAAGCCGAGGTCGTCGAGCAGGTGCGAGATAACGCCGGTTCCGGAAGCAAGGTCAAGAACGCGCCTGGAGCCGCCCGGGCCCAGATGCTTTTCGAACAGCCTTATCCAGGCGGTGTGCTCTTCGTCGGAAAAAATCTCGTGGCCCGGCTGGGTGTCGAAGGTCTCGGCCCGCTTGCCCCAGTATTCCTTGATTTCTTCACGCAGATCGAAATTCGAGAGTGTGTCTGCGTCGCTCATCAGGCGTATTGCTCCGGTTGCTTGGAACCATTCCAAAAGATAATTCTTGACTCATATACTCAGGAAAAATACGAAAAACAAGAATTTAAAACTCAACTTATAACCTCAATAAAAAATCGAGGCGGATGTGAGCAAAATCAAAAGCTTGGCAGCATCTTTGCTGGTAACGGCTACTTTTCTTCCGGCAATGGCACTTGCCGGCGACGTGGTAACGGTCACGGATATTACCGGCCGTGAGGTCGAGGTCGAAGTGCCGGTGGAAAAGGTCATCCTGGGCGAGGGGCGCCAGATCTATTTCACCGCCGCGCTGGATGGTGAAGACCCCTTCAAACGTGTCGTCGGCTGGCGAGACGATTTCGAGAAGGCGGACAACGACGGATACCATCAGTATCTCGAGAAGTACCCGGAAATGGCCGATCTGCCGACTTTCGGCGGCATGAAGAACGGCACTTTCGATGTCGAGCAGGCCGTTGCACTCCAGCCGGACGTGATCATCCTGAACCTCGACGCCAAGGTTGCCACCGAAGAAGGCGGCTACATCGAGAAACTCGGCAAGGTCGGCATTCCGGTTGTCTATGTCGACTTCCGCGAAAAGCCGATGGAAAACACCGAGCCGTCCATGCGCCTGATCGGCAAGCTCTACGGCAAGGAAGACAAGGCCGAGGAATTCATCGAATTCCGGGCAGCCGAGATCGCCAAGGTGACCGACAAGCTGGCGGCACAGTCAGATCTCGCGAAACCCGTTGTGTTCGTGGAGCGTGCAGGCGGCTATTCCGATGATTGCTGCATGTCGTTCGGAAATGAGAATTTCGGCAAGATGGTTGAAATGGCCGGTGGCATCAACATGGCTGCCGAGATCATTCCCGGCACCTTCGGCACCGTCAACCCGGAGCAGATCATCGCGTCCGATCCGGACCAGATCATTGTGACCGGTGCAAACTGGGAGCTGTATGTTCCCGGCGGGAATTGGGTTGGTGTCGGCGCCGGCGCGGATCCGGAAGTATCTGCAGACAAGCTGGCGGGCCTGATGGAACGTCCGGGCTTTACTGGCGTCAAGGCGGTCCGGGACAACAATGTCCATGCCATCTGGCACCAGTTCTACAACAGCCCTTACCAGTTCGTCGCTGTTCAGCAGATCGCCAAATGGCTGCATCCGGAGCTCTTTGCTGACCTTGACCCGGAAGCGACTTTCCAGGAATTGCACGACCGCTTCCTGCCGATCGACTACCGGCCAGGCTACTTCGTTTCGCTGAACTCGAGTAAATAAGATGGCGGTTTCGGAAATCATTCCGGCTGAGGAGGGGCGCGGTCTTTACCGCGCCCTTGCGTTCAGGCGCATTCTGGTTATTTGCGGGCTGATCGTCGCTCTGGCGTTCAGCTTTTCTTTGGATCTGGCCCTCGGACCGGCCCGCTATCCGCTGTCGGAAGTGCTTTCCGCCCTGGTTAATCCGTACGGCGCCGATCTGCAGACACGCGTCGTCCTATGGGACATTCGCATGCCGATCGCGCTGATGGCGATCACCGTTGGGGCCTGCCTGTCCCTTGCGGGTGCGCAGATGCAGACGATCCTTGCCAACCCGCTGGCCAGCCCCTTCACGCTAGGCATCTCCGCTGCTGCCAGCTTTGGCGCGGCCCTGGGTCTTGTCGCCGGCGTCGCGATCTTTCCGGCCGCTGTGCAATACATGGTCCCGATCAATGCTTTCCTGATGGCCATGGCGGCTTCGCTGTTCATCTATCTGCTGTCCACTGTACGGGGCGTGACTGTTCAGACCATCGTTCTTCTGGGGATCGCATTGGTGTTCACGTTCAACGCCCTGCTGTCGCTGCTGGAATATCTTGCTTCCGAACAGGCGCTGGCTGCGGTCGTCTTCTGGACCATGGGGTCGCTGACCAAGGCGACATGGGGCAAGGTTCTGGCGACCTTCATCATTCTTGTTGTCTGCGTGCCGTTCTTCGCGCGGCATTCCTGGGCTCTGACAGCCCTTCGGCTCGGCGACGTCAAGGCGGCGAGTTTCGGCGTCAACATCAGGTCGCTTCGGCTGAAAACGCTGCTCGGCGTCAGCCTGCTGGCGGCGATCCCCGTGTCCTTTGTCGGGACGATCGGGTTCGTCGGGCTTGTCGGACCGCACATTGCCCGGATGCTGGTCGGAGAAGACCAGCGTTTCTTCCTGCCTGCGGCCATCTTGTGCGGTTCCTTGATGCTGTCGGCAACTTCGGTCGTTTCCAAGATCATACTTCCGGGGGCGATCCTGCCCATCGGCGTCATCACCGCGCTTGTTGGCGTTCCATTCTTCTTCGCGCTCATTTTCGCGGACCGGAGGCAGTCATGGTAACGTTGCAGCTGAAAGGGGTTGGCGCACGCTATGGCTCCAATCTCGCGGTCGAAGGGGTCACGACGCCGGTCTTCTCCGGCGGTGAACTGACGGCGGTGATCGGTCCCAACGCAGCAGGCAAATCGACCTTGTTCAAGCGCATCTCCGGTCTATTGAAAGGCCCCGGCGATGTCGTGCTGGCCGGCAACCGGGCAGCGCCCCGGGATGCTATCCGCTACATGCCCCAGGATACCCACGCCAATGCCGTCCTGACGGTTTATGAATCCGTTCTTCTGGCTGCCAAACAGGGTGAGGGCTGGCGTGTAAAGGACTCTGAACTCGTCGAAATCGACCAGATCCTTAAGGCGCTTCAGATCGATAGCCTGGCGTTCCGGAACCTTGGCGAACTCTCCGGCGGTCAGCGTCAGCTGGTTTCGATTGCGCAGGCACTGGTACGCCGTCCGGAAGTTTTGATGATGGACGAACCGACCTCCGCGCTGGATCTCTACCGGCAGGTCGAGGTTCTGAACTTTATGCGCGATCTGGCACGCCGCCAGGGCACCCTGGTTCTGATTGCCTTGCACGATCTCAATCATGCCCTGCGGTTCTGTCGGAACACCATGGTGATTGCCGAAGGGCGTCTCGTTGCCGCCGGCCCGTCCGAAGATGTCATCACGTCAGCGATGCTGCGTGACATCTACCGTGTGGAGGCGCGCGTGGAGGCCTGTTCGCGCGGAGAAAATCACGTCATCATCGACCGGTCCGCTGCCTGACGGCGCGTGATCGGCCGATGGCCAACGCTGATCAATCCTGGTCGACGTCTATGCGGGCTTCTTCGACGGTCGAGGCCAGATCCCGGTTCGCATCCAGAAGCACATTCTGGTGCAACCGGATCCGCCACAGGTGATAGGAAACCCTGTGCAGCCAGCGCAGGGCATCCAGTTTCAGCCAGACTGTTTCCGCCGGGACCTCATCGGCAGCGGCCATTGCAATCAGCCGGTCACGATTGAGGCGGCGTTGTCGGCGCATCAGCAGCCGCAACCGGTCCAGCGTCTTCTCCTGTGTCTTGGCGTCCTTCTGCCTGGTGGAAATGTCCGTGACGCCGAGAAGCAGGCCCGCCAGGCGCTTGAGCCGGTGATCCAAGGACAGCTCGTCGATCCTCTGCCGCTGGTCGCAACGGTAGAGAAGGCGGCTCAAATGGTCGAGAATGTGAAACAGGCCTTTCAGTTCCTCCTGAAAGGCCATGTCGTTCGGCGGAACGATGATCTTGTCCAGATATGTCCGTGCTTCTGCGATGGCCTTGGCCAGGTCCTCCCGATCCAGTTCTTCATAAGCAGATGACTTTGCGCCCAACCGATTGCGCAGGCGTTCGATGATCAAGGTTTCCAGATGTGCGACGGTCTGCCCCGCCAGGGACGCGGCTGCGTGCGGGTCCCGCAACACGAGCGGATCCAGACGGCTGGTCAGATCGGAGCCTTTTTCGGGAACGAGATGTTCGATCAGCCGGGCGAATGGCCGCGCAAGTGGAAGCACCAAGACGACGCCGAGCGCATTGAAGAAACTGTGAAATGCGACAAGCGCAATCTGGCTGTCGCCGTTTCCGGTCAACGCGCCGGCCACAAGCTGAAACGGCCCTAAAAGGAAAAACGCCATGACACCGGTCATGACGTTGTAGATCACATGCGCATAGCCCGTACGTCGGGCCATGGTGCCACCGCCGATGGTCGCCAAAGCTGCCGTAAATGTGGTTCCGACGTCCATGCCGATTACCAGCGCCGCTGCTTGTGGAAAGTTGATCGCACCGGCACCAAGCGCAGCCAGCGCCGTTGCAACGCCTGCGCTGGAGGACTGTGTCACGACGGTGATCAGCATGCCGATCAACACCAGCTGCAGCCGGCCGAAGAGTGTGTCCGGCGGAAAGTCGGTCGGGGTTACCACGCCGCTGAAGGCGTCCAGACCGTCTTTCATGTGTTCGATGCCGATAAAGATCAGGCAAAAGCCCGCGAGCGCCTGGCCTGTGAGTGCGATCCGGCCACGGAATGCCAGCCGCGCAATCGCGCCAAAAAACACGAAGGGCAGGGCGATCTGGCCAAGATCCAGCTTGAAGCCGAGAACCGCAACCAGCCACCCTGTCAGGGTCGTGCCGACGTTGGCACCGAAGATGACGCCGAGCGCCTGGGGAAAGGTGAGGAGGCCGGAAGCGACAAAGCCGACAGCGGCAACTGTGGTTGCACTGGATGACTGGATGACTGCGGTGGTGAGAGCACCCGTCACGGCGCCCGACAAGGGCGTTGAGGTAAACCTGGACAACACGTCGCGCATGCGCTGTGCCGCCAGGGCTTTCAGCCCGTCGGTCAGTAGCAGCATACCGATCAGAAACAACCCGACGCCACCAAGCGCGGACATGAAACTCAAAAACATGCAGGCACGTTATCCGACAGGTTAAGTGCCCACAATCAGTCAAGATACTATCGGCTTCGCATTTGCGATCCTTGAGCGTCAGATTGAGGCGAAGGGTGCTTCATGGAGCATCTGCAACTTGAGGCAGAAAGTCCTTTGCTCGCCGGCACGACTGTGGGAGCTTGAACCTGTCAGGCTTATCAAGCTTCTGCCGGATGACGCGCTACGAGGAAGAGAGCAATGAAGAAGTATGAGGCCCCGGGTGTTTATGTCACCGAGCTGAACTCCTTCCCAAACACCGTCGTGCAGGTTCCGACGAGCGTTGCGGTCTTTGTCGGCTACACGGAAACAGCAATTGTGGATGGCAAGGATGTGACCGGCATTCCGGTGCGGATCTCCACGATGTCGGAATTCGAGGCCCGTTTCGGCGTGGGGCCCATGTTTCGTTTCGACTTCAGCCTGCAGGATGGCAAGCCGGCTCTGGACCTGGAGGAAGCAAGCCGCTTCAATTTGCATGGGGCCATGGGGCTTTTCTTCGAAAATGGAGGACATGGTTGCTGGATCCTGTCGGTTGGATGTTACGGCGCGGGAGAGCCCGTTCTCACCAAGTCCGTGGAGGATTTCGGTGAACCTGTCTGGCGAGAGCTCGCCAAGCTGCAGGAACCGTCGGTCATCGTGATACCCGACGCGGTGTTGTTGTCGTCAGAAGATTACAAGACCGTCAGCAATAGATGCCTTGCCCATTGTACAGACTTGCAAAACCGTTTCGCCATTGTGGACGTGTTCGATGGGAACAGGGAGCGAACTTTAGACGAGAATGACGTGATCTCGGGAAAAAGCGGCCTGCGAACCTTGCTCGTAGCGGAAGATATGAGCTTTGCTGCTGCCTATTATCCCTGGTTGAATACGTCTCACTTTGGTGCGGGGTCGATAACCTTTGAAAATGTTTCGGCTGGTACGCGCAAGGCCTTCTTCGAACATGTTGGCCAGGAGACTGCCATTCAGGCCAATGAGGCCCGGAAAGCCGCTTTCGATAAGGCGGTGAAATCACTTGAGGGCGACGACATCTCCGAAGAGGGGAAATGCAGTACTCACAAGATCTTGCAGGGTCTTTCAAAGCGCTACAACGAGCTACTCTCGCAAGCTGTAAAAGCAGTAAGTGTCATGCCTCCGTCCGGCGCGTTGGCAGGTGCATA
This sequence comes from Labrenzia sp. C1B70, assembly GCF_000475395.1. NCBI lineage: Bacteria > Pseudomonadati > Pseudomonadota > Alphaproteobacteria > Hyphomicrobiales > Stappiaceae > Labrenzia > Labrenzia sp. C1B70. The sequence goes on from NZ_AXCE01000006.1 coordinate 256,830, forward strand.
TGCAGCGACAGACGCCCAGGATGGTGTCTGGAAAGCGCCGGCAAATCTCAGCCTTAATTCAGTCGTGTCGCCTTGCGTATCCATTTCCGATGCGGAGCAGGAAGACCTGAACACTCCGTTGGACGGAAAAGCCGTGAACGCGATCCGGTCGTTTCCCGAGCGAGGTAATGTGGTGTGGGGAGCACGCACGCTGGACGGTAACAGCTCGGAATGGCGCTATGTGAATATCCGCCGAACCGCGATCATGCTGGAACAATCGATCAAGGCGGCGCTGGATCCTTTTGTCTTTGCGCCAAACACCGCTCCGACCTGGCTTATGGTTAAATCGGTGATCGAAAATTTCCTCAACGGGCTATGGAAACAAGGGGCTCTCGCGGGCGCTTCGTCAGAAGATGCCTACGGTGTCGAAGTCGGCCTTGGGACGACGATGACGGGCGCCGATGTTCAGGCCGGTTGCATGAACGTCGTGGTGAAGGTTTCGCTCTTGCGGCCGGCGGAATTCATTGTCCTGTCCTTCCAGCAGAAGGTCCGGAAAGGCTAGCCAGAGGGAACCGATCCGTTTGACGCGTCAGGATCGGTCTGAAAAATCTGCGATCGTTTTGCTGCAAGCGGGGAAAGCCGTCCGGCCTACGGCCAGATGAGCGTTTCCGTCTCGTTGCTGTTGCCGCTGCCGGTTACCCGTGCTCCCGACACCTTGGCCTTGCCGCTGGCAACCATGGAAAGAGCCTTGGGGTAGATCTGGTGTTCAACGTCCAGCACACGGGCAGCCAACGTGTCAGGGGTGTCATTGTCCAGAACCGGTACGGCTCCCTGCATGATGATCGGACCATCGTCCATTTCAGCAGACACATAATGCACGGTGGCACCATGCAACTTGACACCTTCCTGCAAAGCCCGCTCATGTGTGGCAAGGCCTTTGAAAGAGGGCAGGAGAGCCGGATGGATGTTGATCATCCTGCCCGCCCAGGCATTGACCAGATAGGGCGTCAGAATACGCATGAAACCGGCAAGGGCGACCAGGTCGATCTTGTGGTCCTTCAAAACGGCATCTACCGATTTTTCGAACGCTTCCCGATCACCTGCATGGTCCTTGTGGTCGACAACTGCCGTTGCAATGCCCAGCTCAGCGGCCCGTTCCAGTCCCTTGGCGTCAGGCCGGTTGGACAGGACAAGCGTGATTTCGGCGGGATAGTCGGGAGACATTGCCGCGGAAATCAGCGCGCCCATGTTGGAGCCGCGTCCCGAGATCAGGATGGCAGTCTTCTTGCGGCTCATGCGCCAAGGTCCAGGCTGCCGTCAAACAGCACCGGTGCAGCGCCTTCAGCTTCGATGACGCCGATCTTGCTGACCGTTTCACCGGCATTGTGCAGGACGTCGGCAACCGCATCGGCCTGATCCGCAGACACGACAATCACCATCCCGGTGCCGCAGTTGAACGTGCGCAGCATTTCCTTCTCGGCAACGCCGCCCGATTTCGCGAGCCAGCCGAACACCGGCGGGACGCTGATCTGGCCAAGATCGATGCGAGCGGAGCAATTCTTCGGCAGAACGCGCGGCAGGTTTTCCGGCAGGCCACCACCGGTGATGTGGGCAAGGGCCTTGATGCCGGAGGTTTCCTTCAGTGCGGCCAGCAGTGGTTTGACGTAAATCCTGGTCGGTTCCATCAGGGCTTCGCCCAGTGTCTTGCCGGCTGCAAACGGTGCCGCGTCCGACCAGTTCATGCCGGACAGTTCGATGATCTTGCGCACCATGGAATAGCCGTTGGAATGAACGCCGGAGGAGGCCAGAGCAAGCAGCACATCACCAGCGGCAACGTCCGGGCGCGGCAAGATCCCGCCGCGTTCCACGGCACCGACGGAGAAGCCTGCCAGGTCGTAGTCGCCTTCCACATACATGCCCGGCATTTCAGCTGTCTCGCCGCCGATCAGCGCGGCTCCTGCCATCTTGCAGCCGTCTGCAATGCCGGCAACCACATCCGTTGCAGTGGTCACATCCAGCGCGCCGGTCGCGAAATAGTCGAGGAAGAACAGCGGTTCAGCGCCCTGGACCACCAGATCGTTGACACACATCGCAACAAGGTCGATGCCCACAGTGCGGTGCTGGCCGGTTTCAATCGCAATCTTCAACTTGGTACCGACGCCGTCATTGGCGGCAACAAGGATCGGATCCTGAAACCCAGCGCCCTTGAGGTCAAAAAGACCACCGAAACCGCCGATATCGCTGTCGGCCCCGGGGCGGGAAGTTGCCTTGACCAGCGGCTTGATGCGGTTCACCAGTTCGTTTCCGGCGTCGATATCGACACCTGCATCGGCATAGGTCAGGCCGTTGGGACCAGAGGATTCGCTCATGGGGCACTCCGAGACTGCGTGCGGTTGGCTGTGCCAGTGCGGATTACAGTCTGCCGCCAAGGAACACAAGAGGCGAGCGGTTCTGCGCAGGGCTTAAGAACAGATGGCAGGCCAACTTCCGCATTTTTCTTCAAAACCAGGCAGGTTTGAATGGCTCAAAGTGCATTGCCGGCGAAAAAAGAGGGCATGGAGCATCTGGCTCAACCGTCAGCGCGAGAGTGCTGCAGGCAGTCGGTTGCCGGAAATCGGTCTTGCTGGCCTGTTTGAAACCGTGGTCATAGGCTTTGCCTCATGAGGCAGAAGTGGCTCCTTGATGGACCAATGCCGCGAAAAGCCGACTTCTTCTGGACTTGACCGGAGGCGGGGTTTAATTCCATGTCCGGAAGAAAGCCATTCCTACGCACCGGCACAACCGAGGAGCGCCATACATGACCCTTCGCCGTCAGGTCCAGTTCTGGCTGATTTCCCTCGTTGTTCTTTGCCTGTTTCTGTATGTCTTCTCCAGCGTGCTTCTCCCTTTCGTTGCCGGCATGGCGGTGGCCTATCTGCTGGATCCGGTTTGCGACCGGCTGGAAAAGCTGGGCATGGGGCGGATGTGGGCGACGCTGACAATCCTGTTCGCCTTCGTCCTCATCCTCGTGATGTTCTTCATCCTGCTTCTGCCACTGTTGGGCAATCAGCTTGCCCTTTTCCTGGAAAAGTTCCCGGAGCTGATCCGCAAGCTGCAGGCATTGCTGTCGGATAACTTTCCGGCCGATCTGGCGTCCGTTGCGGGCATCAATGCGGAAGACCTCCAGTCCTCCATGTCCAATCTCATCGGGCAGGGAGCTTCTTTCGTCGGCAAGCTGGCCCAGTCGCTCTGGAGCGGCGGTCAGGCGTTGCTGTCGATCCTGTCACTCTTCGTCATTACACCGGTCGTTGCATTCTATCTTTTGCTCGACTGGGACCGCATGGTCGCGCGTATCGACAGCTGGCTGCCGCGCGATCATCTGGCAGAAATCCGCGGTCTTGCAAAGGAAATGGATCAGGCTGTTGCCGGTTTCGTGCGCGGCCAGGTGTCGGTCTGTCTTATCCTGGGATCGTTTTATGCTGTTTCTCTGGCGCTGATCGGGCTGAACTTCGGTCTCCTGATCGGAATGGTGGCTGGTCTCGTCAGTTTCATTCCCTTCGTCGGGGCCGGGTTGGGGCTTGTCCTGTCCATCGGTGTGGCGCTTGTCCAATTCTGGCCGGAATGGCCCTGGATTATCGCAGTTGCCGCGATCTTTGGCGTCGGTCAGTTTCTGGAGGGAAATATCCTGCAGCCCAAACTTGTTGGCGAAAGCACGGGCCTTCATCCTGTTACGCTCATGTTTGCCTTGTTTGCCTTTGGATATCTCTTTGGATTTGTGGGGATGCTGATTGCGGTTCCCGCCGCCGCGATGATCGGCGTGCTTGCACGCTTTGCCCTGAAGCAGTATCTCGCAAGCCCGGTCTATCGGGGAACCGATCATCCCGTATCGGGGCAAGAAGAACAGGTATCAGAGTAGAAAATGGTGGAAACACCGCGCCAGTTGCCTTTGGAATTGCCGCATGAAGCGGCCTTGAGCCGTGACGACTATCTGGTTGGAAGCTCCAACCGGGCTGCGTTCGAACTGCTGGAACGCTGGCCGGATTGGCCTTCTCCGGTCGTTGTCCTTGCAGGCCCCGTCGGCGCGGGAAAAACCCATCTTGTCCAGGCCTTTCAGGATGAGACCGGCGCTGCCGTTCTGGCTGCTTCCAAGCTCGATCCGCAGTCCGTTGAAACCCTCGTTGCCGCACCCGCTGCCGTGATCGAGGATGCGCACCTGGGTATCGACAACACGGCCCTGTTCCATCTTCTCAACGCAGCGCGTCAGGCGGGCAAGACGGTGCTCATCACCAGCCGTACCTGGCCTGCCAGCTGGAAAATTTCCCTTCCCGATCTGCAGTCCCGCCTGCGCGCGGCCACGCCTGTCGAAATTCTGGAGCCGGACGATGATCTCCTTCGCCGTGTTCTGGTGAAGTTGTTTGCCGACCGGCAGATTGCGGTTGATCAAGGTGTCGTCGACTATCTTGTGGTGCGAATGGAACGTTCGCTCGAGGTCGCCATGCGCGCCGTGGAGGCGATCGATCAGGAGGCTCTTGCCGGGCGGGTCAAGATCACGAAACCACTTGCCGGGCGGGTCTTGGAAAATGTGCATAAAGGCCAATAATCGCCGATGCTGCCACAGGACTGTCATTTGCCCGCTCAGAAGTTCATGTTAGTCACGGCGGCGTTGAGGCAGAATGGGCGTGCCCGGTTTTGCCGGATTGAAGCGGAAGCTGCGCGGAACAAGGGATGATGCCATGAACGAAGCCCCTGATCTTTCGGACATTCTGCCTGCCTCCACCGTTGCTTCCGATGCAAAGGGAACCGTGCCGGAACTGACACCGGAAGGTGAGCTGGCTACATCTCCGGCCAGGTTCATGAACCGGGAGCTGTCCTGGCTCCAGTTCAATCTCCGGGTTCTGGAAGAAGCCATGAACCCGAACCATCCGCTGCTTGAGCGCGTTCGGTTCCTGTCGATCTCCGCCAACAATCTCGACGAATTTTTCATGGTGCGCGTGGCCGGCCTGCGTGGCCAGCAACGGGCCGACGTTACCAATCTGTCCGACGACGGCCTGACGCCGACCGAGCAGCTTCAGAAGATCAGCGAAGCAGTGCGTGATCTCCAGGCGTCTCAGCAGAAGATCTGGGTGGAGCTGCGCCGGGAGATTGCCGACAAGGGGATCGAAATCCCGCAGGGCGACACGCTTGACCAGGCGGACAAGGCCTGGCTGCAAGACTATTTCCTTGCTTATGTCTTCCCGGTTCTGACGCCGCTTGCCATCGATCCGGCGCATCCGTTCCCGTTCATTCCGAACCTTGGCTTTTCCATCGTCTTTGAACTGGCGCCAACTTCCGGTGGCCGCGGCATGATTGCTCTGCTCAGAATTCCGAGCCAGGTTGATCGCTTCGTTCAATTGCCAAACGGCGAAGATGGCGCTGCCCGGTTCATTGCAATCGAGAAAGTCGTCAGCCTCTTCATCGGGCGCTTGTTTCCAGGCTACGAGATCCGGGGCAAGGGGGCGTTCCGCGTCATTCGTGACAGCGATCTTGAAATCGAAGAAGAAGCGGAAGACCTCGTTCGTCTGTTCGAAAGCGCCTTGCGCCGCCGCCGCCGGGGCTCGGTGATCCGTCTGGAAATCCAGGAAACCACACCACCGGCGCTGCGTGAGTTCGTGGGGGAGGCGCTGCATGTCGGGCAAAGCGAGATCTTCCTCGCAAACGGCTTGCTTGCGCTCAACAACCTGTCCCAGATCGTAGACCTTGAGCGGCCTGACCTGAAGTTCCAGCCCTATACCGCGCGCTTTCCGGAGCGCATTCGCGAACATGGCGGCGACTGTCTGGCGGCGATCCACCAGAAAGACATCATCGTCCACCACCCGTATGAATCCTTCGACGTTGTGGTTCAGTATCTGCGGCAGGCTGCGCGTGATCCGGACGTGGTGGCGATCAAGCAGACGCTCTATCGTACCTCCAACGACAGCCCCATCGTGAAGGCTTTGGCTGAGGCGGCAGAAGCCGGCAAATCCGTTACCGCACTGGTGGAGCTCAAGGCCAGGTTCGACGAGGAAGCGAATATCAAGTGGGCGCGCGATCTGGAGCGGGCAGGGGTGCAGGTTGTCTTCGGCTTCATCGAGCTGAAAACGCACTCCAAGCTCTCCATGGTCATCAAGCGCGAGCACGGTCAGCTCAAGACCTATTGCCACATCGGGACAGGAAACTATCACCCGATCACGGCGCGGATTTATGAGGATCTTTCCTTCTTCACCGATGATCCCGGCATTGCCGAGGATGCTGCCCGGGTGTTCAACTTCATCACCGGTTACGCTCAACCGGCGGAACTGAACAACCTCATGGTGTCTCCGGTCAACCTGCGTCAGCGCATGCTGGAAATGACCGAGAACGAGATCGAGCACGCCCGCGCAGGCCGCCCCGCGCAGATCTGGTGGAAGATGAATTCCCTCGTGGATCCGGCGATCATCGATGCCCTTTATCGCGCAAGCCAGGCAGGTGTTCAGATCGATCTGATCATTCGCGGCATTTGCTGCCTGCGTCCGGGCATTCCGGGCCTGTCCGACAACATTCGGGTGAAATCCATTGTCGGACGTTTCCTTGAGCATTCTCGCATCTACTGCTTTGGCAACGGCCAGGGACTGCCGTCTCCCGAGGCACACGTCTATATCGGCTCAGCCGATCTGATGCCGCGTAACATCGACCGGCGGGTCGAGGTCCTGGCACCGCTCAAGACACCGACAGTGCACGAACAGGTTCTGGACCAGATCATGGTGGCCAACCTGAAGGACAACCAGCAAAGCTGGCGCATTCTGTCGGACGGCAGCCATGAACGCATCGTTCCGAACGCCAATGAGGAACCCTTCAATGCACATCAGTATTTCATGACGAACCCCTCGCTTTCCGGCAGAGGCAAATCATTGAAGAGCGATCGGCCGAGGCCGTTCCTGGAACGGCAAAAACGAGGTTAGCATGACTGCTGAGTTTCATCCGGCACGTGGCCGGCTCAACGGGTCCGGACCTGTCGCAGTCGTGGACATCGGCTCCAACTCCGTGCGCCTCGTGATTTACGAACGCAAGGCCCGCACGCCGACCATGCTGTTCAACGAAAAGCTGCTGGCAGGGCTTGGCAAGGGCATTGCCGCGACCGGCCGTCTGGCCGACGATTCCGTCAGTCTGGCGCTCGGTGAACTGACCCGCTTCAAGACCCTGATCAAGCATACCGGATGCCAGGACATCTACATCGTGGCGACGGCTGCGGCGCGCGATGCGGAAAACGGGCCTGATTTCGTGGGTGAGGTCGAACGGTTTCTGGAGGCTCCTGTTCGCATCCTCGATGGCAATGAAGAGGCCTATTATTCGGCTCTTGGTGTGATTGCCGGGTTCTGGCAGCCGCGCGGCATTGTCGGCGACATGGGTGGCGGCAGTCTGGAGCTGGTGGAAATTGCCGACAACAAGCCCGGCACGGGAGCGACGTTCCCCCTTGGCGGGCTGCGGCTTTCGGAAGAGGCCGAAGGCAAGATCGCCAAGGCGCAGAAGATCACCGAAGCGGCTCTCAAGGATTTTCAGTGGCCTGACCTGGCACCCGGTGAACGGACATTCTATGCCGTTGGCGGCACGTGGCGTTCGCTGGGCCGTCTGCATCTGATGCAGAACAATTACCCACTGCACGTGATGCACAATTATGAAATCAGTGCGGAAGAGGCGATTGCCTTCTGCAAGCGTATCGCCATTCCCAACCTTGAAGGGGTGGAACTGGCGGAGATCGTTTCCAAACAGCGCCGTCCTCTGGTGCCGATCGGTGCAGTCGTGCTGGAACAGGTGCTGACGTCGATGAAGGCGGAGCGCCTGGTCTTTTCCGCAACCGGTGTTCGTGAAGGCCTGCTCCATGAAAAGCTGCCTTCGGAAATGCAGGCTCATGACCCGGTGATTGAAGCTGCACGCGAGCTGTGCACGCTGCGCGCGCGCTCACCTGCGCACGCGGAAGAGCTGATTGTCTGGACGGACAAGCTGTTCAAGGAACTTGGCATCGAGGAAACCGCCAACGAGACACGGCTTCGCCACGCGGCGTGTCTTCTCTCTGACATCGGCTGGCGCGCCCATCCCGACTATCGCGGCGAGCAGAGCCTCAATATCATTTCGAACGCATCTTTCGTCGGGCTGGATCATGCCAGTCGGGCTTATCTTGCTGCAGCCGTTTTCTATCGCCACCAGGGTCTGCGCGAGGGCGATCTTTCGCCGGTCATCCGGGAGCTGTTTACGGACCGTCTGCGCATCCGCGCCAAGGTTCTTGGCGCTACCATGCGGGTGGCTTCTCTTTTGAGTGCTTCCATTGCCGGCATGTTGCCGAAGGTTGGCATCACCAAATCGGAAACAGGGTTGTCACTGGATCTCGGCAAGGATCTTGCCGACCTCGACGGTGAACGACTGCGCAAGCGTGCGAACCAGCTCAGCAAGGTCATCGATGTCGATGTTGCTGTAAACGCCGGCTGATTTCTGGGGTGCTGCGGAACCGAGACTGAGAAGGCAGGCGGCAGAGTTTACTCTGCCGCTTCCGATTCAACGTTCGCCTGCCGCGGCTGATCAATCGCGACGATCTGACGATCCTGGAAGGCGAGGGCGACTTCGCCGCGCTTCAGCTTGAGCGCGGTTTCGCCGAAAAGCTCGCGCCGCCAGCCCTTCATGGCTGCCACATCGGCAGCATCATCCGCGGCAATCTTTTCAAGATCATCCACCGTGGCTATGACCTTGGCAGCAACGCCATGTGCTTCGCTGACAAGTTTCAGAAGAACCTTCAAGAGATCTACAGCGGCCGCTGAACCGTCCGGTGCCTGTCGACCTTTCGGCAGTTTCGGCATTTCGTTCTTGGGAAGCGAAACGGCCCGTCTGACGGCTTTCAGGATCTCGTCTGCCGACTTTGAACGCTCGAAGCCGCGCGGAATGGTCCTGAGGCGCGCGAGCGATTCTGCGTCCTGGGGCTGCTGAGCTGCGAGCTCGTAGATGGCATCGTCCTTGATGACGCGGCTGCGCGGAACGTCGCGTGATTGCGCTTCCCGTTCGCGCCAGGCTGCAACTTCCATCATCACGGCCAGTTCAACCGGCTTGCGCACTCGAAGCTTCAGCCGTTTCCAAGCCTGTTCGGGATCCGTACGGTAGGTGTTGATGGATGTCAGCACCTGCATTTCGTCCTGAACCCAGTGGCTGCGGTCCTGTTCGGCGAGATTCGCTTTCAGGAACTGATAGGCGTCGCGCAGATGCGTGACGTCCGCCAGCGCATAATCCAGTTGCTTTGCCGTCAGCGGCCTGCGGGCCCAGTCGGTGAAGCGGGACGACTTGTCGATCCGGGCACCGGTCACCTTGTAGACAAGCTGGTCGTAGGAAATGGAATCACCAAAGCCGCAAACCATGGCCGCGACTTGAGTGTCGAACAGCGGGGCCGGGATAAGTTCTCCCAGATGATAGATGATTTCGATGTCCTGGCGGGCAGCGTGAAAAACTTTTGTCACATTGCCGTCGCGCATAAGCTCGAAAAAGGGCTCAAGGTCCAGCCCTTCGGACAGGGCATCGACGATGAAGGCCATGTCAGGCCCTGCCATCTGGATGACGCAGAGCTTGGGCCAAAAGGTTGTCTCACGGAGAAACTCCGTGTCGACAGTCACGTAATCATGAGCGGCAAGACGCTGGCACGCAGCGGCGAGATCTTTTGTTTTTGTAATCACATGCATGGTGACGGACAGCTATACCCGAGTTCTGCCGCTTTGTCGCCACGAAATGGTAATTTTCGCGCTTGAAGCTCTTGAAAAGGCGCATTTTGTGCGCCTATGTTGAAGCTTAAGCGAGCGTCCGCAAAAGAACACACAGAGGAGTGGAAATGCGCAAGATACTGGTGGTGAATTCAAAGGGCGGTTGCGGCAAGACGACCCTCGCCACGAATCTTGCCGTTGCGCTCGCCGCTCGTGGCGAAGATGTTGCACTTGCCGATGCGGACCGGCAGAAGTCGAGCCTTTCCTGGGTCAAGCGCCGCCCAAAGGGCTTGGCGCAGATCGAAGGTCTCAACTGGAGCAAGGAGGAGGCTATCGGTGACAAGGACAAGCATCTGGACGCCATTGTCATCGACGGACCCGGCGGGCTTCGATCGGAGCTGGCCAAGAACCTGATTGCGGAGTCGTCCGATATCATCGTTCCGGTGCTTGCATCAGCCTTCGACTGGGACGCCACCTTGAAGTTTCTCGACGGCATTTCCGATATCAAGCGCGTGCGCAAGGGCAAGGCCGATATTCACGTGGTTGCAAACCGGATCGATCGCCGGTCAAACCAGGTTGCCGATCTCGAGCAGTTGCTCGCCAAGAAGGGCTATCCGCTGCTTGCCCGGATTTCTGATCGGGTGATATATGCCCGCCATGCCGCAGCCGGGTCTGGCGTATTCGACTATTCCGATGCCAGTTCTCACGAGATCCGCGGCCAGTGGCATCCACTGTTGCAAGCAGTCGACGCCTGAGAGAAATTCCCGAACCGTTTCGCGTTCAAAAAGGGGAGAGGCAAGCCTACCGCAAGCCTTTCCCTTGACTTTCGTCCCGCAACATGGATTGTGCAGCCGGACTCGGCCTGCCTCCAGCGGGCCGTAACGATTTTCTATGCCAAGAAAAATGTCGAGGAATTAGAATGCACCCCTACCGTAGTCACACATGCGGTGACCTCCGTCTGTCCGACGAAGGCCAGACTATCCGTCTTTCCGGCTGGGTCCACAGGGTCCGCGATCATGGCGGGGTGCTGTTCATCGATCTGCGCGATCACTACGGTGTCACCCAGTGCGTGGTCGACCCCGACTCTGCGGCCTTCAAACTGGCCGAAACCGTGCGTTCCGAATGGTGTATCCGCATCGACGGCAACGTGAAGAAGCGCACCGACGAAACCATCAACGCCGAACTTCCGACCGGTGACATTGAAGTCTTCATCCGCGAGATGGAAATCCTGGGTGCGGCGAAGGAACTGCCGCTGCCGGTCTTCGGTGATCTGGACTATCCGGAAGAAGTTCGTCTGAAGTACCGTTTCCTGGATCTGCGCCGCGAGAAGCTGCACCAGAACATGATCCTGCGCTCCAATGTGGTGCGCGATCTGCGTGACCGCATGTGGAACATCGGCTTCAACGAATTCCAGACGCCGATCATCACGGCCTCTTCCCCTGAGGGCGCGCGTGACTTCCTGGTTCCCTCTCGTCTGCACCCCGGCAAGTTCTACGCCCTGCCGCAGGCACCACAGCAGTTCAAGCAGCTGCTGATGGTCTCCGGCTTCGACAAGTACTTCCAGATTGCGCCGTGTTTCCGCGATGAAGACCCGCGTGCCGATCGTTCACCGACCGACTTCTACCAGCTCGACATGGAAATGTCCTTCGTCACCCAGCAGGACGTGTTCGATACCATTGAGCCGGTGATTGCAGGCTGCTTCGAGCGTTTCGGCAACGGCCGTCCGGTCAACCGCGACTGGCCGCAGATTTCCTACAAGGATTCAGCGCTCTGGTACGGCACCGACAAGCCGGACCTCAGAAACCCGATCAAGATGGAAATCGTCTCCGAGCATTTTGCAGGATCCGGTTTTGCAATCTTTGCCAAGCTGCTGGAGCAGCCGGGCACCGAGATCCGCGCTATCCCGGCACCGAAGGGTGGAAGCCGCAAGTTCTGCGACCGCATGAACAAGTTCGCCCAGGAGCAGGGCCTGCCGGGTATGGGGTACATCTTCTGGCGCAAGGCTGAAGACGGTTCCATGGAAGCTGCCGGTCCGCTGGCCAAGAACATTGGTCCGGAACGCACCGAAGCGATCCGCACCCAGCTGGGTCTCGACGTCGGTGATGCGGCCTTCTTCCTTGGTGGCAAGCCGAAGCAGTTCGAGCCGGTCGCAGGCAAGGCCCGTGTCATCATCGGCGAAGAGCTCGGCCATACCGACAAGGACCGGTTCGAATTTGCCTGGATCGTGGATTTCCCGATCTACGAGCGCGACGAGGAAACCGGCGAGATCGATTTCGAACACAACCCGTTCTCCATGCCTCAGGGCGGAATGGAAGCTTTGGAAGGCGATCCTCTGGAAGTTCGCGGTTATCAGTACGATCTGGCCTGCAACGGTCACGAGCTGGTTTCCGGCGCGATCCGGAACCACAAGCCGGAGATCATGTACAAGGCTTTCGAAATTGCCGGCTATCCGGCTGAGGAAGTCGACAAGCGCTTCGGCGGCATGGTCAATGCATTCCAGTATGGCGCTCCTCCGCATGGCGGCTGCGCGGCCGGCATCGACCGCATGGTCATGCTGATGGCTGATGAAGCCAACATCCGTGAAGTCATGCTCTTCCCGATGAACCAGAAGGCGGAAGACCTGATGATGGGCGCACCGAGCGAAGCGACATCGGCTCAGCTTCGCGATCTGCATTTGCGTCTGAACTTGCCGGACGCCTGATAACAACCTACTTGCGGGTAACCGTTAAATAGGGATAACCCTCTGCAACAGAGGCTTGAGGCCGGCCTAGCCGGCCTCAGTCATGCTAAGCTTAGCGAGTTTTTGGAAAGGCGGCTTACAGTGCTCAACCCTGCAAAATGGGAGATCTGGAACGATCCGGATGGCACGGTCCAAGTCATCAAGCGCCTGTTGAGTGAAAATCTCCGGGCCTACATACCACGCTACATGGTGGCCTTCGTTTTCATGGGCATGGTAGCGGCGACGACCGCCGCAAGTGCCTGGATCATGAAGGATGTCATCAACGAGGTGTTCATCAACCGCGACAAGACGATGATCTATGTCATCGCCGGAGCGGTCATCTGCATATTCACCCTCAAGGGTGCTTCGACCTACGGTCAGATGGTCGTTCTCTCAAGGGTAGGCAACGCGATTGTTGCCGACCTTCAGAACCGCTTGTTCAAGCGGCTCACCATGCAGGACCAGGCCTACTACGACCGGATGTCCCTGCCGGAACTGGGCATTCGCGTGAACACGGGTGCCGGCAGTGCCCGTTCGGTCATCGACATGATCGTGCTCAGCCTTGGCCGGGATATTCTGACCCTGATCGGTCTCGTCGGCGTGATGATTGTCCAGGATCCCCTGATGAGCCTTCTCGCACTGGTGATTATGCCGCCGATCGTCGTCGGTGTCAGTTTTCTGGTCAAGCGGGTGAAGACCTACGCCAAGCGGCAGGTGGTTTCGAACGCCAAGATCGGCTCGACCCTGCAGGAAACCGTGCTGGGTATTCGCATCGTCAAGGCTTTCCGAATGGAGCAGACGATGCAGCAGCGGATGGCGACATCCGTCTCTGAAGTCGAGCGCCAGTCCAACAAGATTGCGGCGCTAACGGCGCGGACATCCCCGCTGATGGAATCCCTCGGCGGGTTCGCGATCGCACTGGTTATCTTCTACGGTGGATATTCGGTGGTGGAACTGGGCAAGGATCCCGGTGCGTTCTTCGCGTTCATCACCGCCTTGTTGCTTGCATACGATCCGGCGCGCCGTCTGGCCCGCCTGAATGTCAATCTCAGCAAGGCACTGGTCGGCGTTCGTCTGATGTACGAATTGATCGACGAGCAGCCGGACCTGGAGCAGGTCGAAAATGCACCGGACCTCAAGGTTGATAGCGGGCAGATCGAACTGAAGGACGTCAAGTTCTCCTATGGCGAAGGTGCTGCCCTGAACGGGCTGACCTTGATGGCTGAGGGCGGCAAGACAACGGCACTGGTTGGTGCATCCGGCGCCGGGAAATCAACGGTCTTTGCCTTGATCGAGCGTTTCTACGATCCGCAGCAAGGTACGATCTGCGTTGACGGCCAGCCGATCAAATCGGTGACGATGGGTTCCCTGCGCCGTAACATTGCCTACGTCAGTCAGGACTCCTACCTCTTCAACATCAGCATCCGCGACAACATCGCAATCGGCAGGCCCGATGCGACGCAGGAAGAGATCGAGGCGGCGGCAAAGGCGGCAAACGCTCATGACTTCATCCTCGAATTGCCTGAAGGCTACAACACATTGGCAGGCGACGGTGGCGGCCGGTTGTCCGGCGGTCAGCGTCAGCGGGTTGCCATCGCGCGCGCCATGCTGCTTGATGCGCCGATCCTGTTGCTGGACGAGGCGACCTCCGCTCTCGACGCGGAATCCGAGGCCAAGATCCAGTCCGCGCTCGAAACACTGATGGAAGGCCGCACGACGCTTGTGATCGCCCACCGGCTCAGCACGGTTCGCCACGCGCACAAGATACTCGTTCTGGACAGGGGGCGCGTCCTTGAAAGTGGCACGCATGACGAATTGTTCGAGCACGACGGCATATATCGGCGCTTGTGCGAACTGCAGTTCCAGAGCCGGAACGAGGCAGCCGAGTAAGCCTGCATTCTTGAACGCACAAACAAGAAAAGCCCGGACAAGGTCCGGGCTTTTTGCTGTTTGAAGGCAGAGTTACTGGTTGGCGGTGATGCCGACCGAAAGGATCTGCGGGATCATCTGGGGCGCGAACATCGCCGTTCCCATGATCTGGGACAGGGGAACCGGCGCGCCAGGTGCCGCCGTCAGTTCCAGCGAGCCTGGTGTGTTCAGGAACTGGGTCACAGCCTGAGCGACCTTGCCTTCCAGTTCCTTGTTCTGCAGCATGCCAAGCATCATCGGCAGCGTGCCGGTGAGGCCAGCTACATAGGTTGGCGTGTCAACACCGGCCTTTTTCGATTCCTGATCCAGAACGCGTCCGGTCAAAGAGGCGTCGTCCAGCCGGATCTTGGCATTTTCGATGGTCACGTTCTGCAGAAGCGCCATCGCTTCTTCCGGCTTCTCCGACTTTTCGTTGAGCTGGGTGACCACTTCCCGGGTAACCCCGCCCATGGAGAAGGAAAGCGACAGGCTGGCGGCTTCCTTGGCATCGATCTTGAGTTCCGGCACCACAAGCGTGGCTGCTTCCGGATCCCATTTGCCTGACCCGGCAACATCAACAGTCAGGGTTTCATAACCGAGATCCGTGAGGGACTTGGTTTCTTTCGATTCCAGTTCCTTCACATCAATCGTGGCGCCGGTCACGGCGAAACTGCCGGCCGTCGGAAGATCGCCGTCCATGGCATCGATCGAAGAGGAGATTTTTACGATGTCGGCAATCTGGTTGTCTTCATCGCGGATCTGGATGCTGTTGGCTTCAAACGTCTTGTAGCCGGGCCCGACCGGCGGCGTATCGGACGCAGCTTCTTCCGGCGTGGGCAAGAGAAGTTCCGTAACCTTGAGGTCTGCCAGCGACATGCCGCCGTCCTCGGCCGTGAGCTGAAGGTTGCTCATGTCGAGACTTGCCAGTTTGAGCCGGCCGTCAGCCTGGATTTCGCCGCCCGTCAGAACGGTGGAAGCGATGGTGACGCTTGCGCCTTCCTCGTCTTCCTTGCTGATGACGATGTCGCTGAGCGTGACGGCGCCACCTGCTTCGTCAACCGAACCATAGCTCTCGACGGTGCCTTTTTCAGCGTCCAGCAGCGACAGGAACGCATCGGCAATCTCGTTCCCGGACGGATCGAAGGCAAGAGCCGGAGAGGCTTGTAGAGCGAGCAGACTGACAGCGGCTGTCAGACCGGCTGCGATCCGGGGCGAACGGGAAAACATCATTGAAAATCTCCACGAAATAGAGGTGGTCCCACTCTGGGGTAAGTTCCACAGTGTGGCAAGGCGAAAGCCGGTTGAAGCAATAGCCGGGCTTATTCGAACAAAATATGTCCTGCGTCACACTTTCCCCGGTTGAAACGCGAAGGCCTTGTCGCCAGTGCTTTACCGGGGTTGATTGTGTCAGGCAGCTGCCTTTTCCAGGAAGGTGCTGTTGGCGCGTTCGATGTCTTCCAGTGTCGGCAGGCTGGCTTCGTTGCCCAGGTGCTGGATCGCATGGGTCGAGGCACCACGTGCAAAGCGGAAGTGCTGGTCCCAGCTTCTTTCCGGCCATTGCAGGTAGGATGCAACATAGGCGCCGTGGAACACATCGCCAGCTCCATTGGAATCGACCACTTTCGACAAGGGTACATTCAGGGCCGGCATAACCTTGTCCGGACCGCCGGCTTCGTACCAGACCATGCCTTCGTCGCCGAGCGTGACTGCGCCGACGGGACAGTTCTTGGTACGCAAATACGCCAGGGTCTCGCCGGTCGACATGCCAAGCTGCTGGCAGAACCGTTCGGAAACGACCGCAATGTCGATCTGGTTCAAAAGCTCGTCCGTGTTCTCGCGCACCGCACCTCCGTCGAGAGACGTCAGAATGCCGAGGTTCTTGCATGTGGTCGCATAGTGGAGGGCTGCATCCGGCATGTGGCCATCCAGATGCAATGCCTTCATGCCGGTAAGCGTGAGGGGAGGGAAAGGATGCAGGAATTCGTTGTCGCGGCAGCGCACGATGGCACGCTTGCCTCCCTTCGGCATGATGAAGGAGAGCGAACTCTCGCGCACCTTGCGCCCGTGAATGGAAATGCCGTAGGCCGCGGCCATGTCCAGGAACATCCGCGCCAGCCAGTCATCCGCCTGCGAACATAACAGTTCCGGCTTGCCACCCAGTTTGGCGCAGCAGAACGCTGCTGTTACGGCATTGCCGCCGAAACTGATCGCGTAATCCCGGGCAATCGTCTTTTCGTCGCCCGTCGGCAGCTGGTCGGTCAAAAACGTAACGTCGATATAGGCTTGTCCAATAAACAATGCCTGCATGTAACCCTCCCGAAGTCCGGCTTTTTCTCGTCTGTCCTGCAGCTAACACGGCAATGAGGCAGGTCGCTTTGATCTGAATGAAACTGCTGAATCTTCAGTCCTTGTTTACCCAGATCAGCCATGGTCAGAAAGAGTTTATTCACGAACAGGCCTGCGACTTGTCTTTCCGCTATGTTGGTTTTGTAAAAACGGTGCTGATCGCCCTTGCGCTGGCGACTGCTCCGCTTTTTGCGATCAATGTCATCCTCAACCAATATGCGGAACGCCGCGCTGTCGTCGAAATGGAAGCCATGGGAAATGTGGCCATCCATCGCGCCGAAGAGGCAATTTCCACGACCGTCTCCCTGCTGCAGCGACTGGACCGAGACGACGTGCAAACCTGTAGCGCCGAAGACCGTGGCATTTACGAAAAACAGATCGTCGAGCACGGCATGATCGACGCCATCGGGCTGGCGGACGCGGCAGGTCAACGCATGTGCATCATTCCGGATCGAGATCTGGCCGGGAAGGTCGTTCTTCCTCCGATGCGCGAAGACGGCCCGCTGGTCGGTATCGGCATGCTGGACCGCAACTACCTCGGGGCTCGCGCAGCGGTGATCAGTTGGGATCTCAAGGACCAGACCCGTCTGTTCGCGGAAGTGACGCCCGCCGTCATTGCCATCGACCCCGGCCCGGAATATCTGCGCTCCTATCGCAGAGCCGAACTGCGCCTCGGCAACAATCTGCTCTGGTACAGTATCGGCGGCTATAACTCCGAGGCGACCGATCCTTCGCAAATCCTGTCTGTCGAGGTCTCCTCGCAGCTCTATCCGCTGGTCGCGACGATCACCGCGCCGATTTCGGCCGCCGGTAATGTCGTGCAGGATCTGAAGGTCGTTGCGGCCGCCGCCTGTGCCGGCATTGCACTTCTGTTCGTTGCCATCGGCGTCTGGTTGTCCTGGCGTCCGGAGCGGGAGGCCGACGACGAATTCATCGCCGCGATCCGCAATGGCGAATTCATCCCCTACTATCAGCCTGTCATGGACATCGAGAGTGGCCGGTTGCGCGGCTGCGAGATCCTGATGCGCTGGCGCCGTCCAAACGGCATGATCGTTTCGCCGGGCCAGTTTATGGCTTATGCCGAAAACAATGGCCATATCTTCGACATGACCCGCCACATGATGCGCGTGTCGTCGGAGGAAATCGGCGACCTTTATGGCGATAACCCGGACCTGAAGCTGTCGATCAACCTTTTCGCGGGACACTTCCTGGATCGCGAAATCATTTCCGACATCCGTTCGATCTTCGAAAAGTCCCGGATTTCCTTCCAGCAGATCGTCGTGGAAGTGACCGAACGCCATCCACTGGAAGATATGGAACTCGCCCGCAAGATCATCGCGGAACTGCAGGCCCTGGGTGTGCGTGTGGCGCTGGACGACGTTGGCACCGGCCACGGCGGCATGGCTTACCTGCAGAAGCTGGGCGTCGATATCATCAAGATCGACAAGATGTTCATCGATACCATCGGGTCGGATGACAACTCGACGACCATCGTCGATTCCATGGTCGAACTGGCCGACAATCTGGGCATGGGCATCATTGCCGAAGGTGTCGAGATGGAAGAGCAGATCGACCGGTTGCTTGAGCTTGGCGTTACCGCTGCCCAGGGGTACTTCTTCGCAGCCCCCATGCCAGCCGATGAATTCATCGCCTTTGCAGAACGTACCGATGAAGAAGCCAATGAGCGTTCGCGGCTTGCAGCGGAAGCTGCCGCCGCAGAACAGGCGGCAAACGAAGCTGCAATGCGCAAGAACGCTGCAGCCTGATCCGAACTCCCGGCTGGCTCCTGTTTTTTACCTGGATCGATCTCGAAAAAAATCAGGTTCTGTCGGTTGGCACAGGCTCTTGCCCGTGCCAGTTTTTGGGGTGTCCGGCTGCCTGGACACGCTTCGAGTGAGTGCTGGATGAAAAAGCTGGCGGATTTATGCCAGCGTGCCACTTGTCTGTACCGGCTGGACGGTATAAATAGCGCGAAACTGTACTGACTGGACGGTATAGAAATGGCCGCGCGTTCGACACGCAACTCGCATGAATCAAAATCGGAAATACTGAAGGCTGCACTCGAAGTCGTGAGACGCTCGGGAGCGCAAAGCCTCACCATGGATGCCGTGGCCGAGGAAAGCGGCTTTTCGAAAGGTGGGGTGCTCTATAATTTTCCCACCAAGGACGCGCTGATTACAGGCATGGTGGAATTCCTTGCGGGCCAGTTCGAAGCCGAAGTGTCCGCTGCGCGGGAGCGGAACCTTTCTTCCGAATGCCCGACCTTGAGCGCCATGATCGAAGTCACCGAAGGCTGGCTGAGTGAGCAGCGGGATCTTGCGCAGGCCATGCTGGCCACGAAAGCAGACCGTCCCGACCTGAGTGAACCCTTCATGGGCGTGAAATCCCGTATGAAGGCGGCCATCGAAGCCGAACTTTCCGACCGCGGCAAAGCCTGGGCAATCTGGGCGTGCCTGGAAGGTCTGCATTTCTCCGAGGCGCATTGCGTCACGATTTTCACAGATGAAGAACGCGCGCTGGTTTTTCAGGAGCTGCGCAAGCGTCTGACCCAACTCCAAGACTAGAACGGAAGACCAAATGCTGGCACTTCACAAAGCCCCAATCCGCCGTTGGGTCGCCCTCCTGTTTGCTGCGGGGATGCTCGCAGCCTGCCAGGAAGACGCAGTTGATCCGGTTTCCGAAGCAGAAGCAAAGCTTCACGCCGCGCCGAGACCTGCGAAGATCTTTACGGTGACAGACCAGATAGGTCTGCTGGAGCGGCGGTTCGCGGGCCGGGTTGCGGCGGTAAAGACCGTCGACCTGTCCTTTCAGGTGCCGGGCAAGCTTGTGGCGCTTCCGGTTCTGGAGAGCCAGCGCGTGAAAGAGGGCGACCTGATCGCCACGCTGGACACGACTGACTACGACCGTGCCGTCCGCGAGGCGACGATCAATGCCGAGCAGGCAAAGAGGGAACTCGACCGGCTGGAAACCCTGCGCGAACGCTCCGTGATCTCACAGTCCGCCTACGACGAGCAGAAGAACAAGCACGACCTTGCGCTTGAGACGTTGAAGGAAGCCAAGCAGAACCTCGAATACACCACGTTGAAAGCACCTTTCGACGGGATCGTCTCAGTACGACTGGTCGACAATTTCACCACGGTCAGTGTCGGCACACCGGTTGTGCGGCTTCACGATGTGTCGGAAGTGCAGGTGGACATCAACGTTGCCGAGGCGCTGTTCGGACGGGTATCTGAGTCTGAAGTGGCCTCGATCGAGGCAAGGTTCCCGGCCTATGGCGACAAGCTGTTTCCGCTGACCTACCGCGAGCATTCCAGCCAGGTCGACGATGTGGCGCAAACCTATCGTATCACCCTTGCCATGCCTCGCGACGGCGCTGAGCAGCTGTCACCCGGCATGACGGCTTCTGTCACCGTGAAGTTTCTGCCGGAAGGTCTGGAACTGGGAGAACAGTTCCTGGTGCCCTCAAGTGCAATTGCAGTCGACGGTGATGGCAGCGCCTACGTCTGGAAATTCGATGCCGACACGGGCGCCGTGTCCAAGAACCCGGTCGAAATCGGCACGGTCATGGGCGACTTCATTCCGGTCCGCTCCGGCCTGGAAAAAGGCGATGACATCGTTTCCGCCGGCGTCGCCTATCTCAGCGACGGCCAGGTCGTACGGCGTTTGAACTGATCCGGTTCCGGACAGGCAAGAGGATCAGAAACCTTGGATATTGCACGCTACTCCATTCAAAAGCCGGTCAACACCTGGATGATCGTGATCATGTCGCTTCTGGGCGGGCTCTGGGGCCTCTCCACTGTGGGGCGGTTGGAAGATCCTGCGTTCACCATCAAGCAGGCTCAGGTGATCACCAGCTATCCAGGCGCAACTGCGGCTGAAGTCGAAAACGAAATTACCGAAAACCTCGAAACGGCCATCCAGCAGATGCCGCAACTGGATCTGATCACATCCGTGTCGGAGCCCGGCTTGTCGCGCATCAGCGTCGAAATCAAGCCGACCTACGACGGCGAGGAATTGCCTCAGGTCTGGGACGAATTGCGGCGCAAGGTCAATGACGAGGTCCGGAACCTGCCGACAGGGGCGGGAACGCCGCTGGTCTATGACGATTTCGGCGATGTTTATGGCCTTTTCTACGCCTTCACTGCCGACGGTTATACCAACCGGGACATTCGCGACACGGTCAAGCGTATCCGGCGCGAACTCCTGACGGTTCCCGGGGTCGGCAAGGTGGAAGTTGCCGGCGAACCGCAGGATGTCATCTACCTGAATGTCAATCAGGACAAGATGGCCGGGCTCGGCATCACCTTCACCGACGTGATCGGTGTGCTGGATGCGGAAAACCGTATTCAGACCAACGGGTCGGGTGTTTCAGGTGACAAACGCATTCGCCTCATGACGGCTTCCGCCTTTGACGACTTCCGCGGCATTCAGGATCTCGTCATCGGCAGGGCAGGGTCGACGGCAATGATCCGCCTGTCCGACATTGCGACGCTGGAGTTGGGCGAGCCGGAGAAGCCGGACAGGTTGATACGCCATGATGGCCACGCGGCAGTGACGATCGGCGTGTCTCAGGTCGATGGCACCAATATTGTCGAAGTCGGCGAACGGGTGATCGAGAAGCTTGCCGCCGTCGAAGCGCAACTGCCGGTCGGCATGCAGATCCATCCCATCTACGAGCAGAATATCGTGGTCGATGAATCCGTAAACGGCTTCATCATGAACCTTGCGGCCTCCGTCGTGATCGTGATCGGTGTTCTGGCGCTGTTCATGGGGTGGCGCGCGGCAATCGTGGTCGGCACTGTGCTTCTGTTGACCGTGATGGCAACCGTTCTGTTCATGCGCATCTTCGCCATCGAGATGGAGCGCATCTCGCTCGGTGCGCTTATCATTGCCATGGGCATGCTGGTGGACAACGCCATCGTGGTTGCGGAAGGCATGATGATCAACATGCAGCGTGGCCAGAAGGCGATCGAGGCGGCCAGCCGCGTCGTCGCTCAGACCATGTGGCCCCTGCTGGGGGCAACCGTCATCGGTATCATGGCATTTTCCGGCATCGGCCTGTCGCCGGATGCTACCGGTGAGTTTCTGTTCTCGTTGTTTGCCGTGATCGGAATATCGCTGCTGTTGTCGTGGGTCTTCGCGATCACTGTGACCCCGCTGTTCGGCAAGTACTTCTTCAGAACCGCCACCGGCAATCTGGACGATCATGACCCTTACAAGGGCATTCTCTACAAGGCCTATCGCGGGATTCTGATCGGTTCCCTGCATGTCCGGCTGCTGACCGTTGCCGCCCTTGTCGGGATAACGGTTGTCTGTGTCATGGCCTTCGGCAACGTGAAGCAGGCCTTCTTTCCGGACAGCAACACACCGATCTTCTATGTCCATTACTGGTCACCCCAGGGAACCGATATCCGGTCGACCGAGGCGGACCTGAAGGAGATGGAGAAAATCGTCCTCACGGATGAGCGGGTGGCAACCGTCACAAGCTTTGCGGGCGGTGGTGCAACGCGTTTCATGCTGACCTACGCACCGGAAGACGCCAACCCGGCCTATGGCCACATGATCATCCGAACACATGATCGTGAAGAGATCGACATGCTGGCGCTTGAGTTGAGGGAGAAGTTCGCAGAACGTTTCCCGTCTGCTCAGATCATCACCAAGCGCCTGGTGTTCGGTCCCGGTGGCGGTGCCAAGATCGAGGCACGGTTCTCCGGTCCGGATGCCGATGAGCTCAAGCGGCTCGGCAACGAGGCGCAGGCGATCTTCGCGATGTCTGACAACAAGCTTGCAGACGTCAACACAAACTGGCGCCAGCGCGAACTTGTCGTGCGGCCGATCTTCGATGAAGACCGCGCCCGAATTTCCGGCGTGACCCGCGAGGAGCTGTCGGTCGCCCTGCAATTTTCGACTGAAGGCATTCGTGTCGGCTCCTACCGAGATGTCGACGAGAGCATTCCGATTGTCGCCCGCAAGGCCGAGCAGAACGGCATCTCCGTCAACGAGAGCGTGTCGGACTCCCTGGTCCTGAGCAGCAATGAACGCCGCTATGTGCCGATCGAGCAGGTTGTGCGGGAATTCGTGATGGAGCCTCAGGATACGCTCATCCATCGCCGTGATCGCGTGCGTACGCTTACGGTGAAGGCTGAGACGACTGCGGGCGAAACCGCGACTGCTGCTCTTGCAAGGGTCCGTCCGCAAATCGAGGCCATCGAGCTGCCGCCGGGCTATGCGCTGGAGTGGGGCGGTGAATATGAAAGCACCAACGATGCGCAGGAATCTCTGGGTGCGCAGCTGCCGCTCGGTTTCCTGGTCATGCTGATCATCTCGATCCTGCTGTTCGGCTCCGTGCGTCAGCCGCTGATCATCTGGCTGATGGTGCCCATGTCGATCAATGGTGTTGCGATTGCCTTGCTGGCCACGGACACGGCCTTCGGCTTCATGTCGCTGCTGGGCTTCCTGTCGCTTTCCGGCATGTTGATCAAGAATGCCATCGTGCTTCTGGAAGAGATCGATCTTCTGATTGGCGAGGGCAGGGACAAATACCAGGCAATCATCGATGCCAGCGTCTCGCGTATGCGGCCAGTGATGCTGGCGGCGATTACCACCATCCTCGGCATGGCACCGCTTCTGTCGGATGCCTTCTTCCGAGGCATGGCAGTGACGATCATGGGTGGTCTGGCGTTTGCCACCGTGCTGACCCTGATTGCCGCACCCGTGCTCTATGCCCTGTTCTTCCGGGTTCGCCCGCCGAAGAAGGACAAGACGAAGGCGGAGCCGTCAGTCCCTGCGGATGCTGTTCCGGCCAAGTAACCCCAGACGCGGTCACTCACAAACTTGAAAGGCGGCCTTCGAGCCGCCTTTTGTCTTTCTCTCAAATGACATCCCAACGCCAACCAACACCGGGCCCCCATGGCTTGATCATGGGACCAACCCGTCACGCCAAGGAGTGCAGGAAACACGGAAATGCCGTTCCGGTTTTCGCTATGGCCTCCAGAGCCATCTAGTCTCGTGATATCAATATCTTGTCGACGTATCCGGACTCATTTTCTCAGTCTGCCTTTCAGCCGCGACTGAGTTTCATGTGCCGGTTGACATCCTTGTAGAGCAGATAGCGGAACTTGCCTGGCCCGCCGGCATAACAGGCTTGCGGGCAGAAGGCGCGCAGCCACATGTAGTCACCGGCTTCAACCTCGACCCAGTCCTGATTGAGCCTGTAGACGGCTTTGCCCTCCAGCACGTAAAGCCCGTGCTCCATCACATGGGTTTCGGCAAACGGGATAACGGCACCCGGTTCGAAGGTGACGATGGTCACATGCATGTCATGACGCAGGTCTTCCGGAGCGACGAAACGGGTGGTTGCCCACTTGCCGTCCGTCCCCGGCATTTCGGTCGGCTTGATCTGTTTTTCGTTCGTTACGAATGCATCCGGGGCAGCCAGTCCCTCGACTGCTTCATAGGCTTTCCGGATCCAGTGAAACCGGACTGGAGCATCGGCCGAATTTTCGACCGTCCAGGCACAACCGGCCGGTAGATAGGCGTATCCGCCGTCTTCCAGTACGTACACAGTTCCTTCGATTGTCAGTGTCAGTTTTCCTTGCACCACGAAGAGAACGGCTTCTGCATCGGCGTCCTGCTCCGGGTTCTTGCTGCCACCGCCCGGCTGCACTTCCATGATGTATTGGGAGAAGGTCTCTGCAAATCCGGAGAGAGGGCGTGACAGCACCCAAAGCCGGGTCTTTTCCCAGAACGGCAGATAACTGGTGACGATGTCACGCATCGTTCCCTTCGGGATGACGGCATAAGCCTCCGTGAAGACGGCCCGGTCGGTCAGCAGCTGGGTTTGTGGCGGGTGACCGCCGCTTGGAGAGTAGTAGGGCGATGAGGTCATGCGGGTTTCCCTGAACCGTTGCCGAAACACTGTTTCGAGCCGAATTAGAAAGCGCGGCTTACGGTAAGGCAACGAAAAAGAAAACCCGCCCGCGAGGCCTGCGGGCGGGATGTCCAGCTGGATGGTCAGCGTGGTCCGGATGGCGGAAATCCGGTTGGGGCCGGGAACCCGTCCTCTTTTCGGGACGTGGTTCTAACGTGCCGAGACCATCTCGCGCTGGACTGTGCTCCTTGCGGTCTTGACGTTGTCGAGCACCTTGGGGCAGGCGGCGCCCGACGTCTGTTTCTCGCGCAGGAACGAAGCCATGCGAGCATCGATATCCTTCAGGCGGGACTGTCTGGAAGGCATGCGCTGCAGGGCCGCAAAGGGTGAAAAGAATGGCAGGAACGGATTCATTCAAAACCTCCCGATTGGCGTTGTGTTGTCGGTCAATAGACCAGCTGAGAGGAGCTCAGATTGGTCTCGATCCGGGTAATCTCATCCCGTAACCGAAGCTTGAATTTCTTCAACGACCGTATGTGCTGCGTATCCGGATAAGGGTGCATTTCCTCTCTGCGGATCAGGGAATCCAGGGTGTTGTGCTGGCTGCGCAGCGACTTCAGTCTGTTGTACATCGCCTGCTCCTCTTTCGTGGGCTGTGTCTTCGACACCCTTGATATGGATACGAGGAGGGAATAGATGAAATACATTGTTTCAATTGAATTGATAGAAATTTTCTATCATTCAGGGAGGCGACATGCGGTTTCGGCCATCGTCACGGCAGCTGGAGTATTTCGTTGCACTTGCAGAAACCTTGCACTTCGGCAGGGCTGCCTCTCGCTGCCACGTCTCGCAGCCGACGCTTTCAGCGCAATTCAAGCTGCTTGAAGAGCAACTTGGCTGCACCTTGCTGGAGCGCGGCAGTGGGGGGATCAGCCTGACGGCCTCCGGTGAGCGCCTGCTGCCGCTTGCACGGCGTACCCTCGAAAATCTCGACGAAATCGTGACTGTCGCCCAGGCAGGGCAATCCAATCTCGGCGGTCTGATCCGCCTTGGGGTCTCGCCCACATTCGGGCCGTATTTCATGCCCTACCTTTTGCCAATCCTGAAACGTGAATTTCCGCTTCTTGAGCTCTACATCCGTGAAGACAGGCCCAATCTCCTGGAAGAGGGACTGATGTCCGGTGCGCTCGACTGCATTCTGACACCGGATTTTGCGTCATCGGATCAGTGGACGGCACAGGTGCTGTGCCGGGAAAGCGTTTCACTTGCCGTGCCGAAGTCGCACCCCTTGGCTGGTGTCGATGTGATCCCGGTGGATATGTTGCGCGGCGAGAAGCTGCTTGCACTCGGTCAGGGGTTTCGCCTCCACAACGATGTTCAGGCATTGGCACATGCCGCGGGTGCGGACTTTCGGCAGGACTATGAAGGCACAAGCCTTGATGCCTTGCGCCAGATGGCTTCGATCGGCATGGGACTGGCACTCTTTCCCGCCGCATACATTGCGTCCGAGTTCGGAAAGGAGCCGGATCTTCTGTTGAAGAAGATCGAGGGCTTGCCGATGCGCCGGACGATGCATCTCGTCTGGCGATGCGGGTCTTCCCGAACCACCCATTTCGAAAACCTGCTGTCCCTTGCGCTCCAGGCGGTGAACAGCATGAAAGTTGAGGGTGTCGAGCCGGCCTGAAAGAGGCTCACAAAGGTAATTGGAAGCGTAAAGCCGTAAAGCAGAATGGATGGTCCCCCGTGCCACGTAATCCTCCCCATATTGCCGGTCCGCTAAAAACGTGCCAGCCTCGGAGGTACCGGCGGAGGAGGAGAGCCCCATGCCTGAAATTTCAAGCGACCGCGATTGCCAGACCGTCATTACCACTTTCGAAATGACACCGGGCACATGCTACGACCTTCTGGACGAACTGAAGGACGCCTACGAGAATTTCATTAGCCATCAGCCGGGCTTCATTGGTGCCGGGCTGCATGTCAACGATGCTCAAACCCGTATCGCCAATTATTCGCAGTGGCGGCGACGGGAGGATTTCCTGGCCATGTTGCGTTCACCGGAAATGCGTGAGCGCAACCGGCGTATCAGTTCATTGTGCAAGTGTTTCGAACCGGTGATGTACGACGTCGTGGACGCCTACGACTGACCTCACCTTCATGACAGAAATCGTGATGGCGCCGGTCATGAACGACCGACGTTGCACATTGCTCCGGGCTCCTGGAACAGGGACCGGAGGTTCCTTGCGACCTCCCGCATTTCTCGGAAACTTCCATGTCCTACCAGATTGTCGATTGCCGCTCGTTTGGTGCTGACCAGCTGTGCGAGGCCTTGAACACTGCTTTCTCGGATTACGTCACGCCACTGCATCTGAGCGAGAAGGATTTCCGTGAGTTTCAGCGCCAGCGCGGGTTTTCGGCAGAGCATTCCTTCGTTGCGATGGCAGGGGAAGAGATTGCAGCCTTCTGGTTTTCGAGCTTGCCGAACTCCAGTTATGGCGACAGGGCCTATACGTTGTCCGTCGGGACCAGTCCTGCGCATCGTCGCAAAGGCTTGTCGAGAAAGCTCCTTGCTGCGGTCCTCGAAATGCAGCTTGAGGTCGGTGCGAAAGGCCTGCAGCTTGAGGTCATCACGACAAACGAAAAGGCGGTTGCTGCTTATGAAGCCTTTGGCTTTCGCCGCGAAAGGACACTTGGTGTCTTTCGGCTCGTGAACAGCATGGCACTCAAGGCGCAGGTCGGAGTGTGGGTGCCCGAGCGGATCGGGTTGAACGATCTTCCCGATGATACCAGCCTCTATTTCGATACCTTGCCGACCCCCCAGAACAGTATTGCCGGGCTTCGTGGTTTGAGCCCGGATATCCATCTTCTGGCTGTTCGTCAGGACGATGAAATTCTGGGGTGGGGGGCGAGTTTTGCCGATGGCGCGGTCGCGCAGATCGCCGTTCACAAGAACCATCGTCGCAAAGGCATTGGCCGAGCCTTGTTGCAGGGGCTGATGGAGGCCTTGGGCGGATCCGAACTACGGTTTGTCAACGTCGACACCGCTGCGCAAAGCGCCAACGCATTCCTGCGCCTGTCAGGTGCGGAAGAGCTGCTCCAACAATACGAAATGCGGCTTGATTGCTAAGTGCACACCAAGGTTCAGGTCTCTTGGTCGATCTTGCGGAATGGTGCGTGTTCGGCCAGCGCCTCGTTCTCGCGTTCGACGGCAAGGCGTTCGTGTTCCAGAAAATCGGCGACAGCCTGATGTAGCCCTTCATGCGCGATCCAGTGGGCGGAATAGGTGGTGGTCGGCAGATAGCCGCGCGCCAGCTTGTGGGCGCCTTGAGCGCCGGCTTCAACGCGCTTCAACTTGTTGGCGATGGCAAAGTCGATCGCCTGGTAGTAGCAGAGTTCGAAATGCAGGAACGGATGGTGCTCGGTGCAGCCCCAATGACGCCCGAACAAGGTGTGCGAGCCGATGAAGTTGAGGGCACCGGCAATGTATTGGCCATGCCGTTTGGCAAGAACCAGCAAGGTGCGGTCAGCCAGCCTCTCATTGATCAGTGAATAGAATTTCCGGTTCAGATAGGGGCGGCCCCACTTCCGTGAACCCGTGTCCATGTAGAATTTGTAGAAGGCGTCCCAATGGGCCTCGGTCAGATCGGACCCGGTAACCCATTCCACCTCAATGCCCTCAGCGCTCAGGGCTTCGCGCCGCTCTTTCTTGACGGCCTTGCGCTTGCGCGACGCCAGATCTGCCAGAAAGCCATCGAAATTGTCGTAACCGTGGTTTTCCCAGTGAAACTGCTGATCGGTCCGTTGCAGATATCCTAGTTCACCCAGACTGTCCCATTCTGGTTTGGTCAGGAAAGTGGCATGCACGGATGAAGCCCCGGAGCGCTGACATACCTGTACCAGACCGGCGGCAAGCGCTTGCAGGCCCGCTTCACGGTTGACACCGGCACCTGTCAGAAACCGGCGTCCGGTTGCCGGCGTGAAGGGCACGCTGATCTGAAGTTTCGGATAATAGTCACCGCCTGCACGGTAGAAGGCGTCGGCCCAACCGTGGTCGAACACATATTCGCCTTGCGAATGACTCTTGAGATAAGCCGGCACGGCACCGAGGACCTCGCCGCCGCTATCTTCCAGCACCATGTGTCTGGGTAGCCAGCCTGTCGCTTCCGTTGCACATCCGGAAGCCTCTAGAGCCTCCAGAAAAGCGTGGGACAGAAACGGGTTGAAATCGATGTCCTCACCGGCAAATTCGGAACTGCCGCCAAGTGCCCCGGAAAGCTCTGCCAGCGCCTCGCATTTCGGGTCTTTCTTCAAGAGCCCCCGTCCGGAAAGCTGCCAGCCTGGATTGGCCACCTGATCCCAGTTGGAGGCAGTGACATCCTTCAAGGAAGACAGGATTCGCAAGGTCGCTGTCTGTCCGCCGTCATCTGTAGCCGGGGAGTTGCCGTCCGTGGACCGGGAGGAGGTCATGCGTCAGAAGAAACCAAAGATTGAAACCATACTCTTGATGTAGCGCTGGCATTTTGCAGTGCAAGAGGTTGATGTCGTGTAATGGTTATTTCTACAGGGAACGGGCTGCGCTCCTGTCCGGGTCAAAGCCCTCGAAAACGATCTGGTCTGCGTAGCGATCGGCCTTTTCACGTTGTTCGGTGGTCCTCACCGTCCAGGACATCAGCGGCACCTTGAACACAGAGCGCAGCAGACTGGGTCCGGCCTTTGGCAGGTCCTTGACACCGTAGGAGATGAAATGCGGGCGCGTGCGCGGTGCATGCAGGATATGGCGCAGGATGAACCGGTCGACACGGCTGTAGCGGGCATAGTCAGGTCCGGGCTCGGCGCCGTCGGCGACGATACCGCGCAGCACCGAGGCGTTGCGTGCCTTTGCTATGGACAACATGTCCGGATCGAATGACTTGATGCATGCAGGGCCCTTGTAGCCCGCCACCTGGTCCGTCACGTGCCGGACAAAGTCCATTTGCGCATCACGGCGCATCAACGACTTGATCTCGACCACCAGCGGGACGCGGCCGTCGACAAGATCGAACAGATCCTTCAGGAGCCAGAGCTTGTCTGTGCCGGTCTTCATGTGAATGCTGGTGAGCTCGGATGCGGCCAGATCGATAACCCTGCCGGTCCCCTCCGCAAGGCGCTCCAGCGTGTAGTCATGGAACACCAGAGCTTCGCCGTCTGCCGTTTCCTGAACATCCACCTCGATCGCGAAATTCTTGTCGATCGCATGCTGAATTGCGGTAGGCGTATTCTCAATGACGCCGTTGTCGGCATCGTGATAACCCCGATGGGCGATCGGGCGGGCGAAGATGGCTTCGAGTTCCGGTGTCATGGCGGGGGCTCGTCAGGAAGGAAAATGCCTCACCGGCCGGTGTGGCTTCGGGAAGAGTGTGGGGGAGGCCAGGCTCCCCGCAAGCAGTCAGTCTTCGATTTCGAAAATCGCTTCGATCTCGACAGCAGCACCGAAGGGCAGGGACGCGGCGCTGACGGCGGAGCGCGCATGGCGGCCCTTTTCGCCCATCGCTTCCACCAGGAAGTCGGAAGCGCCGTTGATGACCTGCGGCTGGTCGACGAATTCGGCCGTGGAGTTCACGAAGCCGACGATCTTCACCAGTCGGGCAACCTTGTCGAGATTTCCGGTGGCAGCCTTAGCCTGGGCAAGCAGGTTGATGGCGCACAGCTTGGCAGCGGCCTTGCCTTCGTCGATGCCCAGACCGTCACCCAGCTTGCCGGAGATCTGAAGCTTGCCGCCTGCCATCGGCAACTGGCCGGAAACGAACAGCTGATTGCCGGTCTGCAGGAAAGGCACATAGTTGGCCGCGGGTGCCGCCGCTTCCGGAAGGGTGATGCCAAGTTCGTTCAGCCGGGCTTCGATCGCGCTGCTCATGGGGGTCTCCAAGTTTGAGAGCTTTCGGCGTGTCTTGGCGTAATTCGTCACAGGTGACAAGGTCAAAATGGGGTGTGTACGGTAAAAGGAAACTGTGGAGGAGCTTGGTTTCGATTGCCACGGTCACCACTTGAGAAGGACGATTTGTGAAATAACAGTCCAGCGGGGCTTGGGGCATGGCTGCACATTCGCGGTGGCGGAATGTGCAGTTTGCCGCATAATGTGTGGAACCGGTCCAGGTGGCGTTTCCACCAGGACGAGAATGAGGTTTTTTTGATGCAATGCGTTCCGAAGTCAGTGTCCTCGACCGTTGGTGCGATCGTTTTGGCCGCCGCAGCTTTTGCGGTGTCTGGCGTGACCGACGCCGATGCGAGCGGCACTGCCGGCTTTAAACTCGTGCCCCATCGCGCCGTTTACGACATGAACCTGGGAGACAGTGAGGAGCAAGCCGGGATCGCGGGCCTCAACGGACGCATGGTCTACGATTTCTCCGGAAGCGCCTGCGAGGGCTACAGCGTAAACTTCCGCTTTGTCACCGAGTTCCAGAATACCGACGGTGGTTCACAGATCACTGATCTGCAGACGACTTCCTTCGAAGAGCCACGCGCCGAGAGCTACCAGTTCCTCTCCAAGACCTTTGTCGATCAGAAATTGGTCGAAGCGACCCGTGGAACGGCACGGAGCGGAAAGAAAGCACGTACTGTCGAACTGAAGGAACCTTCGGAAAAATCGCTGGAGATTGGCCGGGAAGTGCTGTTTCCGACGGAGCATCTTCTGACGATCATGAAGTCGGCCGAGGCGGGTGTCCATTTTGTTGCAGCCGACATCTATGACGGCGCCGAAACCGGGGAAAAGGTTTATGCCACGACAACGGTGATCGGTGCCAAAGCCGTCAACGACGCAAAAACCGATGCTGACCACGTGGATGCTCCGCTGTCCGGCAAGGGCTACTGGCCCGTTACCGTCGCCTACTTCGACCCGAGTGCCGAAGACGCAAGTGGAGAACTTCTGCCAGTCTATCAGCTGTCATTCTGGCTGTATGAAAACGGCATCAGCGGACACCTGAAGCTCGACTACGGCGATTTCACCATCCAAGGCAAGATGGCATCGCTGGAGCTTTACGATGAGACCGAGTGCCCGCAGCAGTAACCGGGCAAGACCGCTTCTTGAAATGATCGGGTGACAGGCGCACTACTTGTCACCCTGCTTCTTGGCTTCCTTCGCCGCGCGCGCTGCGTGCGTGAGGCCGAGTTCGACAGCTGACGTTCCGAACTTGTCCCGAAGCCGATCCACGGCCAGTTCCGCATTCTTCCGTCGTTCGGCCGACTGGTCGAGCAGGTCTCTCGGATCGGCGCGGTCCGCATTTTCCAGATCGCTGACCCCGATGCCGATAAGCCGGAAACGTCGGCCATCGGCTTCGATCTGAAGAAGATTTTCACCCGCCGCGTAGATCTTGTCGGCCAATTGGGTCGGATCGGAAAAATGCCTGGCGCGGGTGATCGTCTTGAAGTCGGCGGTTTTCAGTTTCAAGGTCACTCCGCGCCCTGAGAGTTCCGCCTTCTTGAGCCTCGCAGACACTTTCTCGGCCAGGTTTCTGAGAATGGGACGCAGTGTGTCGAAACTCGAAATGTCGGTGAAGAAGGTGGTTTCCGCAGAAACGCTTTTTGCACCCCGTTCAGGAGTGACTTCACGGCTGTCGTCTCCATGCGAAAGACGGGCCAGACGCAGGCCGATGGTGCCGTATCGGCGGGCGAGATCCGTCGCTTCCATTTCCTGCAGCTGTCCGATTGTCCGAATGCCGTCCCTCTCCAGTTTCTGCTGGAACACCTTGCCGACACCCCAGATGCGGCCCACAGGCATGGCCGCCAGCACGTCTTCAGCTTCCGCCGTGCCGATGACGGAGAAACCACGCGGCTTTTCGAGATCGGACGCAAGTTTTGCCAGAAACTTGTTGGGGGCAAGGCCGACAGACGCCGATATGCCGATATCGGCTTCCATGTCGCGTATGAAGCCGGCGAGTGTTTCTGCCGGAGACTTCTTGTGAAGGCGTTCGGTGCCCGTCAGATCAAGAAAAGCTTCGTCGATGGACAAAGGCTCCACCAGGGGCGTGAGCGCACGCATGCGTTCACGGATCTCCTTGCCGACACTCGCGTATTTGGCCATGTCAGGCTTGATCACGATCGCTTGCGGGCAAGCCTCAAGCGCCTTGAACATGGGCATTGCGGACCGCACACCGTAAATGCGGGCGATGTAGCAGCATGTGGAAACCACCCCGCGCTGACCTCCGCCAACGATTACCGGTTGGTCCTGCAGCTCCGGATTGTCGCGTTTTTCGATCGAGGCATAAAAGGCGTCGCAATCAATATGGGCAATGGCCAGCGTGTCGAGTTCCGGATGCTTGACCAGCCTCGGGCTGCCGCAGCGGGTGCACCTGGCTGCGGACGGGGCGAGGCGGGCACCGCAGTCTCGGCAAAGGGCACGTAAGGGCGGAACGGGTTGGGACACGGCGTTGGCAATCGGCTGCGGTGCGGATGGGCAATCAGCCGCTCTGCTGGTTTCGGTTCGAGCCCTGCAGAATAGCTCCGATAAAGGCGGCCGTCTCCTGCCAATCGCTGCTCAACAGATCGATGTAACCTGCCTTTTCAGTGGTCTGCAGAAATCTGGCGTCTGCGATGAACTGTATCTGGACAGCAGACGGCAGGGTCGCGTTCACGGAGGTGTGGTTGGTCGGACTGTCGTCAATGAAGACAACCGGCTCCGGACGTCCACGAGACAGAGCTGCAACCGCACCACCTTTGGGACCGGAATTCGTCAGCAACGGAAAGGTGATACCGAGCCCGGTGAGCAGCTTTTCCCGCACAGGTTTGTTGTGACCTCCGGGCAGATTGGTCAGCAGGATAACGTCCCATTGCTGTGCAAGTGCATTGAGCGCATCGCCTGCACCGGGGACCATGTCCTGACGATGGCTGACTTCGTCGAAGAACTCCAGAAGCAGTCTGCGAACGTCGTCGGACGACAGTGGTTCACCGTTGTCCCGCCGACCAATATTGCCGGTCAGCCTGTACTCGTACTTCAGGAAAGCCAGGTCACGAGCGTGAAGATAGTCTTCCAGATGAGCGATCAGATGCAAAATCACTTCATCCACATCGCAGATGATCAAAGGACGGTTCGAAAACGGCAGTGCCTGGATCTGCGCAAGAACTTCGGGCAGCACTTGCGTCGGTTCAGGCATGGTCTTCGTCTCCGCCGGCAATTGCGTAGCGTGCAGCGGCCATCATCGTTGGCCGTATCCCGGCATTTTCACAAAAGGCAAGCAGCAGCGCTTCATCCATCATGTAGAACTCGAGCACACCGGCAAGAAACCCCGGTTCTCCCGCCGCTTCTCGAATCATTTCCGGTCCAATTCCAGAAAAAGCAAGAAACCTGCCGATCTGTTCCGGGTCACGGCTGAGTTGGAGAAGAGCTTCAGTAGCAATTCCTTGTGCTTCTTCAACGGACAATGACTTGCTCTGTATATTTTTCATTGTGTTTTTTTGCCTTTCTGAAACGATTCCGGGTTAGAAGAAATTTAATGCGGACCGGGGAAGGGTTCTACCGCGGACTAAAATGTGCTGCGAAGATAAAATGGGACCGGCAAGAGGCCGGGTAAAGGGCCGGACATATGGCAAAATCCGTGTTGATCGTCGAAGACAACGAGCTGAACATGAAGCTGTTTCATGATCTGCTCGAAGCGCACGGCTATAATACATTGCAGACCCGGACCGGCATCGAAGCCTTGCAGTTGGCCCGTGAGCATCATCCCGATCTGATCCTGATGGATATTCAGCTGCCGGAAGTGTCGGGGCTGGAAGTCACGAAATGGATCAAGGAAGACGAGGATATCGCTTCCATCCCGGTTATCGCCGTGACCGCTTTCGCCATGAAGGGTGATGAGGAGCGTATCCGGCAGGGCGGGTGCGAAGCTTACATATCCAAGCCGATCTCCGTAGCGAAATTCCTGGAAACAGTTCGGGCATATCTCGGCGAAGCGTAACGGGCCGCCGTCGGTAGAGCTGCGGCAGGTAAAGATTTCTGCAAGGTTTCACGGTTGTTTGGCATGGCTGCGTGCAACCAATTCCTGCGAATCGCAAAACCTCGCGTTCACGCGCTCTTCATATTAAGGTTACGGATTTACTAAAACGGCATTGTTTCTGTGCATATTTTGCGGAAAATATTGCAATCAGGCAACATTCAGGTAGTGTGACCGCAGATTAGTGTTTTTCCTGATCGCCTCAATGACGTGGTAAAGAATGCCGTAGCGTCAAAACGGGCAATACAGTTTCCCCTCGGAGTGCTCAGGTCCGCCGCATCTCCTGGGTCCGTGGGGCAGGTCGGCAGGGAACCGGCCGATGAGTGGCCTCCTCGAATGCCGTGTTCCCGCCGACCACTAATCTTTCAACCGAAAATCAAGAAGCAGCACCAGCAGCAATGCTGAAGCTGCGTCGTCGTGCCTCTGCGTCCGCACAGTAATCATTTGTGGAAACATGTTTCACGACGCTGGCCTGCGCCGACAAAATTTCAAAATCACATTCGGCCACGCATGAAAAAACCCGCCGTTTCCGGCGGGTTCTTTAAAAATCATCAGGAACCAGATCTTACTTGATCTTGGTTTCCTTGAACTCGACGTGCTTCTTGGCAACCGGGTCGTATTTCTTTTTGACCATCTTCTCGGTCATCGTACGGGAGTTCTTCTTGGTGACATAGAAGAAGCCGGTGTCAGCCGTGGAGAGGAGCTTGATCTTGATTGTTGTCGCCTTGGCCATGGCCTTGGATCCTGTTCTCTGTTGTCGGGCAAAGAGTTCTTGCGGCCAGATGGCTGGCGATGAATCTGCCCCAATGTCTGAAATCAGCGCGCAAACTACTCATCGCAGCGCGAAAGTCAAGCACTTGCTATGGTTCAGCCGCCTTTTCGAACCATGTCAGCCATTCTGCCGCAGTGCTGTCAAAGCCTTCGTTATCGTATCAACCGATTGGCCCACGCTCAGGCTGGAACTATCCAGCTGGAGACATGGTTCCGTCCACGGTTCGTATTCATGACTTCGTACCTCAGGCCACCGGGGCAGGGTCAGTCCGTCAATCTCGGTTTCCCTGCTTTCAACGCGCTTGCGGTGTTCGCGCTCATCCGAGCAGACAATCTCGACATTCAGCAGTGTCGCGCCGGTTGATTGAGCGGTTTCCCTCCACAATTGCCTGGATTCGGCAACCGGGTTGACCGTATCGGCAACGACGTTGTGACCAAGTTCCAGGTTTCCGGCAGCGATAGCAGCAAGGGCGAGGTAACCCGCGTCTTCAGCCGGATGAATGTTCAAGACACTGCGTTTGAGGGCAGCTTCAACCGCATCCACACGCAAAAGAAATGCGGGCAGCCGCCCGCTCAGATCCTTTGCTATCGTCGACTTGCCGACGCCGGGCAAACCGGAAAGGGCAATCAGGAAAGGCATAAGCCTGGACACACCTTTGTGTGTTGCAACGGCCGGCAATCCGCCAGGTACAGGTAACTTCAGAGCTCCTGCTTCACGAAACCGCCCTTGCGAAAGAAATAGTAGGGGACAGGCGTCGTCGGCGAAAGCTCAGGGTCTTTCGCCAGCCTGTCTTCCAGGTCGGTCAGGATCTTGTTGGTGATCATCGGCAGATCCTTCTGCCTCGCCTCTTCGAAAGTCAGCCAGGCACAGTCTTCCAGTTCGCCGGACGGGCCGGTTCCATCGGGCAACCTGTCGGCAATGGCGTCCGCCCAGACGGCCAGAAAACGGGTGTCGAAGCGTCGCGGGCGTTGCGGTGGGGTGATGGCCCTCGCAATCATCCGAAGGCCGCTCAGGTCGGGCTGTATGCCGCGCTCGGCAAATGCTTCGAAGCCGGTACCAAGGTGCAGGTGGTTGTTGTGTGCCTGACGGCCGATAAACAGCCCGGCCTCTTCATAGGTTTCCCGAATGGCGGCCAGGGCCAGCGCACGAACGCGCGCGGCAGACTTGGCGTTCTTCAGGTCCTGCGTAAGCTTTGCCTCGACGTCCGGATGATAGGGAAGCACGTCGGTCACACGGGAATCGGAGACATCCACTCGGCCACCAGGGAACACGAATTTTCCCGGCATGAAGGCATGGCGCATGTGACGACGGCCCATCAGCAGCTTCACGGAACCCCGATCGTCGCGGTCCAGAATGAGCAGCGTCGCGGCATCCTTGGGACGGATATACGGATAGTTTCCGGCTTTTTCGTCTTTTGCCAGCTGCTTTTCGAACGAACCGCTCATGTAACCCTTTCGGAAGGCACCGGAATGGGAGGCGTGTCGTCTTCCGCATCCGGGTCAAAACCATGCATGTAGAGCGCCCACTGCAGACCGATCAGCGCGCCTTTGATCGGTCGCAGAAGCGACAGCGACAGGATCAGCGTCAGCGGCACCCAGAGAGACATATGGATCCACAACGCGGGATGCCACAACACTTCCACGGCCAGAAGGCCGGGAACGATAATGTGGCCGACAATGGTGATTGTGAAATAGGGCGGGGCGTCGTCCGCGCGATGGTGATGGAACTCCTCACCGCAGACAGAGCAGGCATAGTGTGGCTGAAGGAAGCCATCGAACACCTTGCCTTTTCCGCAGTTCATGCACCGGTTGCCGGCACCGCGCAGCATGGCCTGAAGAACATTGCGCCGCGGTTTTTCGGATGCTGTTTCCGGCGTTTCCAGTTTGTCGTGCAGTTCATACCGGACCGTCACGAAGATCTCCTTCGACCCTGTTTCT
Source organism: Labrenzia sp. C1B70 (assembly GCF_000475395.1). NCBI lineage: Bacteria > Pseudomonadati > Pseudomonadota > Alphaproteobacteria > Hyphomicrobiales > Stappiaceae > Labrenzia > Labrenzia sp. C1B70. The sequence goes on from NZ_AXCE01000006.1 coordinate 294,027, forward strand.
TCGGTGAGGCCTTGCTGCGTCCGCCCTTCGGCGGCCCGCGCCGCACCTTTGGCGCGGCTTTCCGGATGCGTTTGCCGGCAATGCTGCCGTGGCTCAGCAGCTCGAATGTCAGTGCACCGGCAAAGGGGGCTGCTTCCACCAGCCGGACCTCCACTTGATCGCCAAGTTGGTAGGTCTCGCCGGTTTTGTCACCTATCAGGGCGTGCGACCCTTCGTCATAGCGATAATAATCGAGGCCGATTGTGGAGGCTGGTACGAAGCCGTCGGCACCTGTATCGGACAGGCGAACAAACATGCCGGACTTGACCACCCCTGCAATTCTGCCCTGAAAACTCGCGCCGATCTGGTCGCTCATCCAAAGGGCAATCAGACGGTCGATGGTGTCGCGTTCGGCAAGCATTGCCCGCCGTTCAGCGGCCGAGATTTCAGCGCCGATGGCCTCAAGCTTCGTCTCGATACCTTCCGGCAAGCCATCCTTGCCAAGCCCGAGCGCCGATATCAGCCCACGGTGCACGATCAGATCGGCATACCGGCGGATCGGTGACGTGAAATGCGCGTACCGCCGCAGGTTCAAGCCGAAATGGCCGATGTTCTGCGGGGCGTATTCTGCCTGGGCCTGGCTGCGCAAGACCACCTCGTTGACGAGATTGGCCTGCGGTGTGTCCTTCACCTTGGCAAGTATGCCGTTGAAGGCGGAGGGGCGGAGACCACCGGAGGACGGCAGCTTGATGTTGATCGTCGACAGAAAGTCTTTCAGACTTTCCAGCTTTTCCGGGGTCGAGGCATCGTGGATCCGGTAGAGCAGGGGCGTTTTCTTCTGCTCCAGCGTTTCGGCGGCTGCCACGTTCGCCTGGATCATGAATTCTTCGATCAGCTTGTGGGCGTCCAGACGCTCCGGAACATAGACATGATCGACAGTTCCATCCGGTTTCAGCTTGATCTTGCGTTCCGGCAGATCGAGTTCCAGCGGTTCGCGCGCCTCACGTCCCCTTTTCAGCACGGCGTAAGCGGCCCATAGCGGCTTCAGGACGCCGTCGAGCAGGGTTTCGGTCTTCTCGTCTGTCGTGCCGTCAATCGCCTTCTGGGCCTGCAGATAGGAGAGTTTTGCCGCCGAACGCATCAGCACCCTGTGAAAGGTGTGCCCGGTCTTGCGTCCGGTCTTGTCGAACACCATCCGCACGCCAAGCGCCGGCTTGTCTTCCTTTTCCCGGAGCGAACAGAGCTGGTTGGAAATTCGCTCCGGCAGCATCGGGATCACCCGGTCGGGAAAATAGACCGAGTTGCCGCGCAGGTTCGCTTCCCGGTCCATCGGAGAGCCGGGGGTGACGTAGTATGCGACATCCGCAATCGCCACATAGCAAACATAGCCACCTTCGTTGGAAGGGTCCTCGTCCGCTTCGGCGTAGACGGCGTCGTCGTGGTCTTTTGCGTCGGGCGGGTCGATGGTGATCAGCGGCACCTGCCGCCAGTCCTCGCGCTTGCCGAGTTTCTCCACCGGCTTTGCGCTCTCGGCCTGCGCTTCTACAGCTGCCGGAAAGACATGCGGAATGCCATGCGATTGCAGGGCGATCTCCGAAACCGCCTTTTCCGAATTCATCGAGCCGAAGCGCTCAACCACCGACGCGACGGGATGGCCGTAGCGGCCGGAGCGCGTCACCTGAACGCTGACAAGATCTCCGTCCTCTGATTCCTTGAGGTCACGCGGATCGATGTCGAGTTCCCGTTGCTTGCGGTCAATCGGTTCGAGATAGGGCGGGCGGGTGCCGTCACGCCTCCGCAGAATCCCGAGGATTGCACCCTGACGCTTCTCCAAAACGCGGATGACGCGGGCAACATGTTCTGTTTCGGGGCCGCTCTCAGCTTCGGTCAGGCGCACGAGTGCGCGGTCACCCAGGCCGGGTTGCGTCGCCTTGGTCTTGCCGGTCAGCACCAGAATTTTCGGCGGAGTGCCAGCCTCGTCGTCCCAGTCGACAGGGGTCGCGATCAGCTCACCATCCCGGTCGCGTGCAATGAGATTGGCCACGAAAACCGGCGGCAGATCGCCAGGACGGATCATGCGCTTGTTGCGCTTTTCCATCAGGCCGTCGTCCGTCAGGTCCTTCAACATCTTTTTCAGATGGATGCGGGCCCCGCCGATAATACCGAAATGACGGGCAATCTCGCGCTTGCCCGCACGCCCGGGGTTATCTGCAACAAACGCGAGAATATCCTCGCGTGATGGCATTTCACCCGGAACCTTGGCGTGTTTTCGATTGGTGTGCTTGCGCGTGTTAATCCGTTTTGCGCTCAACTCGCATCATCCCAGGGCACCTCTTCGGACGACGCATCGACCTTTGCCTTTGCGGATGACTTTGCCGTCGTCTTCTTGGTGGTCGTCTTTTTGGTTGCTGTTTTCTTCGCAGCAGGTTTCTTGGCAGCCGCCTTCTTCTTGGTGCCGCCCTTGGAGGCCTTTGCCGCGATCAGCTCCAGCGCCTGTTCCATCGTCACGGCCTTGGGGTCGGTGTCCTTCGGTAGCGTGGCGTTGATCTTGCCGTGCTTGACGTAAGGCCCATAGCGCCCGTCATAGACATTGATCGGGCCGCCTTCGGACGGATGCTCACCAAGCTCCTTCAGTGGCGTTGCCGCTGCACCACCGCGGCCACCCCCCTTGGCGCGTTTCTGCGCCAGCGCATCAACAGCACGGTTGATGCCGACGGAGAACACTTCGTCTGGTGTGGACAGATTGGCATAGGTGCCTTCATGCAGCACGAACGGCCCGTAGCGACCGATACCTGCCGAGATCATCTTGCCGTCTTCCGGGTGTGGCCCCACCTCGCGTGGCAGCGACAGAAGCTGCAGCGCCTTTTCCAGATCCATATCCGGTGCGGACCAGCCACGGGGCAGGGAGGCTCGTTTCGGCTTGGCTTCCTCGCCCAGCTGAACATAGGGGCCGAAGCGGCCGTTGCGCAGGGAAACGTCAAGGCCGGTTTCCGGATCGGTGCCGAGAACCTTCGGGCCGTCGTCACCTTCGCCGTCTTCACCGCCCGGCTTGCCGAGCTGCCGTGTAAAGCCGCACTCGGGATAGTTGGAGCAGCCGATGAAAGCGCCCCAGCGGCTGACCTTGAGCGATAGCTGACCTGTGTCGCAGGACGGGCACTTGCGCGGATCGGTGCCATCTTCCTTCGGCGGGAAGATATGCGGCCCGAGCAGTTCGTTCAGCGCGTCGATGACATGGGCAACGCGCAGGTCCTTGATTTCATCGACCGCGCCGGAAAACCCGGTCCAGAAATCACGCAGCACATCGAGCCAGGAAAGCTCGCCTGCGGAAATCTTGTCGAGCTGTTCTTCCAGGCTCGCTGTGAAGTCGAATTCGACATAGCGCTGGAAGAAGCTTTCCAGGAACGCGGTAACAATGCGGCCCTTGTCCATCGGAACAAGCTGCTTCTTGTCGAGTTCGACATAGTCACGGTCGCGCAGGGTCTGAAGCGTCGAGGCATAGGTGGACGGCCGGCCGATGCCAAGCTCTTCCATCTTCTTGACCAGGCTTGCTTCGGTGTAGCGCGGCGGCGGTGTCGTGAAATGCTGCGAGGCTTCGATGGCTTGTGCGGTCCCGTCGACAGAGGCAGCCGTCAGCGCGGCACCTTCATCGACCGCCGGCAGGCGCTTGGAGTTCTCGTCTTCCTCGTCGTCCCGGCCTTCCTGGTAAAGCGCGAGAAAACCGTCGAAGCGGACGACGGAGCCAGTGGCACGCAGATTGGCGCGTTTACCGGAACCGTCGGCGAGAATCTCAATGGTGGTCCGTTCCAGAACGGCCGACTCCATCTGAGAAGCCATGGTCCGTTTCCACACCAGCTCATAAAGCTTGGCCTGGTCCGGATCCAGGAACCTGGCGACATCCTTCGGGCGACGCGAAAGGTCCGTTGGTCGGATCGCTTCGTGTGCTTCCTGGGCGTTCTTTGCCTTGGAGGTATAGACGCGCGGGCTTGCCGGGACGTAATTGTCACCGAAATCCTTGGCGATTACGGAGCGGGCGGCAGCGATCGCTTCGCCGGCAATCTGAACGCCGTCGGTACGCATGTAGGTGATGAGACCGGAAGTCTCGCCACCAATTGAGATGCCCTCATAAAGCTTCTGCGCCACCTGCATGGTGCGCGATGCGGAAAACCCGAGTTTACGTGAGGCTTCCTGCTGCAGGGTGGAGGTGGTGAATGGTGCCGCCGGATTGCGCTTTGCAGGTTTGGAAGCCACGCTGTCGACCTTGAAGCTGGCACTTTCCAGCATCGTCTTGATCGCGGTTGCTTCCGCTTCGTTGTTGATGTCGAGACGGCCGATTTTCTTGCCGTCAAAACCGGTCACGCCAGCCTGGAACATGTCCCCGGTCGGTGTCTTCATGTTGGCGAAGATCGACCAGTATTCCTGCGGCTTGAAGGTTTCGATTTCCATTTCCCGGTCGCAGATCAGCCGCAATGCGACAGACTGCACGCGCCCGGCGGAACGGGCACCGGGCAGCTTGCGCCACAGAACCGGAGACAGGGTGAAACCGACAAGGTAATCCAGTGCTCGGCGGGCGAGATAGGCATCGACCAGCGGCGTATCCAGCTGGCGCGGATTGTCCATCGCTTCCAGGATCGCCTTCTTGGTGATCGCGTTGAAAACCACGCGCTCGACCTGCTTGTCCTTCAGCACCTTCTTCTTTTGCAGCACTTCCAGAACGTGCCACGAAATTGCTTCCCCTTCGCGGTCGGGGTCAGTCGCGAGAATGAGGCGGTCGGCATCCTTGACCGCATTGGCGATCTCGCTCAGCCGTTTCTGCGCCTTCGCATCCACTTGCCAGCTCATGGCGAAATTGTCGTCCGGCAGCACCGAGCCGTCCTTGGCCGGCAGATCTCGCACATGGCCGTAGGAAGCCAGCACCGTATAGTCGGAACCGAGATATTTGTTGATCGTCTTGGCTTTCGCCGGCGATTCGACAATGACGACGTTCATTCTTACCCAAAATATTTTTGCCGGATACGGAGCCCCCGCCCGGTGGAGAAGGTGATCTGAGTGCTAATTCAGTGGCGCAGACGATCAAGGATCAAGCGCCGCCTGTCAAATGGACCTTTGATCCTTCCGGGTCAAGCGGTTCGGTCCAGATACGGGTTATCCACTGAGATTCAAGGAAAAACGGCCCCTTACATCAAAGCGGAGATTTTGTTGCCGCGGTGTCTTTCGAGGCGCCCGGCAAGTTCGAGTTCCAGCAGCACGACATGAACCGACCTCGCATCACCATCCGCAAAGCGTATCAATTCATCCATGTCCACCGGGGTTGGACCAAGCGCCGCAAGGACGCGGTCACGCAGCTTTCCGTCCGGTTCGGAGCGGGAAAGAAGGGCGGTTTCGCTCTCTTCGCGGAACTGCCTGCCAAAGGGAAGGGTTGGCACCAGTCGGCCACCAAGGCCTTCCAGCACATCGTCGGCGGTCGAGACAAGTGCCGCACCCTGCCGGATCAAGCCGTTGGCACCTTCCGAACGCGGATCCAGGGGGGAACCCGGTACGGCGAAAATGTCCCTGTTCTGCTCAAGAGCATAACGAGCGGTATGAAGAGAGCCGGAGGCCTTGGCGGCTTCGATAACGATGACCCCCAGAGACAGGCCTGAAATCAGCCGGTTGCGCCGGGGAAAATCCCGGCTGCGGGGTTTCCAGCCAAGAGGCATCTCGCTGATGACGGCGCCTCCTGTGTCGAGAACGGCAGCAAGCAACCTGTCGTGTTCCGGCGGGTAGAGCACATTGATGCCTCCCGCAAACACGGCGATGGTACCTGTTTGTAGTGAGGCTTCATGAGCGGCAGCATCGATCCCGCGGGCGAGGCCGGACACGATTGAAAAGCCTTCTGCTCCAAGCCCCTGTGCAAATCGTGTCGCAAGTTTTCTGCCAGAAAGCGAAGCGTTGCGGGCACCGACGATCGCAATCATCCGTTCCCGGGTCAGCGCGGAGGTGCCGCCCTTGACGGACAGGAGCGGCGGCGGACCGTCGATATGTCGAAGATGTTGCGGATAGTCGGGTTCATGCAGGCCAATCAACCGGGCCCCGATCCGCCCATGAGCGTCCAGCTCGGCTTCAGCGTCTTCAAGCGGACAAATCCGGCTTGCCTTGCCACCGCGCCTAGCAAGATCGGGAAGCACCTCCAGCGCTCGTTGAGCGGAGCCAGCGTGTTTCAGAAGTTCCGCGAATGTAACGGGACCGACGTTTTCCGATCGTATTAGGCGAAGCCACGCCAGACGTTCCGCCTCGGAGAGGTTGCCGGGAGTTATATTTTCAGAAACGCGGTTCACGCGCTTTCATCGCCGGGCGGAGACGAAGCATTGGCCGCCGGTTTGGATTTCGAGCCGATCTTGCTTTCTTCCCCACGCAGAAGCCGCCCAATGTTTTCGTGATGCTTGGCCCATAGCAGCACCGACAGCAAGACGAACATCTGAGCTATCTGGACCTGATGGAAAACGAGATAGAGCACGATCGGGGTCAGCAGGGTCGCCGTCAGTGCGGACAGAGACGAATAACGGAACAGAAAGGCCATGCCGATCCAGATGCCTGCCGCGAGCAGGAACATCGGCCAATAGAGGCCAAGCAGAATGCCGAGGTAGGTTGCAACACCCTTGCCACCCTTGAACTTCAGCCACACCGGGAAGAGATGCCCGAGAAACGCCCCAAGGCCGGCGATAAGAGCCATTTCCTGGCCGTAGAAGTGATTGACGATCAGAACGGCAACGGTGCCCTTCAATCCATCCCCCAGCAACGTGGCAGCTGCCAGAGATTTGCGGCCGGTGCGCAGAACGTTGGTGGTGCCGATGTTGCCCGAGCCGATTTGGCGGATGTCTCCAAGTCCGGCCATGCGCGTGAACAGCAGGCCGAAGGGAATCGAACCGAGCAGATAGCCGAAGGCGAGGGCGGCGAGATAGTAGGGCCAGGCAAAGGCCCAGCTGATCGGTTCTGGCACGCGATACTCCAATGACGTGCATAATAAATAGCCATCGCAATGTAACTGCATGGCAGCCCGGATCAAGTCCGGCAACTGAGAAAAGAGTGTCTTTGCAGGGAAATAGCGCGGGGTCTATTCCGAGAGCTTGTATTTTTCCGCTTCCACCAGCAGCGACCCGAACGGAAGGGAAATACTGGCCCGGAGCGGGACGAGATACGGCTTGTCACCAACCGGTGCGAGCCAGACTTCCATGGACTTGTTTGCCGCGAGTTGCTGGATCGACTTGCGCTTTGGCCGGTGGCCGGAAATGGGTTCGTAACGGACACCGCAGACTATGACGTCGCCCTTGAAACGGCCATCAGACGTTCTGGTGGCCTTTCGGGATTTGTACTGCAGGTGAACGTCGTAACGTTCCTTGCCGTCGAAGATGCGCAATGTCCTGTTGCAGCTCTCCTTGGCAAGGCCTTGCGGGGCAGGAAGCACGGCGGCGGTGAGGGGATCAAGAACACTCTTAAGATGCTCGGCGGTTACCTTGACCCGTTCCTTCATCCGATCCTGCGGCGGCCGAACTTCGATAGCATCGATACTGCCCTTACGCATCCGCATGGTAATGGTTCCGGTCTCGTCTTCACTCTTGAGGTCAAGAGCGTAGCGGGCTGGCTCCAGGTCGAGTTTTTCTGCGGTTCCAGCGACTTCAACTGTGCCTTTGCCGTCAGACACCAGCCGTCCGAAGGCGGCGGTCTGGCCGTTGGCGCTGACGGAATAGGACTTGCTGTCGACATCCAGTGACAGGACGCCGGAGCCGATAGGCAGCCCAAGGGCGTAAAGCTTGTACTTAATGTAGAGATCAGCCGCCGAAGCGCTGCCGGTAAACAGCGCAGGTATCAGAAAGGCAAGGGCGATCAGGCGCATCAGCATGTTCCGTTGGAAGTTCCGTTCGCGCCAGATTCAGGGAGAATTGTGGCGCGAACAGGATCAACGTTGGAACGGAAACAGGGGTTTGTTCAGGTGTGGCTGAAAACCGTTTTCCCGCCGACAACCGTGCGCAGCACCCGCCCCGAGAACCGTGCATCCTCGAAGGGAGAATTTTTCGAACGTGACTTGATGGTACTTTTTTCCAGGACCCAGGGACGCTCGGGATCGAACACTGTCACATCCGCCGGAGCCCCTTTGGAAAGGCGTCCGGTTTCCAGTCCCAGCCGGTCCGCCGGGCGACAGGTCATGGCGCCAAGCAGGGTGACAAGGTCGACCTGCTCGGAATGATAAAGCCGCAAGGCGGCCGCCAGAAGGGTTTCAAGGCCGATGGCGCCGTCTTCTGCTTCCGCCCACGGATGACGTTTGGTTTCCACGTCCTGCGGGTCATGATTGGAGCAGATGATGTCGATGGTGCCGTCGGCAACAGCCGCGATCATCGCTTGCCGGTCGTCTTCATCGCGCAGTGGGGGCGACATCTTGAAGAACGTCCGATAGGCGCCGATGTCGTTTTCATTGTGGGTCAGGTGATTGATCGACACCCCGGCGGTGATGTCCAGCCCTTTCGCCTTGCCTGCTCGAACCACGTCTGCGCTGTCAGAGGTGGAAATGAGGTTTGCGTGGTACTTGCCCTTGGACATGGCAACCAGGCGCAGGTCTCGCTCCAGCATGATGATTTCCGCTTCACGCGGCACACCGGAAAGACCTTTCCAACTGGCGTTCAGGCCGGCGTTCATGACCCCGCCGGCGAGGTCCGGGTCTTCCGTGTGGTGGATGACCAGCGCGTCGAAATCGCGGGCATAGGTCATCATGCGACGCATCACTTGAGCGTTCTTTACCGACTTGTGGCCGTTGGTGAAGGCAACGGCTCCTGCTTCCTTCAGCAAGCCGATTTCGGCCATTTCCTCGCCCTTGAGGCCCTTGGTCAAGGCGGCCAGTGGCAACACGTTGACGATGGCCGTGTCACGCGCCCGGCGCAGGATGAAATCGACCAGCGCGGGATCATCAATGACCGGATCCGTATCGGGCATTGTGCAAATTGTCGTCACGCCGCCGCTTGCGGCAGCCTGGGAGGCACTGGCGAGCGTTTCCCGGTGCTCTGCACCCGGTTCCCCGACGGAGACGCAGAAGTCGATCAGGCCCGGACAGGCGATCGCGCCCTTGCAGTCGATAATTTCCGCACCGTAGGGAGAGCCCTGGTTGGCAGCTTCCGGCCCGGCGGCGAGAATGGTGCCGTCCGCGATGATGACGGAACCTGGAGCATCCAGGCCGCGTGCCGGGTCAATCACTCTGGCGTTTGAGAGAACCAGAGGTTTGGGTGTGTCGTAAGCCACGTGTCTTGTCCCCTGGATCAGTTGTTCGGCAGATTGGCGGCAAGGGCTTCAAGCACGGCCATGCGCACGGCAACGCCCATTTCCACCTGTTCGCGAATAAGGCTTTGGGCGCCATCGGCAATCGAGGCATCGATCTCGACACCGCGGTTCATCGGCCCGGGATGCATGACAAGGGCGTCTTCCTTGGCATAGGCGAGCTTTTCCGCGTCCAGTCCGTAGTAGCGGTAATATTCCCGTACAGATGGAATGAAGGCACCGTTCATGCGCTCGCGCTGCAGGCGCAGCATCATGACGATGTCGGCGCCCGCGAGACCTTCCTTCATGCTGGTGAAGACCTCGACGCCCATCTTGGCGATGCCGGACGGCAAGAGGGTGGTGGGGGCAACAACACGGACGCGCGCTCCGAGCGCGTTCAAAAGAATGATATTGGACCGGGCAACGCGAGAATGGGCGATGTCACCGCAGATGGCCACGGTCAACCGCGCGATCTTTCCCTTGTGTCGCCGGATTGTAAGAGCGTCGAGCAGGGCCTGTGTCGGGTGTTCATGCGGGCCGTCGCCGGCATTGACCACGGAGCAGCCGACCTTTCGCGCCAGAAGATGCACCGCACCGGCCGCGTGGTGGCGAACCACCAGAAGGTCGGGGTGCATGGCGTTCAGCGTTGCCGCCGTATCGATCAGCGTCTCGCCCTTTTTCACAGACGACTGGGACACTGCCATGTTCATCACATCCGCCCCGAGCCGTTTTCCGGCCAGTTCAAAAGAACTTTGGGTGCGGGTTGAGTTCTCGAAAAAGAGGTTGATCTGGGTTCGTCCCTGCAAGACCAGCCGTCGTTTGCTGATCTGGCGGGAAACCTCTACGGCTTCCTCCGCCCGGTCCAGAAGGCCCAGAATTTCGTGGGGGTGAAGGCCCTCTATGCCCAGCAAATGACGATGGGGGTAAGGGCTGTCTCGATGGGTGTTGCTCGCGGTCATCGAGACCATTCCTATAAGGAGGAACGCCCGGTTCGACAAGTCAGGAAATCACATCATGCCCGCTGTCCACATACCTGCTAAATATTTGATCGGCTGGACAAAATATGGCTGCGTGCGCGGCGGTAGACGGGAGAGGTTTCAAAGGCGGCACGCGCAGGCGCCGCCAAAGGATTGAAACTATTGTGTTCCACTCAAGATCACGACCGAATCTCGGGGAGAATACTGTCGCAATAGTCGCAAAGAGCCTGCAGGTTTCCATCCGCTCGCAGCTTGCTGTCATTCTGGTGGGGAATGGCTGATAAGTTATTGTAAAATATACATAATTGCAAGTTTCTGCCAGGCGTTGCACATGGCTTGGTTACTGTGATTGGGCGAGCGTCTACTTCCAAAGAGCCTGATCAAGTAACCAGCAGCAGGGCGAGCGGGATCGTCAGGGTCGCTGCCAGGGTCTGAAGCGTGATGATCTCGGCCATCAGCTTTGCGTCGCCGCCCATCTGGCGGGCGAGCAGGTAGGAGTTGCTGGCGCAGGGCACTGAACTGGCAATGATGACCACGACCAATGCGGGGCCGGTAACGCCGAAAAGACTGGCAAAGCCAAAGGCAAGCAACGGCATGAATATCGGACGCAAAAAGGTGCCGAGGGCGAGTGCCGGTCCCGGTCTGCGGAGTGAGCCGAGGTCCAGCCCGGCTCCGACGCAGATGATGCCGATGGGGAGCGCGGCCCTGGAGAAAATCTCCAGGGTATCGTCGACCACGAAAGGCAGGGAGATGCCACCCGCGTTCATGATGCCGCCTGCGCCGATCGAGAGGATGAAGGGATTGGTGAACAGGTCTTTCAGGATCTTGGCGCCACTTGGTGACGTTCCGCTTGCGTAATGCGACAGCACCAGGATGCTGGCAACATTGAGCAAGGGGATCATGAACACCATTGCGACCGCAAGCATGGCCAGCCCTGTTTCACCGACCACATTGTCGGCAATCGCGAGCGCGATCATGGCGTTCCAGCGCAAGGTTCCCTGGAAAATGGAGGTAAAACGCGGCGCGGCGATACCCCAGGCACGCTCGATGGTCGTGCGTGCCAGAAGCAGAAGCAGCGCCATGGACAAGATGGAGGCGAGCAGGGCACCACCCATGTTGAGCGTCGGAAAACTGGCGAAATCCGCTTGCGAGATCGTGCGGAACAACACCGCCGGAAACAGGACATAATAGGCAAGCCGTTCGACACCACGCCATTGCTCGCCGGTAATCAGTCCGGTGCGGGCGATCAGGTAGCCGGAGGCAATCACGAGGATGACCGGCATCAGGGCGGCAAGTGTGGTCAGCATGTGTTCGGCTTTCGCGTTCGACAGGCCTTGAAACAGGGGCCTGTACCCGGCAGCGGTGGGATCAGCCGTTATCTAAGCCCATAAAGCCGAGTCGGTCCAGAAAGCCCTGCAGGATGTAGGCAGCGGCCATCTTGTCGACCACGTCGGCTCGTTTCGCACGGCTCGTATCGGCTTCCAGCAGCGTGCGCGTCACGGCCGCCGTCGACAGCCGCTCGTCCCAATAGGTGATCGGCAGGTCCGTTTTCTGCGAAAGGTTTCTCACGAAAGCGCGGGTCGCCTGGACGCGGGGGCCTTCGGAGCCATCCATGTTGAGCGGCAGACCGAGCACCATGCCGCCGACGCCCTGCTTGGCGCAGATGGCCAGGAGTTGCTCCGCATCCAGGGTGAACTTCTTGCGCCGGATCGTTTCCATGGGAGAGGCGATGCCACGGCCGAGATCTGAAAGCGCCAGACCAATGGTCTTGGTGCCAAGATCCAGGCCGATCAGCCGGGTGCGGTCGGGCACGGCGGCCATGAAGTCTTCCAGGGAAAGTGCGGGATCATTTGCCATTCGGCGGCTTTACCAGCGAGGCATGGAAAACACCAGTTCGATTTTCACTCAGAACCCGATGGCAACACGAAGTTGCCCTTCCCAAACGTCCAGCCCGTTCTGGCCCAGGCTGAGATAGCCTCCCTTTGCATCAAGCGTCACGTTCTCCGCAATCAGGGCAGTCGCCCCGCCGCGCAGCGTAAAGCTCCAGGCCGATGCGGTGACAAAGTTCAATTCATCATCGAGTATCTTGCCGTCGTTCGGTCGCAAATATTCGTATACCGCGCCTGCTTCCACATAGGGCTGGATCAGCAGCCCGTCCTGCAAGGTGAATTGACGGCTGAATTCGGTCGTCAGTTCAATTGTTCCCAGAGAGGCGGCATTGCCCGAGATGGGAACGCTTACAGCCCGGTTGAGGATCGTCCCATTCAGATCGTACCCATCGGAAAACACGCGGTTGAAGGTTACGGTCGCCTTGGGGCGTACCTGGATCTCGCTCAACGCATACTGACCGTGAACACTGAAAGTCGCGCCGAGTTCATGGGTGTTGTATTCGCCGCTCAAAACCGAGATATCCGACTGACTGTTTGAAAAGCCATAGCTCAGCGAGCCATCAACGGCCCAGTGCTGTGAAATTCGTGCGGCAACATAGGGGCCGATCTCAAACCCCTGGGTGTCGATTGTCAGGTTGGAGTTGAAACCGTCGGTGTCGGTGGTTTCAAAGGTCACGGAAATACCGCCGACGATATCTTCTGTCAGCTTGCGGTCGGCACCAAATGCCGCGGTTCCGCTGAGTGTCTGAAAGTCCCTGCCGAAACGACGGTCGTCGCTGTAGACCCCGGTTACCGTGCTCCAGGCATTCCAGAGTGTCGGTTCGATCAGGTCCCGGCCCGGAGTGATTGGAACTTCGTCCTGCTGCTGCAGACGGCCGGCGGCCAGCAGTTGTTCCCGGGTGCAGAACGTCTGTGTATTGGCGGTCTGTGTCTCCTCGGCTGATCTTGGATCGACGCAGTAACTGATGACCTGACCATCAGCGCGCCTGACCGGCACAAAGCCGGCCGGAAGGGCGGGTTGATTTGGATTGCGGCTGCCGGGCGGCAGGGTTCCGATTGGTGGCGTGACGGTGCCCGGTGCGCCTGTGCCTCCACCAGACGGGGGAAGCGTTCCAATAGGCGGGGTAACACCCTCTGGTGCACTCGGCAGCACACCAGAAGGCACGGTGCCAATAGGCGGTGCAGCCGTGCCGGGACGGCCAAGATTAAAGCCAGCAGGCGGCAATCCTCCAACTGGTGGCGTGATCCCGCTTGAAGGCGGCGCAATGGGGCCCGGCAAACCAGGCATCACTCCGCTTGGAGGCACGACGGCGATCGGTGGAACTGGTCGTCCGAAATTCGGAAACAGCCTGCTGATTGGAGGCTTTACCAGGCTAGGGGGCTTGATGTTGTCGGGAAGCTGAAAGTCGCGTTTTTGGTTCTGAGTGTCGATAAGACAATCGGACCCGCCGTCGACACCATAAAGCTTGTGCGTGCCGCCGTTTCCGCTCGAAACAACTGGAGAAGTGGATAGATGCAGGCCGGTGCTGGAGCGGGACCATGTGTCGACGGTCTGATTACCCTGGGCGGCATCCAGTCGGTAGTCGCCGGCTACCGTGCCTGAAACCCAGATCGAACGGCTATCAGACTTGTTGGTTCCCAGAAAAAGCAGGCCGCCATCGTTCTTGCAATTGGCGGCTAGGGCGGATGTCGAAAGGCTGCTCAAGAGCAGAACTGCCGGGCAGATGACTTCCAGCCAGGCACGTTTCGAACGCAATCGCATCGGCATAGCTCCAAAGTCTCGCGAATCCCCAACGTCATCTTGCGTTGAAGGAATAGGGGAAGCTAGCTCTGGTTGTCGAAATAATCGAGGCGTTGCCATAATTGCACAGGTGAACTGTCAAAATTATCGATAACAGGACCGTGCCCTGCGGAGCACATTGAACGCATTCAGCTTGTTGCGAGCAGTCTGTCACTGATAGGGTCCGGGCAACCTGTCCTGGAATTAGGAGACTGCGATGAAACTGACCTGGTATGGCCACTCCGCTTTCAAGATCGAGATTGAAGGCGCATCCATCCTGTTCGATCCGTTCTTTACCGGAAATCCGTCTTTCCCGGAGACCCTGTCAGTCGATCAGGCATCAGATGGCGTAACGCATGTCATCCTGACCCATGGACACAACGATCACATCGGTGACGCCGTCGACATTCTGAAAAAAACCGGCGCGCAGCTGACCTCCAATTTCGAAATCTGCATGTGGGCCAACCGGCAGGGGATCGAGAATATCAGCCCCATGAATTCCGGCGGCAAGGTGAACGTCGGCCCGTTCAGCGTCGCGCTGACACGTGCCGATCACTCGTCGTCCTTCCAGGCTGGCGGTGAGGCTATCTATCTGGGCAATCCACATGGTGTCATCATCGAAGCTCCTGGAGAAAAGACGCTCTATCACCTGGGAGATACCGACATCTTCTCCGACATGGCCCTGATCGACGAGATCTACCAGCCGAAGATCGGGCTTGTTCCCATCGGTGATCGCTTCACGATGGGCGGCAAGTCGGCAGCGCTTGCCTGCACCCGGTTCTTCAACTTCGATACGATCATTCCCTGCCATTACGGCTCGTTCCCGATCATCGACCAGACGGCGGATACGTTCCTTGAGGCAATGGGCGGCGATCGCGACAAGGTGGCAAAGCCAAATCCCGGCGAACCGATTGACGTTTGACGGGTTCACTCAAGAGAAGCAATCTTTGCTTGTCTCACTTGGAGGTAGAGGTTTAGTCTTTTTCCGGGAAATTTAAGAAGTAAGGGTGGTTTTCCTGTTTTGTGACGCTGGGAGCTTGGGTTTCAGCGTCAGGCGGAGGATATTATGCCGACTGTAAAAGATGTTACCTTCGATCTGCTTCGCAAGCTCGGTTTGACAACTATCGTCGGCAATCCCGGCTCCACTGAAGAAACCTTTCTGAAGAATTTTCCGGACGACTTCCGCTACGTTCTTTCTCTGCAGGAAGCCAGCGTCGTCGGCATCGCTGACGGCCTGGCGCAGGGACTGCGCAAACCTGTCATTGTGAATGTCCATACAGGTGCAGGCCTCGGTAACGCGATGGGCTGCATCCTGACCGCCTACCAGAACAAGACACCACTCATTCTGACCGCCGGACAGCAGACCCGAGACATGCTGCTGCTCGAGCCGCTCCTTACCAACATCAATGCGACGCTTTTGCCCCAGCCATGGGTGAAGTGGAGTTATGAACCGGCAAGGGCCCAGGACGTGCCGGCCGCTTTCATGCGGGCCTACGCGGCAGCGGTACAACAGCCGAGCGGGCCGGTGTTCCTGTCTCTCCCGCTGGACGACTGGGACAAGGAAATGGAGGGACCTGCAGAAGTCCGCTCCGTCTCTCTGCGCTCGGCCGCCGACCCGGCCAGGATCAAGGATTTCGCTGAGCGTATCAACGCAGCAAAAACTCCGGTTCTGGTATACGGCTCGGACATTGCCCGGTCAGAAGCCTGGGACGAAGGGATCGCGTTCGCAGAAGCGCTGTCTGCCCCGGTTCTGACGGCTCCTTTCGCGGAACGCACGCCATTTCCGGAAAGTCATCGGCTCCATGCCGGCACATTGCCTTCGGCCATCGGCCCCATCTGCAAGAGGCTAGAGGGGCACGACCTGGTCATCACCGTCGGAGCTCCGGTCTTCCGCTACTATCCATATGTCGCGGGAGACTACCTTCCGGCAGGAACAAAGCTGCTGCAAATCACCGACGATCCGGACATGGCGGCCAAGGCACCGGTTGGAGACAGTCTCGTCTCGGACAGCAGGCTTTTCCTTCAGGCGATCCTGCCTCAGCTGAATCAACGTGAGGAAAAGCCCAATCCCTACAAAAAGGATCCGGCGCCGGTACCCGACTATTCGGCCCTGCCGCTGACGCCGGATGCAGTCTACAGCTTGATCCGGGAGGCTGCGCCGTCAGATTTCGTGCTGGTTGAAGAATCTCCATCCAACGTCATCGAGCTGGAGCGACAATTTCCGATCGACAAGCCGGATACGTTCTACACTTTTGCATCCGGAGGTCTCGGCTGGGACATGCCGGCCGCTGTCGGTCTTGCGATTGCCGAGGAAACGAGCGGACGCAACAGGCCCGTAATCGCCGTGATCGGCGACGGCTCGTTCCAGTATTCGGTGCAGAGCATCTATACCGGCGTGCAGGAGGAAGCCCATGTGGTCTTCGTTGCCATGCGCAACAGTCAATATGCGATCCTGAAGGAGTTCGCGATCCTGGAGGAAACGCCGAACGTTCCGGGGCTTGATCTTCCCGGGCTTGATATCGAGGCACTTGGGCGTGGATACGGCGCAAAGACTGCGAAGGTGAAAACCGCTGACGAATTCAGGGCATCTCTTTCCGCAGCGCTTGCGCACAAGGGGACGACAGTGATCGAGGTGGAGATATCGCCCAAGCTCAGATCTTTGCTTGGATAAACGTTCAAAGCAGCACTCATCGTGCAATGCCATTTTTACCGGCGAGCGAGGGGAGATCGCCTCTCGTGAAGTTCAAGAGTACCAAGCCATACGCAAGGTCAGGCGATGCGCTGAAGCATTAGGAGAGGCGATTTGGTTGGCTGGCGGCTGACCTGCCACCAGCCAACACGTTGCTGAAACCATCAGGCTGCATCCAGGCGGGCGAGGAAGTCGTCCAGAGATTTCCTGAGATTGGTCGATTGATCCTGAACGGAGGAAGAAGACCCTCGGAGCTGGTCCGAGGATTGAACAAGCGCCTGAATGGCTTCCTGCATCTGCATCATGTTGCGGGAGACGACGCTGGTATCCGAAGACGTTTCCTGCGCGTTTGCGGCAATCTCGGTTGTTGCCGAGCCCTGCTGTGAAACAGCGGCGGAAATCGTTGTCGTATGGGTGTCGACTTCTGTCATGGTCGTTGAAATTTGTTCGATTGCGAGCACAGCCTCTCTGGTTTCCGATTGAATGGCTGCAATCTGCCCGCCGATTTCCTCGGTCGCCTTTGAGGTTTGGGTCGCCAGCTCTTTCACTTCCGCCGCGACCACCGCAAATCCCTTGCCTGCTTCACCGGCCCGCGCCGCTTCGATGGTTGCGTTCAGTGCAAGCAGGTTCGTCTGCTCGGCGATAGCCTGGATAAGAACGACAACTTCGCCAATCTTGTCGGCTGCGTCGGCCAGGTTTGAAATCTTCTCGTTGGTCAAGCTGGCCTGGCCGGTGGCCGAGGCAACCACGGACGCGGTCGCTTCCACCTGTCTGCTGATGTCCGCAATGGAGGCGGTAAGCTCTTCTGCGGCGGCGGCAACCGTATCGACCTTGCCGGATGCATTGTCCGCGGCGTGAGTGGTCGATTGCACGATTGAGCCGGAGTCCTCGGCGGCCTTGGTGGACATATCAACGGCAACCTGCAGACTCTCTGTGGCATTGTCGAGAGCCGCGAGGACCGCTTCGGTGCTGGTACGGAAATCTTCTGCAAGCCTGTGCATCAGCTTCTTGCGGTCTGCTGCCTGGACCTCGCGCTGCCGGTCGACTTCTTCTGCCAACTGGCGTTGTTCAACCAGAGAGCCCTGGAAGACGTCCAGCGTGTCGCGGAGCTGGCCCAGCTCATCTGCTGCCCGCCAGGTCGGTCGCTCGATTTCAAGCTGGCCTGATGCCAGCAGGTTGGCATTTTCGGAAAGCTGCCGTGCGCGGTGACCGATAGTGCGGCTGAAATAGAACCAGGCTGTTGCCGCAAATAGCGTAAGCACCAGCGTGCCGCCGACCTGAAGTGCATTGGACGTTTCTGCGGCCGAGCGCAGGGATGACAACCCATTATCCATTTCCTGGTGAATGAGCGTTTCGGCGTCATCCGCCAGGGCGATGAAACGTTCGAAGGTTTCGTCAAAGGCAACATCGGCTCCCGAGCCGGCTTTCTCGGTTGAAAGCATGGCCTGGTGTCGAACGTTCGCAAGGTCGATCAGTTCGCCGATCTGGGCGAGAACGTCCTTGCTCTTTTGAAGGTCCGGATGAGCCTCGAGCGCTTTCCGGGCGTTTTCGAAACTGCCCAGAGCTTCTGCGAATTCCTCACCGGCATCACCACCCAGGATTTCCGCGACCAGCAAATGTCCATGCGCAAGACTGAACCTTGCTTCACCTGCCAGAGCTTGCGCCTTTGCATCATTCGTCAGCGGTGCGGAGATTGCAGCGATCTTCTGTTCCAGATCGTCGTAGATCGCGTCGAACTTCTCGTCAGCCGAACTGCCGACACCCTGATCGCCTGCAAGGGAAGCGTACCGGCCTTGGGCGGAGGCAACAAACCCGTCGACTGCAGCCAGAACTTCCTTGATCTTTTCGCGGACTTCCGGGGAGCGGGAAGGGTAGAAGGTTCCTTCTTCGTTGCTCGCGCCGTTTAATATGGCGTTCGCGTAAAACCGTGTTTCATCGAGGAGATTCCAGACTTCGTCGATGCTCTCGCCATCGTCACCGGACATGATTTCCTCAAAAAGCAAATGCGCATGCGTCGCGGTGAGCTTGATCTCCATCGCGGCATCCCCAAGCGGCGCCAATTCTGCTCCCAGGTGTTCCCCTTCGCTCGCGACACTTTTCATGAGGCTGTAGGAGAAGAACCCCATGGACAGGGAAACCAGAACCAGGGCACCAAATACCACCGCCAGCTTGCGGGAAATTCCGAATCTCATGAGAGCCTCGACATGTCTGAAGTGAGTTCTCTGATGGTATGGGGCTTGGATTAACTAAGTATTTCGCCAGATGGTAGGAGAAAAGAACATTGATAGTTTTAAGTATGTGTTTCAGAGAGCAGTAAAAATATTTGGTGTGTTTATTGTTGGGGGTGACAATGCTTCTGTGCACGTCGAATGGCTGAATGCGCTTTGGTGTGTGATAAGTTGTTCAAGTCATTGTGAGAATATTGTTGTGCCTTCAATCGTCAGGCACAATGCACGCACATTTTGATGGTAGCCAAGCCGTCGTTTTGGCCCAGCCACCCAAGCAAGTGAATAACCGGGGATTCATCATGAAGCTGTCCAGCTTTGCTTTCATTGCGGTACTGAGCGGCGCCCTTTGTGCGACGCCAGTCTTGTCGGCGGACAAGTCGATCACGCCTGACGGCAAGCCCGCGCCTTCCAAGCCGCATGCCAAGCCGGGGTCCAAAGCCGCGCAGGATGAAGAAGCTGCTGCTCAAACGCCTTATGCGACGGTGCGGGACGTGTTTTCCGGAGATACGACAGTTGCCGGTGAAAAGGTCGCCTTTCCGCAATCGAACCCTTCGCTAAAGGCCATCGAGATCACCATGGAGCCGGGCGAGGAGACACAGTGGCACCAGCATCATGCGCCGCTCTTTGCCTACATTCTGGAAGGCGAGATTACCGTCACTTACGAGGAACTTGGCAAGAAGGTCTACCGTGCCGGCGACGGTCTTCTGGAAGCAATGGATGTCACCCACAAAGGTCAGAACACCGGTGAAGGGCCGGCCAAGATCCTGGCTGTTTTCCTGCTCGGGGATGACGGTGTGGCAACGGTCGCCGAGGACAAGCCAGGTGCAAACAAGAACAAGGTCGAATAGGGGAAAGAAATCTCGCCTAACCGTCCTATACACCCATTGATTGAATGGACGCTTTTCGATTTCCGATACACTCGGGAATGCGAACTTTCTGTAAAATATCGAAAATCGCTTGTCAGATCCAAAAGCTGACCTAAGGTAAGTGAAGACGGTCTGCCGGATGATGCAAAACGCGTCTGCAATCTGGGGGCGCAGTCTAAGCAACCATTCAGGTGGGAGTTTTCATGAGCTATTTTCGCACGTTGCCGCGTTTGAGCGCGGTGGTTCTCGGACTCGCGGCAGCTTTTGCCGTAACGTCCCAGACAAGTCTGGCGCAGGAGGTGCAGAAGCCGAATATTCTCGCTATTTGGGGGGACGATATCGGCACCTGGAACATCAGCCACAACAACCGTGGCATGATGGGCTACCGCACACCCAACATTGACCGGATCGCACAGGAAGGCGTTGCCTTTACCGACTATTATGCCCAGCAAAGCTGTACGGCTGGCCGCGCTGCCTTTATCGGGGGCAATGTACCTGTCCGTACAGGCATGACCAAGGTTGGCCTGCCGGGAGCAGAGCAAGGCTGGCAGGAAACCGACGTCACCATGGCAACTATCCTGAAGTCGCAAGGTTACAAGACCGGCCAGTTCGGCAAGAACCACCAGGGTGACCTGGACGAACATCTGCCGACAAACCACGGTTTCGATGAGTTCTTCGGCAATCTCTATCATCTGAATGCTGAAGAAGAGCCGGAAAACCGGGACTATCCGGGTGATATGGTTCTGGCGAACGGCAAGACCTTCCGTGAACAGTTCGGTCCGCGTGGTGTCCTCCATACATGGGCAAATGCAGACGGAACGCAGAAGATCGAGGACACCGGTCCGCTTACGAAGAAGCGCATGGAAACCGTCGATGAGGAATCGCTTGCCGAAGCCAAGCGTTTTATTCGTGAAGCGGTGGAAGAGGGTGTTCCCTTCTTTGTCTGGTGGAACGGAACCCGCATGCATTTCCGCACACATGTGAAGGAGGAGCACACAGGGATTGCCGGTCCGAGCGGGGATACCTATCACGACGGCATGGTCGAGCATGACATGCATGTCGGCGAGCTGCTGGACCTGTTGGATGAGCTCGGCATCGCCGATAACACGGTGGTGATGTATTCGACCGACAACGGCCCGCACTTCAACACCTGGCCGGATGCCGGCACGACGCCGTTCCGCAGCGAAAAGAATTCCAACTGGGAAGGTGCTTACCGTGTGCCGACCTTTGTTCGCTGGCCCGGCGTCTTCCAGGAAAACGTGACGCTGAACGGTATCGTTGCCCACGAAGACTGGCTGCCGACCTTCGCCGCGATTGCAGGGGCTTCGGATATCAAGGAACAGCTTCTTGAAGGTGTTGAACTCGGTGGACGGACTTACCGAAACTACATCGACGGTTACGACCTCAACGCCTATCTGAAAGGCGAGACCGATTCATCGCCGCGTCACGAGTTCTGGTACGTGAATGACGATGGTCAGGTGGTTGCGGCCCGGTACGACGACTGGAAGGTCGTGTTCCTGGAAAACCGCGGTCAGGCCTTCGGCGTCTGGCAGGAGCCCTTCACCGAACTGCGTGTGCCCGCCGTCTTCAACCTGCGCCGGGATCCTTTCGAAAAGGCCCAGCACAATGCGAATATCTATTTCGACTGGTTGCTGGACCGTGCGTTCGTGATCGTTCCGATCCAGGCACTGGCCTCAAGGTTCCTGCAGACCATGCAGGACTATCCGCCAAGCCAGACACCTGGATCCTTCAACCTGTCAGCGATCGAGGAGAAGTTGAAGGCCGGCATGAGCGGCAGCAACTGAGTTAAACGCGTCACTACAATAAAAAGCCCGGGGCTTTGCGACGCTCCGGGCTTTTTTTGCGCATTTGCCAATGTGTCGTCCAGAACCGCAGCAATTAGCGGTCGACTGATTTTGGATCTCAGAGACGGCGCAGCAGTTCAGGCGTCGGCCAGGCATCGGCAGGCATGCCAAGCTTCTGCTGCACCTGCTGCACGGCATTTCGGGTGCCGGAGCCGAGGATGCCGTCGATCTTGCCTACGTCATAACCCATGCTGGATAGTTTCGACTGGAGCTGCTTCATCTGGGCGTCGTCCAGGCCAAGGTCCGGATTGCCTTCCGTGTAGACCGGTGCGCCGGCGAGCCTTGTCGCGAAATAGGCGGCAGTGGTCGTGTAGACGAACGACTGGTTCCATTCCAGATAGATGCTGTAATTCGGATAGGCGAGGAATGCCGGCCCCTTGCGGCCCTGAGGCAGGAGCAGCGAAGCGGGCAGGTTGCCGGAAATCTGACCCCAACGCGGCTGCACGCCAAGAGCAGCCCACTGGGCACCGGTCTTGGTCTTGTCGAGCCCGCTTTCAGCCCAGTTGAGGTTCTGCGGTACCTTGACCTCCTGCAGCCAGGGTTCGCCGCGGCGCCAGCCCAGATGCTGGATGAAGGCACCGGCAGTCAGAATGGCATCGGCGGCACTTTCCTTCAGCTTCACGTGCCCGTCACCATCGCCGTCGCGGCCGAACTTGATGATGTCTTCGGGCAACATCTGAACCATGCCGATCTCACCTGCCCAGGCGCCGGTGGTGCTGCGCGGGTCAAGATCACCGTGCTGGACCATCTCGATGGCAGCGATCAGTTGCGGCCGGAACAGTTCCGGGCGGCGGCAATCATGAGCAAGCGTGGCCAGCGCATTGACGGTGTTGAAATCGCCCTGAACCGCGCCGAAATCCGTTTCAAGCGCCCAGAAAGCGGTAATGACAGGTGCCGGAACGCCATATTCGGATTCGGTACGCTGGAATATGCTCGCGTATTTCTTCATGTTCGCGGCGCCGTTTTTCATCCGGTAGCCGGAAATGACCCGCTTGGAAAAATCCAGGAAGGTCATCTTGAAGACACCCTGCGCCCGATCACGCGACAGCACCTTGCGGTCGACCTGCGCACCCGCCAGGGTCTGGTCTGCCGCATTCGCGGAAAGGCCCTTGGCAATCGCTTCCTGTTTCACGCCTGCAAGGAATTGCCGGAAGTCGCCGCCACACTGCTGCGCCTGAGCAGGCGCGGTGGCGAGCCAGAAACCGGCGAGGGCGGTGGCAGCGATTTTCGGGGAGAAGCGGAGTGTCATGAAAAATCCTGTCGTTGGGCGCAAAGGCAGGCCGGAGCCTTTAAAAATCGGCCATAGTTGACTGTGCTTCGCTTGTGACGTCAACCCGTCGACAGGGCGAGCTGAAGGCTCTTCCACCAAGTCTTTGGCAGCAAGCTGCGGTGCTAACGGCAATTGCCGAAATCAGAGCCGACCATGATGCCGCCGTTCGGGGATCTTTTCAGCGGCGCGTTGACGCTGGCTGAAGAACGACAGTCGGAGGAAGACGTTCCGACGCTGGGGGACTGGTAATAGGGGGCGTTCACCCCGGACGTCTGCTGCTGGCACATCTGGTAGGCCATGTCGTAAAGAGCCTGCCAACCGCCGGGCATTGAGCCCATGTTGTCCAGGACGCCAAGCGCTGCACCTGCACGGGCGCCACGAAAAGCGCCCGATGCCCCGCGCCATTCGCCGCCAACAACCGCTCCGGCCATGCCGCCGGACACAGCATCTCCGACGACATCACCGCTGCCCATGCGGGCGTTGGCATAGTCGGTCGCATAGACTGTGCAATCGGTTCCATCCGCCTGAGCTTGCGTGATTGCGGCCGGGAAAGTGAAGAGAAGGGAAGCGCTGAGGCTGAGGGCTGCACGGTTCGCCATGGTCCGTCTCCTGTCTGCAGTGCCTGACATGCACCGTGGAAAGCGCAACAATCCAAATGCCGAGACCGGCCGGAAACGTGTTGCGACATATCGAGAGCTATCAACACAGGCGCTGCTGATTGCGCCCGTCGATGCAGCTGTCCCCGCGGTCCGCAGGGCAAAACTAAATCGACGGGATATTACGCTTCGACACTTAACAAGGCTCTACCTGGCAAACGCAGGTTTTACTCATGGCTGCTGCTGGGGTTCCAGGAAACTTTCACCTACGTAGCCGGTCTTGCCGTCATACTGAACGCCGCACCACCAGTTGCCGCACGTGTTGAAACGAACCTCGGCTCCAGCCGGGATGACGGCCAGAACCGTCGCATCCTTGTTCTGCGCTTCACGGAGGTTCACGGATGACTTGATTTTTGCCGAAAGCGGAAAGTCCGACGCAGCGGCGCTGGTTTCCGGAGTAGAGGTGGATGCAGTGTCGGTGTCAGGTGCCGTGACGGCCGGAAGGTCAGCTCCCAGCAGCGATGCATCCGATACCGGATTTTCGTCGGTCTCCTGCACTGCTGCAGCAGCGCTGGCAACGAGGGTGTTGGTGGTACCGCGTGCCGATTGGCTATTGGTTCTGACGGGGGCGGGCTGAGCTGGAGCAAGTCGCGACTGGATCTTGTCGTCGGCAACCTTGTTGGTGTCATGACCCAGCGGGTTGGAATGGTCTTCAGGTGCAGTGGACGCTACCGACCTTGAGGCGAATACCTCGCGGATACGATCCTTGGCCGACTTTACCTGCTCTTCGCTTGCGGTCGGTGTTGCGGTCAGATCCGTCCTGCCCTGGTATTCGGGATCTGCGCCGGCAATCAGGCTCTCGATCGTCGGTTCGGTATTGATCTGCTGGGTCTGGACCGTGCGGCTGTCTGCCTCTTTGCCGGCCAGCAGGTCGCTCAGGCTCAAATAGATTGCTCCTGCGCCGACGCCGACAATCACAAGTGTACTGACCAGCAGTGTTCTGAAACTCGGACCATGCCGGAAATTGGCTGCCGCTTTGGAAACGGCTGCAGGTGCGGGGACTTGTTCAGGCTGAAGACCGATATTCCGGGATCCTCGTACCGGAGTGCGCAACACGCCTGGCATATCGAAGCCGGTTTCGTCCGTTGCACCTGTCAGTGTCGGGCGGCGGGAGGCTGTCGGCTTCAGTTCGTCGGCGGTTGCATGCATCTGAAGGATCTTGGCGGCAAGTGTGCTGGCGTCAGAACCTGTGTCTGCCGCCACTGTGTGAACTTCGGTTTCGCTAACAGGGACTTCATCGTCCTTGGACGGATCGTTGGGAACGACGAGCTTCAGCTCGTTCTTTTGAGGTGCATTGTCCGGATCGTGGCCTTCGGGGAAGTCGCAAGTGTTGGCTGGCGCGGTGACGGAATACATGTGGCCCTCCTGGTTTTGCGGTTCGGGCACGCTCGGAGCGATTGCCATATCTGGGTACCGGAGCATTAATCTTCGTTAATGCGTCGGCACGCAGGCCGGATTGCGGCGGCAGTAGGGAATTTTGCATGAAATGTGACGGGTCTGTGGTCTTGCGGGGCCAAATGGATGTGCGTTTGCAAAAGCCTAACCTGTCTCTGACAAACTGCGCGCAAACGGCCTGCCAATAGAATGAACGGCAGGCATTTCGCCCGGGCAGGGCGAAAGGCGAAGCCAGAAACGACAGGCAAAAAAGATCATGACGCGCTGGATCTCTCACCTCATCTCTCGAACGGTCGGATTGGCGGCGGGCGTTGCTGCTGGAATGGCGCTCACGTGCCACTCGGCGGCCGCGCAGGATGTGCAGGAATTGAAGATCGGTCTGTTGGCGACACTGTCCGGCCCGGCGGCCGTCTACGGTGAACACATGCGCGACGGTTTCATGCTGGCCGTCGAGCAATCCAATGGCGCGCTTGGTGGCTTGCCCACCAATGTGATCGTGGTTGATGACAAGCTGGATCCGGACAATGCGCTGCAGCAGGCAACGAAACTGATCGAGGAAAATGGCGTCGATCTCATCGTCGGAGTCAATTTCTCCAAGGTGATGCTTGCCGTGCACGATCCTATCGTGCGGTCGAAGACCTTGTTTATCGGAACGCATTCCGGGCCTGCGCCGATCGCCGGGCGCAATTGCAGCCGTTACTTCTTCTCAACTGCGTCACAGGACGATCAGGTCCACGAGACGATGGGGCGTTACGCCAGCCTCAAAGGGTACCAGGACGTCGTCACGATCGCTCCGGACTATGAAGCTGCCCGGGATGCCGTTGCTGCGTTCCGCCGCCATTTCAAGGGACAGATCGCCCGCGAATTGTTCCCGAAACTGGGTCAGACCGATTTCTCGGATGAATTCAAGCAGATCGAGGAAATAGAACCGGATGCGATTTTCACCTTCATGCCTGGTGGCATGGGGGTGGAACTGGTGAAACAGTTCCACACTTCCGGGCTGAAGGGTATTGTACCGTTCCTCTCGTCCGACACGGTCAATGCCGTCACGCTACCCTATACGGCGGAGATGGCTGAGGGACTTTACAGCGCATCTCATTGGGCGCCAAACCTTGATAATCCGGCCAACAAGAGGTTCGTGCGGGAGTTCAGCAAGGCCTACAAATACGAGCCCTCGGTCTACGCTGCGCAAGGCTATGATGCTGCCAAGCTGATCCATTTTGCCCTGGAACTGACCGGGGGCATCAAGGACCAGGAAGCGTTGATCTCGGCTATCAGTGCGGCTCCCTTTGAAAGCGTTCGAGGCGACTTCCGCTTCAATTCCAACCAGTTCCCCATTCAGGATTTCTATATTGTGGAAGGGGTCCGGCGCACCAGCAAGCTCTATGAGATGGAAGCCGTTGCCCGGGTCTTCGACGATGTCGGCGATGCCTATGCCGGTTCGTGCCGTATGTAATTTTATCCTGCACAGACCAGGTATTGGGATGATCTGAAACGATCGGTCCAGAAATCAGACTTGCTCCTCTTGCATTCTGGACTGCGTAGTCCATATCAGAGGCATGAGAAACGCAGAGGTCCATATTTCCGGCTCGGAGAAACGCACGGCAGGTCCGGGCAGGCCGCGCAGCTTCGATGAAGCGGCGGCGCTTGAGGCGGCCATGCATGTTTTCTGGCAGAAGGGCTTCGAAGCGACGTCTCTGGACGATCTCACCAAGGCAATGGGGCTTAGCCGTTCCAGTTTCTACGCCACTTTCGGCTGCAAGCAGACGCTGTTTCTGCGAGCGCTGGAGCATTATTCGAAAAACGGAATCCGTGGCCTGAAGGAAGTTGCCGAAACCGCTGAAGATGACGCGGTGGACGCGATGATGCAGGCTTTGTCCGATCCGAAAGGGGGGCCAAGGGGCTGCCTTCTGGTCAATTGCATCACCGAACTTGCGCCCCATGACGACAAGGTTGCCGAGATTGGCCGTCGTCACCTGGAAAATATCGAAGACCTCTTTGCCAGGGCGATCGACCCGGACAACCCGGATGCTGTCCGGGATAGGGCGAGCGCCTATTCATCGCTTGCCATTGGAACCCTGGCGCTGCGCAAGGCTGGAGTTCCGGCAGAGCGGATTGCCAGAACCCTGAAGCAGGCAAGGACCGTCCTGATGCCATAATCGCCCGGGCGGTGTGGAAGCGTTCATGAAGAACCACGGAGTTGTGCGCATAATATTGGACTGTTTAGTCCAGAAATAGTGAAGCAGACAAACTTCAAAAGGAAAGAAGAACATGTCAGAAGCAAAACTGTTTTCGCCCGCAAAGGCAGGGGCAATCGAACTGAAGAACCGTATCGTGATGGCACCGTTGACCCGCAACCGGGCTCGGCACGAAGACGATGCACCGCATGATCTGACAGTGAAATATTACGATCAGCGTGCCGGAGCAGGATTGATCATCACCGAGGCCTCGCAGATCTCGCCGCAGGGTAAGGGATATGCATGGACGCCTGGCATCTATTCAGATGCGCAAGTGGCGGGCTGGAAGAAGGTCACCGATGCGGTTCATGCAAAAGGTGGCAAGATTGTCATTCAGCTCTGGCATGTCGGCCGTATTTCTCATCCGGTTCTCCAGCCGGGTGGCGCAGATCCGGTGGCTCCTTCTGCAATTGCTGCCAAATCCAAGACGTTTGACGGAACGCAATTCGTTGATACGCCGACGCCGCGTGCGTTGGACGCCAGCGAGATCCCGGGCATTGTCGAGGACTATAGAAAAGCCGCCGAAAACGCGAAGAAAGCTGGCTTCGACGGTGTCGAGGTGCATGCTGCCAACGGTTATCTGATCGACCAGTTCCTGCGCGACGGCTCCAACAAGCGTGACGATGCCTACGGCGGATCCATCGAGAACCGGACCCGCTTCCTGAAGGAGGTCATGGATGCCGTTGTTGGTGTGCTGGGTGCTGACCGGGTCGGCATCAGGCTGAGCCCGTTCTCCAGCGCCAACGACATTGCCGACAGCAATCCGCAAGCGACCTTCTCGCACGCGATCAAATTGCTGAACGGCTATGGTCTTGCTTACCTGCATCTGGTTGAAGGCCAGACCGGTGGTCCGCGCGATATCCCGGACGGTGGTGATTTGTCAGCTCTCTATGCACTCTTCGATGGCGCCCATATGGGCAACAACGGTTACGACCGTGCTTCCGCAATCGAGGCTGTGGAAACAGGCGCAGTCGATCTTGTCGCGTTCGGTCGTCCGTTCATTTCCAATCCGGATCTGGTCGAGCGGCTGGAGAAGAATGCTCCGCTGAACGCGCTGGATACCGATACGCTCTATGGCGGCAGCGAAAAAGGCTACACGGATTATCCCACCTTGGCAGAAGCGTCTGTCGCGGCGGAGTAATCCAGAAGGTTTCGGGCCGCCCGACATCCACCCCCTCCGGGGCGGTCTGAAGGATAGCCGGTGTAGGGTTTCGACCCGCACCGGCTTTCTTTTTATGCGTGCAAAGGGGTATTTTCCCTGCTGGCAAGCAGGTGAGCGGCACACCAGCAGCCAAGTCCCAACTCCACTGCGGCAGCGGCGACAAGTGGTGCAGGGGGCATGCCGTCGAGGGCCAGGCTGACAAGCCGACCTGTGCCATAGCCAAGCAGCAAGGCGGCGGACACCAGCAATCCGATTGTCTCCCACGAACGATAGAAAAGACCCATCGAAGCGGCGAAACACGCCAGTAAGATGAGGACGCCGGGTGAGCGAACCTCGCTCATCATCGCCGCGGAAGGATTGAGGGTTATTCCGTTTGAAGAAAACAGAAGCTCCGGCGCAAAGACGATCAGGGAGCCGATCACCAGAAAGGTCAGGGCGGACAGGGCGAGGGCGGCTTTTTTGCTCAGGGTGTTCATTGGCTGTCTCCGGTTTGTTTGAACTGGAATCCAGGATCTGATACGTGCGCCAGATGATCTATGATATAAAGAATAAGAAAATTTGCAGATCGTCCAGATTTCTGGGCAGATGACCAGCGTTCAAGAGGGAGTTCCTGATGTCCTTGCCGAGCCCGGTCTTGCAAGCTGACCAATCCTCGCCCTCGCTGGATTTTGCCCCGCTTGGCGATGTGTTGCATCTTCTACGCCTTACGGGAACCTTCTACTGCAATCCCGAACTGTCAGCTCCCTGGGCGATTGATGTTCCGGACATGGGTGGACAGATGGTTCTTCTGGTGGTGACCGAGGGGAGTTGTTTGCTGCAGACCGAGCACTGCGAGACGATTTCCTTGACCGCCGGGCAGCTTGTGCTGTTGCCGCATGGCAAACCGGTTGTCATGAGTAGTGATGCCGAAGCTGTCGCAACGCCTCTGTTCGACATTCCTGCCATCCGACACAGTCCGTCATACGAAACCATGATTTTTGGTGGGGGCGGGGCCGTCACCCGGATGACTTGTGGTGTGTTGAAGCTCGACCACGCGGCTGCCGAACGACTGCAGCAGCTGTTGCCCCCGGTCATACGATTGGACACCTTCGCTCAGCACGCCGGCCCATGGATCTACAGCACGTTGAATTACCTGGCAGAAGAGGCGCGCAATCCGCAGCCTGGCGGAGAAACGGTGCTGACACGCCTGACGGATATTCTCGTTGTACAGGCGATCCGGGCGTGGCTGCAGAGCAACGAGGCGCTTGAAACAGGTTGGCTTGCAGCCTTGCGCGATCCGAAGATCGGGCGGGCCCTGCAGGCCTTTCACCGGGCTCCGCAGGAAGGCTGGACCATTGCCAGATTGGCGGAAAGGGCTGGTATGTCACGTTCCGCATTTGCCGCGCGCTTCAAGCAACTGACCGGGGAAGGTGCCATGCAGTATGTCCTGCATTGGCGCATGCAATTGGCACGAATGGATCTGAGGGAAGGAAAGCGTACACTGGCGGAGATTGCCATCGGGCTCGGCTACGAGTCCGAAGCAGCATTTGCAAGGGCCTTCAAACGAATTGTCGGGACGTCGCCGGGGGCGTATCGAAGGCAATAAACCGGAGTGATTTCAGCATCGGCCACGGCTGTGACTGGTAACCGTACCGGAGCGTACTCTTTTTTCCCATTCCGGCCTTTCGTTCGGCAAAAAAACCTGTCAAACCCATATCAGAGCTAAATCGGGCGCGGAAACCTGATCCGCTCCGGCAGCACGTCGCGCCGGAGGGACAAAGGCCTGCACACGTAGGGAGAAACGAAAATGCCCCCGTATCGTTCCAGAACATCCACTCACGGCCGCAACATGGCTGGTGCGCGCGGCCTTTGGCGCGCGACCGGCATGAAGGACGACGACTTCGGCAAGCCGATCATCGCCATCGCCAACTCCTTCACACAGTTTGTGCCGGGCCACGTCCATCTGAAGGACCTCGGCCAGCTGGTTGCCCGAGAAGTGGAAAAGGCTGGCGGTGTCGCCAAGGAATTCAACACCATCGCGGTCGATGACGGTATCGCCATGGGTCACGATGGCATGCTCTATTCGCTGCCCTCGCGCGAAGTGATTTCCGATGCGGTTGAATACATGGTCAACGGCCATTGCGCAGATGCGCTGGTCTGTATTTCCAACTGCGACAAGATTACCCCGGGCATGCTGAACGCTGCCATGCGGCTCAACATTCCGGTTGTCTTCGTTTCCGGCGGGCCGATGGAAGCCGGCAAGGTGGTGCTGGAAAATGGCGTTGCCAAGTCTGTCGACCTGATCGACGCGATGATTGCCGCTGCCGACGACCGGATGTCCGATGCAGACGTTCTGACAATGGAACAGAATGCCTGCCCGACATGCGGCTCCTGCTCGGGCATGTTCACGGCGAACTCCATGAACTGCCTGACGGAAGCCCTTGGCCTGGCCTTGCCGGGCAACGGTTCGACGCTGGCAACCCACGCAGATCGCGAACGGCTTTTCGTGGAAGCAGGGCATCTGATCGTCGATCTTGCTAAACGCTACTACGAGCAGGACGACGAAAGCGTGCTGCCGCGGAACATTGCGAACTTCAAGGCGTTCGAGAACGCAATGAGCCTCGATATCTCCATGGGTGGATCCACCAACACGATCCTGCACCTTCTGGCAGCGTCCCATGAAGGTGAAATCGGCTTCACGATCGATGACATCGACCGTCTGTCGAAACAGGTTCCGGTGCTCTGCAAGGTCGCGCCCGCGGTCGAAAACATCCACATGGAAGACGTCCACCGGGCTGGCGGTATCATGGGTATTCTCGGCGAACTGGACCGGGCAGGGTTGCTGCACACGGACCTTCCGACCGTCCATTCCGCAACGATGAAGGAAGCTCTTTCGCGTTGGGATATTCGCCAGACGAATTCCGAGAGCGTACACAATTTCTTCCGGGCAGCGCCGGGCGGGGTGCCGACACAGGTTGCCTTCAGCCAGGAGCGTCGCTGGGACGACCTCGACATCGACCGCAAGGCCGGTGTCATCCGCGAAGCAGAGCACGCCTACAGCAAGGACGGTGGCCTCGCCGTGCTTTACGGCAACATTGCCGAGGATGGCTGTGTGGTGAAGACTGCCGGTGTTGACGAAAGCATCCTGAAGTTTTCCGGTCCGGCTCGGATCTTCGAGAGCCAGGACAGTGCCGTCTCCGCGATCCTGACCAACAAGGTCAAGGAAGGCGACGTGGTGCTGATCCGCTACGAAGGTCCGCGCGGCGGTCCGGGCATGCAGGAAATGCTCTATCCGACCAGCTACCTGAAATCCAAGGGACTCGGCAAAGCCTGCGCGTTGATTACCGATGGCCGTTTCTCGGGTGGTTCTTCGGGCCTGTCCATTGGCCACATTTCGCCGGAAGCTGCCGAAGGCGGCGCTATCGGACTGGTCGAGGAAGGCGATCCTATCGTGATCGATATTCCGAACCGTGTTTTGAAGGTCGATCTGCCGGATTCAGTCTTTGCCGAACGCCGCGCTGCAATGGAAGCAAAGGGCGATCAGGCCTGGAAGCCGGTCGAGATCCGCAAGCGCAAGGTTTCAACGGCACTTCGCGCCTACGCCAAACTGACCACCAGCGCTTCCAAGGGCGCCTTCCGGGTTGTCGACTGACGACGAGCTGAACTGAAATTCGGCATACCGAAACTCCAACGCCCTGCGCCCGATAGGCCGCGGGGCGTTTTTCATTTCAAGGTTATGACAAGGCAAGACAATCGCTTCAGCCTGAAGGCTTGTTGGTGGTTCGGGAAATCAATTCGTCCCAAACCCTTGTCATTTGTATGCTTCCGCCGCACATATCCGGCTTATCTTCCGGTTCAGATCCAAGGCAGTAGATGGATTCTCTTACCCAGTTTGTTCTCGGCGCAGCCGTCTCCACAGCACTCCTTGGCAAAAAACTTGGCCCCAGAAAGGCTGCTCTTATCGGCGGGGTCCTCGGGACGTTGCCGGACCTGGATGTCCTGATCCCCTATGACGATCCAATCGACAGTTTCGTCTACCATCGCGGCTGGACACACTCGGTCTTTGTACATGCATTGGCAGCGCCGTTGTTGGGCGAGGGGCTCATAAGGCTGTTCAAGGGCTTGAGGGACTGCCGCTGGCTGACCTGGCTCACTGTCTTCCTGTGTCTTGCCACCCATGCAGGCATTGATGCAATGACGGTCTACGGCACGCGGCTGTTCTGGCCTTTTTATCCGGATCCCGTCGGCGTCGGGTCGGTGTTTATTATTGATCCGCTCTATACCCTGCCTCTTCTGGCCGTCGTGATCTGGGCTCTGTTCAGGAAAAACTGGACACGACGCTTTCAGGCCTGGATGACGGCTGCGCTGGTGGTTTCGACCGGATATCTTGGCCTGAGCGTCGTCCTTCAGCGTCATGTCGAGCAGAAGGCGCAGGATCTGTTCAGGCAGGAAGGCATTCTTCCGGACAAGGTTTTTGCAATTGCGGCTCCCTTCAACATTCTCGTCTGGAAGGTTATCGGCCTTCAGGAAGACCGCTACGACAATCTGTATTATTCGCTTCTGGACGAGGGTGGGAAACCGGAGATCTATACCCATCCGCGACACCCGGAACTCGTTGCCTGCGTTGAAGATACGCAAGCCTTCCGGAAACTGGACTGGTTCAGCCGTGGCTACTACAGGGCCGAACTGGACGACGGAAAACTCGTCATCTCCGATCTGCGCATGGGCATGACCCCGAACTATGTTTTCCGCTTTGCGATTGCCGAGGCCCAGGACGATGGCTTCCGGGAGATCCCTCCGCGTAGTGCAACGGGAGAGGTGAGGGTGGATCCTCAAGACTGGACGTGGCTGACTGCCCGGCTCAAGGGTGTGGTAGCGGTGCGCCGGGCGGAGGCAGCTGTTGCAGGAACTGGTGAGGCCATTGCCGGGCAGGCATGTGCGCTTGCTGGTGAGACTTCCGGTTAGATACTGCAGGGCCGTTGAAACGGATGCCCCTGCAATCCGCTTGTGTGAGTTGATGTCAAACCGCCTGTTGGCAAGTGGCAGCGGAAATTCTTCAACTTTTACAGATTGTTAGCTGCTTTAATTTTGAGCATGTTTTTTGATGGAATATACCCGGCACGTCGTTGGAGTTGGCGTGGCTGAGAGGATTTTGATCAATTATTTCAATTGCTTAAATTGATATTTTTGCTCATTGGAATTTTGGCGGGTCTGCCGAAGAATTGGGCATCCATTTTGCAGTAAAAGACCTGACAAAATTAGCAAGACAGAATTAACCTCTCGGCGAAATCATGCCTGTGTTTTCGAACAGTGGGGCAAATACATCATGAGCCGGGCGGCATACACTAGATCCGTTCTCTGTGGTGCCGGTATTCTGGTGGCGGGACCGGCAATGGCCGCGCAGACAATGGAGCTGGCGACTTTCCAGAAGAGCCTGGACATGGTCTGGGTGCTGTTTGCAGCCGGGCTGGTTTTGTTGATGCAAGTTGGCTTCATGTTGCTGGAAGCTGGCCTCGTCCGTTCCAAGAACTCGATCAACGTTGCCCAGAAGAACCTTCTCGATCTCGCCGTCTCCGTTCTGATCTTTGCGGTCTTTGGCTTTTCGCTGGCATTCGGCGCCGGCGGAAGCTGGTTTGCGGGATTTGATACGCGGCTGTTCGGTCTGTCCGACCTTGATCCCTGGGGGCTGACCATCTTCGCCTTCCAGGTCATGTTCTGCGGTACGGCGGCAACGATCATTTCCGGTGCGGTGGCAGAACGCATGCGCCTTTCGGCGTACATCTGGTGTTCCGTGCTGACCGCCGGGCTGATCTACCCTGTGTTTGCGCATTGGGCCTGGGGACAGGCGCTGTTTTCAGATGCCACGGCAATGCTTGCCAACATCGGCTTTGTCGATTTCGCGGGGTCAACGGTGGTCCATGGCACGGGCGCATGGATCGCGCTGGCTGCCTGTGTGATCCTGGGGCCGAGATCCGGCCGCTTCGGAGCCGACGGGCGTGCCTATCGCATTCAGGGCCACAGTTCCGTTCTTGCAACGTCTGGTGCGTTGATCCTTTTTGTCGGCTGGCTTGGCTTCAACGGCGGCTCCACACTTGCCGCCTCCTGGCATGTGCCGATGATCCTTGCCAACACCGTTCTCGCCGCCGCGGCTGGCACCGGGGCGGGGTATCTTCTTGGCCGGCAGAAAGACAAGGTCATTCTGCCGGAAAACTCGATCTCGGGGCTATTGGGTGGCTTGGTTGCCGTCACTGCCGGCTGCCATCTTCTGGCCCCGGTCGGTGCACTGGTGATCGGCGCTGCCGGAGGTGCCGTTGCCATTCTCGGTGCGGTCCTTCTGGAACGTGTCCTGAAGATTGACGATCCCGTCGGTGCAATCAGCGTACACGGATTTTCAGGCGTTGCCGGTACGCTGGGCCTGGCGCTTCTGGCACCAGCAGACCAGTTGCCGCTGGGAGCTCATCTACCGCAGTTTCTGGTCCAGTTCACCGGAGCGCTTGCCTGCTTTGTCTGGAGTTTCGGGTCCGGTTGGCTCGTGCTGTCCGTCCTGAACAAGATGCAGCCGATCCGGCTCGACCTTGCAAGTGAAGATCTTGGCCTCAACGAGGCGGAGCACGGCACGCGGCTCGGTATCGGACATGTGGAAGATGCTCTTGATCGCCTGATTGCCGGCAAGGCGGACCTTTCCATGAGGCTGGAAGTTGCCAAGGGCGATGATTCAGAGCGCCTGACGCGACTGTTCAATGCGCTCATGGACACCGTTCAGAACGAGGAACAGGCTCACAATCGTGCCGCAGACGCCAAGCGCACGCGCGAAGAGGCTGAACGCCTGTCGGCCCTTGCCAACGCCACATTCGATGCAATCGTCATTTCGGTCGACGGACGGATCCTGGACGGTAACAAGACCTTCGAGGATCTCATCGGCTATCCGATTGACGAACTCGAGATGCGCGGACTGTACGAGTTTGTCGACAATGAACTCGCCGGCACGCTCGAGGAGCATCTGGTCAAGGCGGAAAAGGAACCGAGGGAAGTCACTCTGATCAACCGCTCCGGTGAGCGTGTGCCCGTCGAGATCCGCACCCGTGTCATTTCCTATCGCGGCATTCCGACCCGCGTCTCCGCTCTGGTTGACCTCAGGGAGCGCAAGAAGGCTGAGGCACAGATCCTGCACCTTGCCCAGCACGATCCGTTGACGGACCTGCCCAATCGCGCCGTCTTCAATGCCGAGCTCAAACAGACCATCGGCAAGTGCAAGCAGCACGGTATGTCGGCAGCCCTTCTGATCATCGATCTGGACCGCTTCAAGGATATCAATGATCTGCACGGTCACCCGGTCGGTGACATCGTTATCCGGGTCACCGCCGAGCGTTTGCGCCACTCGTGACGCCACGGCGATACCGTTTCACGCCTCGGCGGCGATGAGTTTGCGATCATCCAGAACGGCATCCAATTCGCCAATCAGGCAGAGGATATGGCCATGCGTCTGGTCAAGTCCCTGTCGGAGCCGATCGACTGTGGTCACGGGCTAATTCTGAAACCGGGTGCAAGCATCGGTGTTGCGCTGATGACCGGATACGACGCCGAAGACCAGGTCATCTCCAATGCCGACATCGCGCTTTACAACGCCAAGAACGGCGGACGGCATACCTATTGTGTCTTCCAGCCGGGCATGGGGGATGAAGTCCGCCAGCGCAGGGCCTTGGAAAAGGACATGAATACGGCACTCTCGGCGGGCGAATTCGAGTTGTTTTTCCAGCCGCGCATGTGCCTGGCAACCGCGCGTATCGTCAGCTATGAAGCGCTCATCCGCTGGAACCATCCCGAGCGGGGACTTGTCAGTCCTGCCGAGTTCATTCCCGTCGCGGAGGCTTCCGGACAGATCGTTCCGATCGGCAAATATGTGTTGGCTGAAGCCTTGAGGATAGCCTCTTCGACAATCACGACTGCCAGCATCAGCATCAACGTCAGCCCGGTTCAGTTCCGCGATCGGGACTTTGTCGATGACGTTCGCAGAGCCATCGAAACGTCAGGTGTTCCGGCAGGGCGGATCGAACTGGAAATCACCGAAAACACTCTGATTGAAGACGACGCCAGAGCGCTGGCGGTGCTGACACGCCTGAAGGAAATCGGGGTGAAAATAGCGCTGGACGATTTCGGCGTCGGTTATTCCTCCCTCAGCTACCTGAGCCGCTTTCCCTTCGATTGCATCAAGATCGACCGGTCCTTCGTATCCGAAGCACAGCGCAATTACGGTTCATTGGCGATCATCGAAACGGTGGTCAGGCTCGGCAAGGCTCTCAAGATGCGCGTCGTCGCCGAAGGCGTGGAAGACACGGAAAAGCTCTGCCTGTTGGCACAGCGCGGATGCCACGAAGCTCAGGGTTATCTGATCGGAATGCCCGCACCGACGTCCAAACTTGTCCGGAGTATCCCGGAAGAAGTGAGTGAGGCGCTCGATCGGCTGAAGTTCGGCGGGCTGCAGGTGTTTGAAGCGGCCAACCAGAAGAACCTGGCCAGCTAGACGCCTGCTTCAGTTCACGTTGGATTCCGACAGTGGCAGAAGCACGGTCCTGTTCAGCAGGGCATCGGGATCGTGTATTTCCGGCACCTGGGTGCAGTCGGGCTGCGGTTCGGTTGTCTCGCCGCGCTTTTCCTTGAGTTCCGCGCAGATGGGAATGGCCGCCTGCCGGGTGCCGTTGACAGCCGTCGTCACGATGTCTTGCAGGGTGCCTTCGCCAGCGTGCAACGCGACAGCGAGATGCTTTCCGAACAGCGATATCGTACGGTCTGCGGAATAATTGGCTGACTGGCCTGGACCTGAGGAAATGACCAACGCTTCCGGCCTGTTCTTGTTATCGACCGCATGATGTTCAAGAAGGCCA
Organism: Labrenzia sp. C1B70; assembly: GCF_000475395.1. Lineage (NCBI taxonomy): Bacteria > Pseudomonadati > Pseudomonadota > Alphaproteobacteria > Hyphomicrobiales > Stappiaceae > Labrenzia > Labrenzia sp. C1B70. The sequence continues at coordinate 331,160 of NZ_AXCE01000006.1, forward strand.
AGGTCGAACGCCTGAGGATTGTTGGTGTCGAGTATCAAAATGACTTCGCCAGCAGGAATGGCGTGGATCAGTGCCGCAAATGCGGAAGCAGACATCCAGGTTCCGTCGCTGATCGCCTGAAGCGTTGTCTCGGGCTTGGCGCTGGCCCAGAGCTCCAGCGCATAGTTGGTTTGGTCAGCGGTACCGGTTTGCTCGACAACACCAAGTGGCAAGTTGGCATAGATCACCAGCCGGTCTTCAGGTCCCAGCTTGTTGGCAAGTTCGGTTGCCTTGAGTTTGAGTGCCGCAGCACTGGCGCCCTCGTTGACAAGCAAGTGTTGTCGGTCGGGCCCGGCGTCGAGCCTTGGGGCCAGTGAGGACATCACCTTGTCCACGCTGTAACGGCAGATTTCGACCGATTGCGGGTTCCAGGGAGGGCAGGTCCCAAGACCGAGGATGTGGTTCTTCAACGACGCGCCATCTTCGGCTGCGGAAGGTTGACCATAAAAGGGAAACATCACAATGGCTGCCGCCACGAGGCAGCGGCATGCGTCACCCCACGACCGAACCCGGCGTGTCCTTGCCTCTGGTACGCTTACGGCCATCATGTCTCCCTGAAACCTGTTTTGACAGGATTTGGTATTTATACTTTTCAACAGTGAAGGCTGAATAAACCAGACTGCGTATATCTATAGAACTCTGTTGTAATCTGTTAATCAACTTTCTTTTGGCAAAGCAGTCTTCAAAGCATGCTGAAACATGCGAAACGAAGATGCAGAACTTATCTTTCGATACTAATGTTACGTAACGTAAAATTAGATCTCAGGCATTCAGTTGTTTGAGACGCTCGATCACTTGTTGGGTGTCGTCTGTAAGGGTTCCGGTGTCGGCCTTTCCCACCGCACTGACCATGCGGATCAAATCTGGCAGAGTGTCGCGGCCGCCAAGATTTACCGTACGTTTGATGAGGCGCCGGATCATGTCGTCCGGATTGCTGCTCTGGTTGGCGAGCCATTTGGCAAACTGGAACAGTTCCTCCACTTCACCGGCAGGCATTGCAAACACCGACTGAAGCTGTTCCAGGATCATATCCTGTTCGGCTCTGGAAATGCCGCCATCGGTTTCGGCGACGAGGACCAGGAGAGCTGCAGCCGAAACACGAGGGTCATCGACACCTTCCGCCGGGTGCTGGTTTGCTCGTGTCCTGAACCCGAAACGCCGCGCGGCTGCCTTGATGTCTTGAGCAGCATCAAGCACCACCCTGGTGTTGTCGGCGACCCTGCGAACTCGATAGATCCAAAAAGCGCCAGCGGCTAAAATGCCAAGAGCTGCAAGCAGAATATGCAAGGAAAATCTCCTTCAAAAAAACTGCGTCAGCTTTACCTCAGGTTGCGGGAAAAATCGTGACAAAAATCACGAGGGTGCCGGGAGTTGAAAGAAAAAAAGCCGCGCCGGTTCGGCGCGACTGTTTTTCGACGGCTCAATCAGGAATCGTTGCCGTCGGTCTTGTCCATGAGCGGCTGGTTGGTTGCCTGATTGCCGTCCAGGTCCATTTTGGTTGAAGCGTGGTTTTCAACACGGCCTTCAACCTGCTGTTCGGCGGTCAACGGTTCGTCACCGTCAAGATCGCCCACCATTGCTTTGGGGGCATCAACCGGTGCGTCAGCCGCAGCTGCTGCGTTTGCTTCAGGACATGCAACGATTGGCTTGTCGCCACTTCCGTCGCTGCCGCAAGGGTCTTCCGCCTGTGCGAAGCTGACCATTGCCGTGGAGGCGATGAATGCGCTCATGAGCGGAACGATTGTCTTCTTAAGGGTAAGCATTGGTTTTCTCCTTTGCTTCGTGAGACACCTGCAACTGACTGAGACCTGACTTGAGGTCCGTGCCGTTGAGGCGGTCGGGGAGAAAATGCAATGACACCCGGTATCGTTCCTGATTTTTCAGTCACGAAATTTTCAGATGAGGAACATCAAATTTCAGGAACGAAATGGGCAGGCACTTTTCGCGCGCGTGGGTAAACGGTATTGAGAAACAAGACGTTGAATGGAAAAAGTGAAACGGCGCCATCAACGGCGCCGTTCGGGATTTCAACGTTTGGAGAGGGCTGACATTGCCCTGGCGCTCGCAAATCAGGAAGCTGCTGCCACCTGTTGGTCTTTTGACGCAACAAGGCGTGTAACCACGTTTTCTATAATCTTGTGGCCGGCATCCTGATCCAGAGACATGATCGACTCCGGATGGAATTGCACCGCCGCGATCGCTTCTTTCTCATGTTCTATCGCCATCACGATCCCGTCGTCGGTTTCCGCAGTCACGCGGATATCTGCCGGCACCGTTTCCCGTTTGGCGTAAAGCGAGTGGTAGCGGCCGACGACCACCGGGGCGTTGAGGCCTTCAAACAGCAACGAGTTTCCGGAAACGGAAATCGGCGATGGCTTGCCGTGCATCGGTACGTCAAGCTGGCCCAGTTCCGCCCCGAAGTATTCGGAGAGCGCCTGCAGCCCGAGGCAGACACCGAAGATGGGCAAGGCGCGCGCGCGAGCCCGGCCGATGGTGGCGGCACAGTCGAAGTCCTTGGGATTGCCTGGGCCGGGAGACAGGACCACCAGATCCGGATTGACGTCGTGAAAAACGTGGTCTGCCACCGGGGTTCGATAGGTAACGACATCTGCGCCGGTCTGGCGGAAATAGTTGGCAAGCGTGTGCACGAAACTGTCTTCGTGATCGACCAGCAGAATCTTCATACCTTTGCCGGGTTTCCGGTCCTCGCGCTTTTCCTGCGCGTTGACGGCAAGACCGGCCTCGCGAACGGCTGCCCGCATGGCTTCCGCCTTCAGTTCGGTTTCGGCTTCCTCGTCTTCCGGAACACTGTCGTACAGCAGGGTCGCGCCGGCACGGATCTGGGCTGTGCCATCCTTGATGCGCACGGTGCGCAACGTCAGGCCGGTGTTCATGTCTCCATTGAAGAGCACGGCACCAATTGCGCCGCCATACCAGGCGCGTGGGGACTTTTCATGGTCTTCGATAAACTGCATGGCCCAGCGTTTGGGCGCGCCTGTCACGGTTACCGCCCAGGTATGGGAGAGGAAAGCATCGAGCGCATCCATGTCTTCACGCAGGATGCCTTCTATGTGGTCCACCGTATGGATCAGGCGGGAGTACATCTCGATCTGCCGCCGCCCGATCACCCGAACGGAGCCGGGAACGCAGACGCGGCTCTTGTCGTTGCGGTCGACATCGGAGCACATGGTCAGTTCCGCTTCGTCCTTGGCAGAGTTCAGCAGCTTGCGGATTTGGGCTTCGTCTTCAATGGCGTTCTTGCCGCGCCGGATCGTTCCGGAAATCGGGCAGGTTTCCACCCGGCGACCACCGGTGACCCGGACGTACATCTCCGGCGAAGCGCCGACGAGATATTCCTGATTGCCGAGATTGAAGAAGAATGAATAGGGGGAAGGGTTGATCTGGGCGAGGCGCCGCGAAACGGCGGACGGTGGATTGGCGCAGGGCTCGTAGAAGGTCTGGCCGGGCACGGTCTCGAACAGATCGCCCCTGCGGAAGTAGTCCTTGGCCTTCTCGACAAGCTTTGCATATTCGCCAGGTTCATGATCGCCGCGGCCCGGGTCACGGTTCGCCGGCGTATATTGCTGCTTGGCTCCCGTCCGTTCCATGCCCTTGGTGGTACGGCCACCGACAACAAAGTCATATTCCAGCACGTAGGCGCGTTTGCCGTGGTGATCGACGATCAGGATCTCATCCGGCAGAAACAGGACGACGTCGCGCTGGTCGTCCGGTCGGTCGAGCTTCTGTTCGATGGGCTCGAACTGAAAGGCAACGTCATAGCCGAAGGCGCCGTAGAGCCCGAGCTGGTCATCGCCACAGGCGAACATGTCCTTCAGGGCACGGATGATCGAAAAGGTAGACGGCTGGCGTGAGCGTTCTTCCTCGTTGAACAACCGGTTGGGCCGCTTGACCGTTAGCTGGATCTTGCCGGTGTCGGCATTGAACGTGTCCACATCGTCATGTTTTTTAAACACTTCGGCAATTGCCGGCAGCAGCAGGCCGCCGCGGTCGTTCAGAGCACGGATCTCGACGTTTCTGTCCGTTGCTTCCATCACCAGGGGCGGGTTCACCAGCGCCATGTCCCAGCGAGTATACCGTCCGGGATATTCATAGGAGGAGGAAAGGACCGCCCCCATTTCGGCATCCAGCCGGTCGATCCATTCCGACGTTCCGGTTTCGTAGTCGGAAGGGCGCGATGTGCGCAGGATGGTGATCCCGCAATCGGTTTCATAGGTCTGGTCTGCCAGCACCGGCATGTCTCTGGTCCCGTTCTGGTGGCTGCCTTTGTGACGGCCTTATAAAGAACCAAGGCCGCCAGCGGTGTCCCGCGGCGGCCTTTGGTTTGATACTCGATCCCTTCAGAGCATGACTGATCGCTGGCCGCCTATTTCGCGCGACGCCACCACCAAGCTGCTTTCAGGTTCATGTTCATGGCAAGAGGGATAGATTATACGCTTCTGGATGGCAATGAAAAAAGACTACCTGACGTTTTACCGGCTTTTCCAGTGCGGCGCGGGGCGCCCATCCTTCAGACCGTGCTTCAGCCATTCGTCCCAGGCTGCATCGATATCATTATAAGTCCCATTCTCCTGTATGGCGTGCAGTCCCTCATCGAGAAGGGCTGCTACCGCGCTTGAGCGCTCGGGCGTCAATTTGGAAAACGACACGAAGAGACCGAACCTTGCGAGTTCGTGGACAGCCTTGGGGGCTGGGGAAATGAGATCCTGACTGTTGTTGATGTGAAAGTCGGCAACCTTTTCGTAAGCGACGGCGTAGTCGGTTCGCCTCTTCGCTACCAGCGCAAGTGTCTGCAGATCGGAATCCACTTCAACCTTCGAGATCGTCTCGTCGGCATCGAAGGCGTCGGTGTAGGTGTACCCTCTGACCACGGAGAAGGTCTTGTCTTTCAGGAAATCGGGATGAAATTTCGCCGTGTTGTCCGGATGGCTGTAGACCAGGATCTTTCCGAAAAAGAGCGGTGTCTGGTGAAAAATGAAATTGCGCTTGTTTTCATCCGAGCCGGTGGTGTCGAAGCAGCCAAGCTGTCTGCCCTGCGCGACCTCACGTATGCACCTGTTGTACGGCATGACGTGAAGCGTGACGTCGCAGTGTTTTGCGCTCAAGGCGGCGGTTACTAGATCCACTGCAAATCCGCGTAGCTCTCCCTCATGAAGGCCTGAATAGGGAAAAAAGGCATCTTCCGCTGCAAGAACGATCTCTTCATGCATCGGGCATTGGCCGGATTGTTCCGCCTTCGCGTTATCGATCGGCGACAGCAGCATCGCACTGAATAGAACCAACGCATGCGGCAGCCTGACTGTAATACATTCAAGCAATGCCATTGCCCGGCACGCCGTCTGGGAAGGCGATGATCCCATTTCGGTGGTCGACCCTTTCAGTGTTGGGAAACCCGTTCACGCCTGGCTGTCGTGAAGGTCCTTCATATTTTCGTTTCGCTCTCGAACTTCAGCTTCCTGAAAGGTCGCATGAAATGTGAGAGAAATGGCTCGGCAGAGACCGAGAATCTCATCGATGGCGAGTATATAGATGACCGACCGTGTTTGTCTTGCAACCTGGATACAAGTTCTGGTCAGGACCGGCTTCTCCACCAAAGCTCACGGAAAACCTTCATTTTCTGCTTGCCTTCTTGACCCTTCCGCCAAGATGCTGTTTTTGCAGTGCAGCGATTTTCAACAAGGTGCCTCCGCACGAACGGAGGCCGAGTGGCTGACAGAAAACTGGCAGTGAGGGGCACATGGAACACTACGATCTGGTTGTGATCGGCAGCGGACCGGCCGGGCGCCGGGCGGCGATTCAGGCGGCAAAATTCGGATACAATGTTCTGGTGGTGGAACGCGGACGGCGGGTCGGCGGCGTTTCGGTGCACACCGGGACCATTCCTTCCAAGACTTTGCGTGAGACCGTGCTCAACCTGACCGGATGGCGCGAACGGGGCTTCTACGGCCGCTCCTACCGGGTGAAGGAAGACCTGACGGCTGCGGACCTTCGTGCGCGGTTGCACATCACCCTCAATCACGAGGTCGAGGTTCTGGAGCACCAGTTTGCCCGAAACAAGGTCGATACGATCCGGGGCGAGGCAAGGTTCATCGAGCCGCACAAGATCGAAGTGGAGGGCGATGCCGGGGAAGTTCATTTCATCACCTCGGACAAGTTCATCATCGCCGTCGGCACCAAGCCCTTCCGCCCCGACTATGTTCCCTTTGATGGCGAGTATGTTCTCGATAGCGACGAGATCCTCGAGCTTGGCGAATTGCCCCGGTCGGTCGCTGTCATCGGCGCAGGTGTTATCGGTGTCGAATATGCCTCGATATTTTCCGCGCTCGATGTACACGTGACGCTGATCGAGCCGCGTGAAACGATGCTCGACTTCCTGGACAAGGAGCTCGTTGCCGATTTCACGCATCAGCTCCGAGACCGCGGAATTGCGCTGCGCTTCGGGGCAAAAGTCCAGAAGATCGAAAAACACGGTCCCGCAGAATGTGAAATCACGCTGGAAGGCGGCCGTAGTGTCCGGTCCAACGTCATCCTGTTTGCGGCAGGGCGCATGGGCGCGACCCCGAACCTGAACCTGCAAAGCTGCGGCCTGGAAGTGGACCACCGTGGTCGTCTGAAGGTCGATCCGATGACTTTTCAGACCGACGTACCGCATATCTATGCGGCTGGAGATGTCATCGGTTTTCCGAGCCTTGCCTCGACATCCATGGAGCAGGGGCGCATTGCAGCCTGCCAGGCATTGGGAGAAAAGGCCTACGATCCGCCAGAGTATTTTCCCTACGGCATCTATGCGGTTCCGGAAATTTCGACCGTCGGCATGACCGAGGAGGAGATCAAGGAACGCGGCATTCCCTACGAGTGCGGCGTTGCCCGTTTCCGCGAAACGTCACGCGGCCACATCATGGGCCTCGATACCGGCATGCTGAAGATGATCTTCTCGCTCAAGACCCGCCGGCTTCTAGGATGTCATATTGTGGGCGAAGGGGCGACCGAACTGGTTCACATCGGTCAGGCCGTTCTCAATCTGCGTGGTACGTTGGAGTATTTCGTCGAAAACACCTTCAATTACCCGACGCTGGCCGAGGCCTACAAGATCGCCGCGCTCGATGCCTGGAACCGTATGCCGCCACTGGATCACTGAACCAGCGGTGGCGTCATTGTCTGACGAGCTCTTCCAGATCAACTGGAATAAGGCGGACGATCCGAACTCAGCAGAGCCAGCAATTCTCCGGCAAGGCTGCCTGAGTGACTTCGCCGCCATCTTCGATCCAGTGTGCAATTCCCTTTTCGACGTTGATCACGTTGGTGAAGCCGGCCTGTCCGGCGAGATATTCTGACAGAGCCTGGCTTCGTTGCCCTGTCTGGCAGATTAACACCACTTCGTCCGAGGGGCCGGAAATCAACTTCTGAAGTTCGCTGCCGAAGGCAGGGTTCACCTGGCCACTGTTATTGAAGAACGTAACCAGGTGGCTGCCCGGAATGACGCCGGTTTGCTTCCACTCGTCAGGACGCCGGATATCAATGACCGTGGTGCCTGAGGCGAGCTTTGCCTTCAGGGTGCCGTTGTCGATATCGGAGAATTTCTTCGCCTTGACCTCAAGCAGTTCGATTTCGAATTTCAATGTTGCATCCGGCGGAATGATCCCGCCTGCGCCTTGCGACCCGTAAGCCATGTCCGGCGGAATGATCAGCTCGCGCTTGCCGCCGACCTGCATGCCCTCGACGCCTTTTTCCCAACCGGGAATAACGCGCCGCTCTCCCAGCGTGAACGAAAATGGCGTGCCTCGGTCGACGCTGGAGTCGAACTTCGTTCCGTCCATCAGCCAGCCGGTGTAGTGCACCACCACCGTTTCACCGACGTTTGCTTCTTCGCCGGTACCTTTTTCAATATCCCGGATCTGCAGCTCTTCCTGTGCCTGTGCCGGCAGGACGAAAAGCATGATGGCGAGAATGCGCGTAACCCATTTGAGCATGATGTGTGGTCCCGGTGTGTTGTTACGGATAAGAATTGGTCATCTGGGACAGGAAAACAATCCGGGTTTCCATCACAGTGACGGTAAGTCACAAGGCCGGGGTGGCTTGTGGTTTCCAGACCAGAGGCGCCTGGCTAGCGTATGCGCCAGTCAGGTCTTGCCAAGAGGATCGTTGACGGAGCGAATGAGCTTTTCCAGAAGGTCTGACAATTGCTGTTGTTCTTTTTCGCTTAACCCGCTCACCGCCTGCTGCTGTTTTGCAATGTAGTCGGGCATTTGCCCCTTTATCAGGTCCAGTCCCTTTGGGGTCAGGCAAACGGTGAGTGCCCGCCTGTCATCTGGATGCGGGCAGCGTTCAACCAGACCTGCTTTCTCCAGTTTATCGACCCGGGCCGTCATGCCGCCCGAGCTCATCATCGTGGTCCGGTACAATTCCGTCGGTGTCAGCTTGTAGGGTGGTCCTGACCGCACGAGGGTCGCCAGAACATCGAATTCACCCGTCTTCAGTCCGATATCCGCGTAGGCAGGGGCAAGATAGTCGCGACCCATCACCTGAGATGCTTCGTTCAATCGACCAAGCAGAACCATTGGCGACAACTGCTCCGCGATCTCGGGTATTTCCCTTTGCCATTGCCTGCGCGCGCGCTCCGCACGGTCGATTAGCAGGTCTTCCGGATCTCCGAACAGGTGATCCGATGGCTTCTTGGTGTCGCTTGACCGGGTGGTCATGGTCGGAAACTCCAGATCATTTCCAGTCAGATGACGCACTTTTTTACAAGGGAACAAGAGGTTGCGTAACTAGCTGACATATCGACTGTTTTTGTTGTTCCGATACTCGCTGTTTCGGGTGGTTCTGTCAACTGATGTCAAGAATCTTGAAATTAAGTATCTTGAAATCAAGATAAAATGCGTTATCTGTTCTGGTAACGGTGCAGCATCAAGCCAGCGCCAAATTGTGAGGAAGGACAGTCCCATGGTGGACACGACCAGATTAGGAACATCCGCAAGTACGGCTTCCCTGCAGCAACAAGCTTCTCTTTCAGGCGAGAGGCGTGAAAGTCCTTTGGATCAGCCGTTGGTGCTGTTGTTGATTGTCGGTGGTTTTCTCGCCGTATCCACGGTGATTGCGAAGGCCGCCCCCATGACCGGGTGGCATCCTTTGGCCCTGTTGCAGTGGTCCATCCTTGGCGGTGCTGCGGGTTTGTTCGTTATTAGCAGGATTGCGTCCGGAGGAAGTATCGCCGCCAAAGGGGACACAGGTGTCAGCCGGGGCCAGTTTGCCTTCTACCTGCTGGTCAGCGGTCTCCTGTTCATTGCCCCGAACATGATCGCAGTGGTTGCTGCGCCAAAGGTCGGGGCGGGGTTTGTTTCCCTGAGCTACGCTTTTCCGCTGGTTCTGACTTATGGATTTGCTGTTCTGTTGCGCCTGGAGAAGTTTCAGGTTCTGCGTGGGGTTGGCGTTCTGTTCGGTCTGGCTGGTGGCATCTTGCTGGCGGCGTCTGGACGTCAGCTTTCCGTGGATGCCTCCTGGTGGGCAATGTTTGCTCTGTCGATCCCTGTATTCCTGGCTTCCGGAAACATTTTTCGCACGGTGAAGTGGCCAGCAGGCGCAAGGCCGGTCAATCTTGCTCTCGGCATGATGCTGGTCGGGTTTGCGGCACTCGGACTATTTACTGCCATGGCCGGTATCCCCGTTGTGCCCGGCACCTGGTCACTGGAGGCCACTGGCCTGCTGGCAGCCCAAATAACGATATTCGCTTTTCAGTACGGGCTGTATTTTCGCCTTCAGCACACAGCCGGGCCTGTCTATCTCAGCCAGATAGGCTCCGTCGCCGCGGTGATTGGTCTTGGCCTTGGATATCTCGCCTTTGGTGAAGTGCCAAACATGGCGAAACTGGCGGCCGTCGCAGCTGTCGGGGCAGGGATTGTGCTCGTCAGCAAAGGGCGCGGCGCTGGAGCGAAAAAGTCAGGCTAGTCTTGCCATGCCCCTAAGAACCGATCCCGCAACTCGCGGGGTCGGTTTGTCGTTTTTGGTTTCCAGGTGATTTCTCACCCCCAGAGCCAGGCAGCTCCCCGCACACCAGAGCTGTCGCCGTGCATAGCCTTGCGGATCGGTGTCTCGAAGGTATCGGAGAAGATGTAAGGCGTCATCGCGGGGGGAAGGTCGGCATAAAGTTCGTCGATATTCGACATGCCGCCACCCAGGACGAATACGTCCGGATCGAGCAGATTAGCCGACATTGCAAGCGCACGGGCAAGACGGCTGACATAAGCCTCGTAGACGGCAGTTGCCACCACGTCGCCGGAACGTTTCAGTGCCATGATCTCATGGCCTTTCAGCAGCGTTCCGGTCCTGTCCTTGTAGTCAAGCTGAAAACCCGTTCCCGAACACCAGCGATCGATGGCGCCCTTGTGGCCGATCCAGCTGTCGGGACCCGGATACTCCTCCGGCTTTAGCCAGGGCACGGTGATCGCTCCCCATTCGCCACCGATGCCGTTGGCACCAAGATGGGCTTTCGCGTCGATGGCGATGCCCGAGCCGCTGCCTGTGCCGATGATGATAGCGTGAACGATATGCGCTCCAGCACCTGCGCCATCGGTCGCTTCGGAAACAGCGAGACAGTTTGCGTCATTTTGGATACGAACCGGGCGGCCAAGGACCCTCTGCAGGTCCTGGTCCAGGGGCTTGCCGTTCATCCAGGTGGAATTGGCGTTCTTGACCAGGCCTGTCTTGGGGGAAAGCGAACCGGGAATTCCAAGACCGAGCGTTCCCGTCTGTCCAGTTGCCTTTTCGGCCGCCTCGACCAGAAAACGGACTGCTTCCAGACAACCTTCATAGTCGTCCCTGGGTGTGTCGACCCGTTGCCGGAACAGTTCCTCGCCCTCGTTGGAAAGAGCGATGATTTCGATCTTGGTTCCACCCCAGTCAATTCCCAGCCGCATTTTCAGTCCATCCGTCTTGGCAGTTCGAAGGCAGCTGTCTGGCCGTCTTCAAGTTCGCTTGTTTGTTTTCCGTAGGTTTTGAATTTTTTCAAGATTACGGTCATTTCCTCCGCATCCAGTATCACAGGTTCACCCAGGATCAGGGCTGATAGATACTGGTCTGCCAGATCTTCCACGCCTTCCGCGGTTGACAGCGCCTTCTGCAAGGTTGCTCCACCGGCGATCTGCCCATGATTTGCAAGCAGGCAGGCGTTTCTGTCGCCAAGTGCTGAAATCATTGCCTCGGACAATCCGCGGGTGCCGAAGGTGGCGTAATGGGCGCATTCGATACGGTCGCCACCGGCAAGCGCCACCATATAGTGAAATGCAGGAATACCGCGCCGGTGACAGGACAGGGCGGTCGCGCGAGGACTATGGCAATGCACCACCGCGCCGCAATCCGGCTTCGCCAGATAGAAGTCAAGATGCATCCGCCATTCGGAAGACGGTAGTGTCTCGCCGCGGTAGCAGCCCTCCCAGTCCAGCGCGACAATCTTGTCTTCAGTCAGATTTTCGTAAGGCGTTCCCGACGGCGTCACCAAAAAACCGGATTCGGTGCGTGCACTGACATTTCCTGACGTGCCCTTGGTCAGTCCGAGACGAGGCAAGGCGCGGGCTGTCTCGATGATCGCACGGCGCAGGTCAGGTGTGTCACCTGGAAAGGTGGGCATTCGGGGCCTCTTTGGTTCTGGTTCGGGTGCGAGCGTTACGTTTGGCTGCGCGACCGTGGAAGCGGCGCTTACATGACAGGTATCCGGTTGCCTTTTCAAGGTATTGGTTTGATAAATCCCGTGCCCTTGACCACTCGGTTGAGGATCGCGGTGTTAAGGGACTGAATGGCAGGTTTCGCAGACAAGCTCAGGCATTTGCTTGGATCGGCTGCAATGTCGGCAGACCGGACGGGCAGGGGAGCGCAATCCAGGTCGAGGCCGGGGCACCGTTCCAAGGGCCCGCGCTGGGCCGAGCCGGACATGGAAACTCTGTCTGAAGGAGGCGAGCCCAGGAGGCCCGGCCTGCCAACCCGCGCGTCCAGATCTCGTAAACGTGCTCAGGTGACGCCGTACTACATCTGGGGAACCCTGGCGTTGCTGGCTGCCGGTTTCGCCGTTGGCGGCCTGTTCCTGCACCTTGCCGGGCAAGGGAGTGAGGAAAGCGTTGCAACCGCCCCCTTGATGCCTGATCCGCTTTCTTCCCTGCAGTCTCCGGCCAAGCAGGTGCTGCTGGCTCCCGAACCGGAACTGTCCGCGGAGCTGAAACGCAGCTTCCTGGGTCAGCCGGATCAGCTATGCGACGAATTACGGTCTCTGGGGCTCGGAAATCCTGGCTGGAGCCGGGCACCTTTCAGTGAAGGCCGCTGGCAATGTGCATCCGACCTGGTGCCCTTGACCACACCCAGCGTCGACTACGGTTCGACAACTCTTTTCTTTCTGCTGCGCGGCCCATCGGAAAAAAGCATCGATTATCTGCGGCTGAAGCTGGTGGTGGAAGATCCGCGCCAGATGCAGATCGGCCTTGATGCGGTCTGGCTGGTGATCGACGCCCTGTCGCTTCGGTATGGCTGGACGGTTCCGGAAGTGTTTCGCGAGGCGGTTTCCGGGTTCAGGCAACTGGAGACGACCCACAGAGGCGTGCGGCTGTCGGTTTCGCCGGAAGATCCAAATCTGACGGGTGACCCGCTGGCAAGCCAACGGCTCAACATCATTCTGGACTTTGGCGAGCCGGACCTTATCCGGCCCGCCGACAGGTTTGAAAAAGCACCGCCACTGGAAAGCGGCTGGAGTGTCAGGGCCCCGGACGGTCAGGCAAGGGAATAAACTCTTCCGCATCGCCGGGTACCGTATCGAAACGGCCAAGACGCCAATCTTCCTTGGCCTGCTCGATGCGCTCTTTCGATGAAGACACGAAGTTCCACCAGATATAACGCCGGCCGTCCATCGGTTCGCCGCCAAGCACTACGAAACGGGCCGGCACGGGAGACGTGTTTTCGATCACCAGATGATCACCCGGTTTGAACACCAGCAGCTGGGCTGGATCGAAATTCTGGCCGGCGATGGTGATCTGGCCCGAGACCGTGTAAAGGCCGCGCTCTTCCCACCCGGCATCCAGCGGGATCTTCGCTCCCGGTTCCAGCGTGATATCGGCATAGAACATGTCGGACGCTGTCTTCACCGGTGCCTTGTGGCCATAAAGCTCGCCCGCGATAAGTTTGACTGAAGCGCCCTTATCGGCAAATTCCGGCTGTTCTTCTGTGCCGTGGTGCTGGAAGGTCGGGTCGGTCTCTTCCAGGTGTTTGGGCAGGGCCACCCAGCTCTGCAGGCCGAACAGGGGACGTTTTTCCTGCAGGCGTTCCGGCCTCTCACGTTCGGAATGCACGATGCCCTTGCCGGCGCTCATCCAGTTCAGAGCACCGGGGGCAATTGCAATCTCCGTTCCAAGGCTGTCACGATGATACATCTCTCCTTCGAAGAGATAGGTAACTGTCGCCAACCCGATGTGAGGATGCGGGCGCACGTCGATACCGCCACCGACCAAAAGCTCTGCCGGGCCCATCTGGTCGAAGAAGATGAAAGGGCCAACCATCCGCCGCCTGGCAGACGGCAAGGCACGTCTTACCGAAAATCCACCGAGGTCGGATGTCCGCGGTACGATGATCGTTTCAATCGGGTCACAGCTTGCAGCATTTCCCGGTACGGGATCAGGGCAATTCAACCAGCTCATCTGCCTCTCCATCAAAGAACATTCTGTCTTGCAAACTAGATAGGGCCAGCGAAGCCGAAGTGTCCATTGAACAGTCTGTTTCGGGTTTTCATCCCCTGCACAATCTGTATAACGACCGGCCCTTCCTTGCTTTTGTTTGGTGCGACATGAAACGCGTGATGATCGTTGGCGGCCCGGGCTCGGGCAAAAGCACGCTTGCCGTTGCCCTTGGGCGGAAAACCGGATTGCCGGTCTATCATATGGACAAGATCCACTACCGCTCCGGTTGGAACGAGCGGACGCGGGAAGAGAAAGACCGGCTGACGCATGAGGTCCATCTGAAGGATGTGTGGATCTTCGAGGGCGGTCATTCAAGCACCTATGCGGAACGTATCGAACGTGCCGACACTTTCATCTGGCTCGATGTCCCGGTAACGCGCCGCATATTTCGAGTGCTGAAACGGTCGGTGAAATACAATGGGCAAAGCCGTCCGGATCTGGCCGAGGGCTGCCCGGAGCAGTTCAACTGGCAAACTGTTGAATTCCTGAGGTTCATCTGGCGAACGAGACACTCCGCCAGAGCCAAGCTGGAGCACATCTACCGCGAACCTCCGGACCATCTGAAAGTCTATCGGTTCAACCCCCTTGCCGAAATCGACGATTTTCTGGCGCGCCCCTGGCAACAAGGATGAAGGCTCATCCTGTCTCTTGACAGGTGCGCCTGACGGGCGGCACAACAGGGGTTCACCCGGGGTGCCTCCAGAAGAGGCTGAGATACTGCTGGCGCACTTGCGCAGTGCAGGGACCCGACGAACCTGATCCAGGTCATGCTGGCGAAGGGAAGGTGTTCTCGGCCAACTGCGTTCGCCACGGCAATGCTCCAACCCGGCCACCTTTCCAAGCCGAATGTCCGAAATGCGGGACCTTTTCCGGTTCTTGCGGAGATCCGTTGAATGCAAGCGGGCTATCAGACATTCCGTGATGTCGAACGACTGACGTCCACCCTGGCAGGAGAGGAGGAATGAAGGTCGGTATCAAAGGGGCGGGTGTCGCCGGTCTGGCACTGGCACATGAGCTTGTCTCGCGCGGTGTGCGGGTGGAGCTGCTGGAAAAACACAAGGATCTCACCGCCAGTGCCTCCTGGCTCGCAGGCGGCATGTTGGCGCCATGGTGTGAGCGGGAAGGTGCCGAGGAAGATGTTCTGCGGCTCGGGCAAGCCTCCATTGGCTGGTGGAGCAAGGTTCTGCCGGGGCAGGTCCGGCACAATGGCACGCTGGTTGTTGCCGCGCCGCGCGATACCGGCGAGTTAAGTCGCTTTGCTTCTCGAACCAGCGGCTTTGCCTGGCTTGAAGCTGACGCGCTGGGCGCACTCGAGCCGGACCTCGCAGGCCGATTTGCAAAGGGGCTTCATTTTGCCGGAGAAGCCCATCTCGATCCGCGGCGGGCCCTCACGGCATTGCGGGCAAAGGTGTCTGAAAGCGGTGCAAAGGTGAGGTTAGAGGCGCAGCACTTCACCGCGGCGACCGATCTTGTCGCCGATTGTACCGGCATGGCCTCGCCGGATCCGCATTTGCGTCCCGTACGCGGTGAAATGCTGATCCTCCACGCGCCGGATGTCTCGCTTTCGCGGCCGGTGCGTTTTCTGCACCCGCGCATCCCGGTCTATGTGGTGCCTCGTGACAACGGTGTCTTCATGGTCGGGGCAACCATGATCGAAAGCGGTGACCAGGGAGCGGTCAGTGTTCGGTCCACCATGGAACTTCTAAATGCCGCCTACAGCCTGCATCCGGGATTTGCCGAGGCAAAGATCATCGAAACCGGGGTGGGCCTTCGCCCGGCATATCCGAACAATCTTCCTCGTCTCACGTTTACCGGCAACACGTTGTCAATGAACGGATTCTACCGGCACGGCTTCCTGCTTGCTCCGCATTTTGCCATGGAGGCGGCAGGCAGGATCGTGCAACACCTTCAGGAGATGTCCCTTGAAGCTAACCATTAACGGCGAACCTCAGGAAGTTGTCAGCGCGACGCTGGCTGCGCTTCTGGACGAACTTGCCTATGACCATGAGTTTCTTGCAACGGCACGCAACGGCGATCTGGTTTGTGCTGAAGAACGAACCGATTGCTTCCTTCAAGCTGGCGACCGTATCGAGATCCTGTCGCCGATGCAGGGAGGATGACGCCCATGTTTGAAGTTTATGGCGAAAGCGTTGCGTCGCGTTTCCTGCTTGGAACTGCCCAGTACCCATCACCCCAAATTCTGTCGGACGCGGTGAAGGTATCCGGGGCTGAAATTCTGACGGTGTCCCTTCGGCGCGAAACGGCAGGAAGTGGCGGAGGCGGCCGGTTCTGGGACCTGATCCGGGAACTGAACGTCAAGGTGCTGCCCAACACTGCGGGATGTCATTCGGTGAAGGAAGCCGTCACCACCGCAAAAATGGCACGCGACCTTTTTGGAACCGACTGGATCAAGCTGGAAGTGATCGGTCATCACGACAGCCTGCAGCCGGATGTCTTTGGCCTAGTTGAAGCCGCACGTATCCTGAGCGATGACGGCTTCAAGGTGTTTCCCTATACGACGGACGATATTGTCGTCGGCGAACGGTTGCTTGAGGCGGGGTGCCAGGTGTTGATGCCCTGGTGTGCGCCAATCGGTTCGGCGAAAGGGCCGGTCAATCCGGATGCCCTTCGTGCCTATCGCAGTCACTTCAAAGGCATCCCACTTGTTGTGGATGCCGGTCTTGGCAGACCGTCCCATGCGACCGCTGTTCTGGAACTCGGTTTCGATGCGGTGCTGCTGAATACGGCTGTGGCAAAGGCCGGAGACCCTGTCGCAATGGCCAAGGCCTTTGCAGTTGCAATTGAGGCCGGTCGCCTGGCCTATGAAGCCCAACCCCTGGAACCTCGCGACATGGCGGTTCCTTCTACCCCGGTTCTCGGAATGGCGGTGTTTGAATGAAGCTCGATCCCTTTTACCTCATCGTCGACAGTTCCGACTGGATCGAGCGGCTGGTTCCGCTTGGCGTCAAACTGGTTCAACTACGCATCAAGGACGCGAGCGACGAAGTCCTGCGCAAGGAAATCGCAGCATCCAAGAGCGCTTGCGAGAAGCACGGCTGCCAACTTGTCGTGAACGACTATTGGCAGCTCGCGATTGAGCTGGACTGCGACTTTGTCCACCTTGGTCAGGAAGACCTTGCTGACGCCGATGTCGGTGCCATTCGCAAGGCGGGGCTGAAACTTGGCGTTTCGACCCATGACGGTGAGGAACTGGAAACCGCTCTTTCTGTCGAGCCCGACTATGTCGCGCTGGGGCCTGTCTATCCAACGATCCTGAAAGAAATGAAATGGGCGCCCCAAGGCGTTGAAAAGGTTGGTCGGTGGAAGCGGCAGATCGGCGAATTGCCGCTTGTTGCTATCGGTGGCCTCAATCCGGAGCGTCTGCCGGGTGTGTTCGAGAACGGTGCAGATATCGCAGCCGTTGTCACCGACATCACCCGGAATGCCGACCCGGAAGCGCGCACCAGGGAATGGATAATGGCGACAGATCCCTGGCGGTAGGTTGGGTGCGTTTCGCCTTCGGCCTGGCTAAACGAATATCGCCTTGTCGCGCGCGACTTGATCGCGCAGAAAATCCTGTGCCGCGGCGACATGGCGGAGAGGGCGCGAACTTTCATGTGTCACCATCCAGTAGGCCCGGTGAAGCTTTATCTCCGGGAGAACGGCGATCAGGTCGGTATTATCGCGCGCGATAAAATCGTGAAGTATGCCGATACCGGCGCCGGACCTGACTGCTTCGGTCTGGCCGAGTGCGGAGGCGATTTCAAATCGTGCGGTCCAGTCTTTCAGGATCTCGGTGCCGTAGTTCAGCGATGGCGAATAGAGCAGGTCTTCCACGTAGCCAATAAGATCGTGGTCGATCAGATTGCTTGCGGAGGCAGGTGTTCCCCGGCTTTCCAGATAGGTTTTTGACGCATAAAGGCCGAGCGAATAGTCGACGAGCTTGCCGGCAACCAGCCTGCCTGTTTCCGGCCTGTCTATTGTCACGGCGATATCAGCTTCACGGCGGGAGAGCGAGAAGGAGCGGGGTACGGGAACGAGCTGCACCGTCAGTCCTGGATGTTTTTCCGTGAGCTTGCCAAGCCGGGGCGCAAGATACGCGACACCGAAACCATCGGGCGCACCGATGCGAACGGTTCCGGAAATTTCCGGCGTGTTGTTTGTCAGGTCGGCTTCCGCTGCCACCGCCTCGGCTTCGATCCGTTCTGCCCGGTCAAAGAACCGGCTGCCGGCTTCCGTCAGAAGGCAGCCGGATGTTGATCTGTCGAAGAGGCGTGTGCCGATGCTGTCTTCGAGGCTCGTCAGCCTGCGCGCCACCGTGGCGTGATTGAGGCCGAGACGGCGCGCTGCCGCCAGGATTTGTCCTGTTCGAGCGATCGCGAGAAAGATGCGGATGTCGTCCCAATTCATGTCGATTTGCTTTCCGCGATGACCAGCCACTCCGATTTGTTTTTTTCAGCTGATGTCAGATACAAGGCACGATGCCGCCGCGTTCATGTTGTTGAGATCACGCCTTGCTGCACACCGGCTTTTGGTAGAGTTTCAGCCGGGATGACAACCGAGGGGGATTGGACCTATCGTTTGTCTCAGACGCTTCGTGGCGTTTTATTGCATAACTTCAAAAAACGCACAACGGGTCCGGAAATCTGGTTCTTGTTTGTAGCAAAAATAAAAGTCAAAAAGACATCATCTCGGACGCTCGCCCAAAATCCTTTTGGCTGGTGTCAGGACATATTGGGAGAAACGCGACATGCGGAAGATCGGTCATTTTATCGGCGGCAAGTACGTGGAGGGAACCTCCGGCCGCTTTGCAGACGTCTACAATCCGGCTACCGGTGAAGTCGAGGCGCAGGTCGCCCTGGCCAGCCAGGCCGAGATGGACGCGGCAATTGCCAATGCTGCTGCCGCACAGCCTGCCTGGGCTGCCACCAACCCGCAGCGTCGCGCTCGCGTGATGATGAAGTTCGTAGATCTTCTCAACCGCGACATGGACAAGCTGGCTGAAGCTCTTTCCCGCGAGCACGGCAAAACGATTCCGGACGCCAAGGGCGACGTTATCCGCGGTCTGGAAGTCGCCGAGTTCTGCATTGGTGCGCCGCATCTCCTGAAGGGTGAATTCACCGAAGGCGCCGGTCCTGGCATCGACATGTACTCCATGCGCCAGCCGCTTGGCGTCGTTGCCGGCATCACGCCGTTCAACTTCCCGGCCATGATCCCGATGTGGAAATTCTGCCCGGCGATCGCTTGTGGCAACGCCTTCATTCTGAAGCCGTCCGAGCGCGATCCGTCCGTGCCGATCATGCTTGCTGAACTGATGATCGAAGCCGGTCTGCCGGAAGGTGTTCTGAACGTCGTCAACGGCGACAAGAGCGCGGTCGATGCAATCCTGGACGACGAAACCATCCAGGCTGTCGGCTTCGTCGGTTCCACGCCGATTGCCCAGTATGTTTATGCCCGTGCAACTGCATCCGGCAAACGCGCCCAGTGCTTCGGTGGCGCAAAGAACCACATGATCATCATGCCGGATGCCGACCTTGATCAGGCGGCCGATGCTCTGATTGGTGCGGGTTACGGCGCGGCCGGCGAGCGTTGCATGGCTGTTTCTGTTGCCGTGCCGGTTGGCGAAAGCACCGCAAATGCACTGATCGAGAAGCTTGCGCCGAAGGTGGAAGCACTGAAGATCGGGCCGTACACGGCTGGCAATGACGTCGACTTCGGTCCGCTGGTGACCAAGGAAGCGCTTGCCCGCGTAAAGGGTCTCGTCGACCAGGGCATCAAGGAAGGTGCGAAGCTGGTTGTCGATGGCCGCGATTTCTCCATGCAGGGCTATGAGAACGGCTTCTT
Organism: Labrenzia sp. C1B70; assembly: GCF_000475395.1. NCBI lineage: Bacteria > Pseudomonadati > Pseudomonadota > Alphaproteobacteria > Hyphomicrobiales > Stappiaceae > Labrenzia > Labrenzia sp. C1B70. The sequence goes on from NZ_AXCE01000006.1 coordinate 350,770, forward strand.
CATGGGCGGCTGCCTGTTCGACAACGTCACCAAGGACATGGACATCTACAAGACCGAAATCTTCGGTCCGGTCCTGTCCGTGGTTCGCGCAGAGACCTACGAAGAAGCTCTCGATCTGCCGCTCAGCCACGAATACGGCAACGGCACTGCGATCTTCACCCGTGACGGCGACACCGCCCGCGACTTCGCGTCCCGCATCAACATCGGCATGGTCGGCATCAACGTGCCGATCCCGGTGCCGCTCGCCTACCACACTTTCGGCGGCTGGAAGAAGTCCGGCTTTGGCGATCTTAACCAGCATGGTCCGGACGGGTTCAAGTTTTACACCCGCACCAAGACCGTGACCTCCCGCTGGCCGTCAGGCCTGAAAGACGGGGCCGAGTTCGTGATCCCGACGATGAAATAATTCCTCCCGGACCAAGTCCGGTCTGGCGCTCCCGGCTTCGCCTGGAGCGCCTCTTTTTTGTCTTGTAAAATGATAAAAGATGAATTTTATTATTTATTATGAAATGCGTGTGGAGATCTCTCATGCCTCAGATAATTCCGCCTGTCCTTTTCGGCCTGTTCCTGTTGTCGATGGTCCCGGTTACGATCTTGTGTCCCGGTTCGCCCATGCTTCCTGCACCGTTCCAGTAGACCGGTTTGGCAGTCGTCGCTCTGGGATTGTTTTTCCTCAAAAAGGGGCATGGCACGTTCCTTTCGCAAGAAACGGAAATCCATACGTTCCGGCAACCAACCCGCTTGGTGACCTCCGGAATCTACGCGCTTTCGCGCAATCCGATGTATCTTGGGTTTTTGTTGATGCTGCTCGGGGTCGCTGTCTGCACCAACGAAGCATTGAACGTCCTTTTCGCAATCGTCTTTTTTCTGGCCGCGCAGTTTTGGTATATCCCGATTGAGGAGCGGAACGCCGAGAAGACGTTTGGCCAGCCTTACCTGGACTACAGAAAAAGTGTGAGGCGCTGGCTTTAGAAATGGCAAGACCGAAGGTTGAAAACGCCGAAATCCGGGAGAGCCTGCTGCAGGCTGCGGAAAACCGCTTGCGGCGGCAAGGTTCGCCGCGTTTTTCCGTGACTGATTTGGCGGCCGATTGTCGGATGTCGCAATCGAATGTCTACCGGTTTTTTCCCAACAAGGCGGCTCTCATGGCCGGCTTGGCGGAACGCTGGTTCGCAGACGTGGAAGTTGCGCTTCAGGTGGAAATTTCAGCTGCGGAAAGCTGGCAATCGAAACTGGCAGCTTTTGTCAGGGGGCAGCTCGTAATCAAGTCAGAAAGGTTTGACGACGATCCGGACCTGTTCCGGGCCTATCTTACTCTGGCTGGAGAGCATCCCGAACCTGTCACCATGCACGCGAGCAGATTACGGAAAATGCTGGAAGGGATCCTTGGCGCCGTATTTGAAGGACGCGAACTGAAAAGGGCGTGCGAATTGGTTGAAGACGCAACGCAACTGTTCAGGGACCCGTTTCTGATTGCCCGCCTTAGGCCAAGGTGCACGGAAGAACGCGCCGAAGCGGTTCTCGCCGCGGTGCTTTCCGAATTGGAGCATCGTCTCGTGCGATAGCTGTCACCGCTAACCTCCGCTAAAGGCACTGGCTGTTAGACGCAGCAGCTGCCTTTCTCGGGCGTTTGTTGGAAACAAGGCCTGCCCAAAGCCGTCTTCTGGAGATTCAGGAGATAAATTCATGAACGAAGATCTCACAAGCGTCCTGAAAACCTCTTGTCAGGATTGTGCATCCGGTGAAAGAAAATAGGCATTTGCCGGCGCAGTACTGCGCCGATACCAGTCGCCCTTGCATGGCATTCCCATTGCCACCGTGGCAATCTGCCTCTTGAATTTGGGCGGACGGGGCGACACTAAACGGCTGATGACAATAAAAAGGGAAAAGATCGGGACGGTGCTTGAGGGTGAGGGGCAGGACAGCGGAGCAGCAGCTGCTTTCGGCTGGCCGGACAAAGGAGAAAGCCGCAGCCTGAAACGGGCTGGTCGGCTGCTGGCCGTATCTGATCTGCTGTGGATCGCACAGGCCGGACTGATTTCCTGGGCGCTCGGATCGCTCCCCATGATGTTTTCCGCCGCGGATGACGGCCAGGTTATCGAAGGCGATCTGACAGGCTTGGCCTTCCAGGCTGCCGCCGGCATCGCACTGGTTGCTGTGTTGAGAGTGTTTCTGCAAAACCGAGCCGAAACGGTTGCCCGGCAAACTGCCCGTGCAATCCAGAGCAGGGCACGTGCAGAGCTGCTTTCCGTTGCCGCCAGAACGTCGCCATCTTCAGAATTCCCATCTTCGGGTGCCTTTGCCGCCCATGTTACCGAACAGGTTGACCTGCTCGGACCGTACTATCGGAATTTCGAACCTCAGAAGGTTCGGCTTCGACTTGTGCCCCTCGGCATCGTTGCCGCCACTGCCGTGTTCAGTTGGGTCGGCGCGCTGATCCTGGTAGTCTGCGGGCCGCTCATTCCTGTTTTCATGGCGCTGATTGGTATGCGTGCCAAGGCTGCGAGCGAGACGCAACAGGAAGAACTGGTGCGGCTGAGCGGCAGTCTGCTGGACAGGATCAGGGGCCTGGAAACACTGACCTTGTTTGGCGCAATCGAGCGTACCCAGCGGCAAATCGCTGACGCGGGCGAACGGTTCAGAACCGGCACCATGCGCGTCCTGAAGATCGCATTCCTATCCTCAACCGTTCTGGAACTCTTTTCTGCACTCGGAATAGCCTTCTGCGCGGTCTATGTGGGGTTTTCGCTATTGGGTGAAATCCAGGCTGGAACCTGGGGCGGGCCCCTGACCTTTGCGCAGGGCCTGTTCATTCTGCTGCTCGCACCGGAGTTCTTTGCCCCCTTGCGTGCCTACGCGGCAGCCTATCATGACAGGGCAGGCGGACTTACCGCGCGGAAGAAGCTGGCGACACTTTTCCCGTCGCAGGAAACCCCCGGAAACCCTAAGCGCGCTGAACGATCAGACGAGCCGGTCGGTACCATTTCAATTTCAGGCCCGCCCGCCATTCAGTTCAGGTCTGTCGGCATTTCCCATGATGAGCGCTGTGTCTACAAGGAGTTCGATCTGAGGATTGAGCCGGATGAAACGCTTTTGGTCGAAGGGCCGAGCGGCAGCGGCAAGACCACACTGATTGACGGGATACTGGGCTTCCAGGAGCCTGATTCCGGCAAAATTCAGGTGAACGACCTTACTGCAACCGCGATTGCACCGTTGCTTCGTCGAAAGGTTATATGGCTCGGCCAGTCGCCAAGGCTGTTTCACGGCAGTCTCAAGGCCAACCTCCTGAGAGCTGTTGATACATCTGCAGCGGTTACGGAAGACGATCTCTGGCAAGCCCTTCGCCTTGCCGGGGCCGAAGCGCTCGTCCAGCGTTTGCCTCGTGGTCTGGAAACACCTTTGGGAGAAGACGGTTTCGGCCTCTCGGTTGGGGAGATCCGCCGGGTGGCTCTCGCGAGGGCGGCAATGCGCAAGGATGCTGTCCTGCTGCTGGCGGACGAACCAACAGCCTCGCTGGATGAAGAAACGGCAGCAGATGTCATCGAGGGATTGCGGAAACTTTGCGATGGCCGGACCGCCGTGATCGCCACACACGACCCAGCTCTTCGGAAAATCGCCTCGCGGCGGATTGACCTGAAGGCGCTCGGCGTCCTCGCCGAAGGGGAGGTGTTCGCGTGAGGTCTGTCTGGCATATCATTCGCACCCAGCACCGGTACGACAGCTTTCATTTCTGGCTTGGCATTCTTGTGGCATTGCTGCCTGCGGCTGCCGGGCTTCTTCTGCTCGGCGTTTCCGGCTGGTTCATCACCGCCGCGGCTATTGCGGGTTTGAGTGGCGCGTTCTTGAACATTTTTGCGCCAAGCGCGCTCATTCGCGCCTTTGCAATAGTCCGTACCGCCGGCCGTTACGGTGAAAGGGTCCTGACACATGACGCCACGTTCCGGTTTCTGACTGGGTTCAGAAACCGGCTGTTTGCGGCGATGGCACTAAAGACAAACGACGGTCAGCGATCCGGATTGCTGCTCAATCGTCTGACACTCGACGTTGCCGTCCTCGATACGGTTTATTTGCGTCTGGTAGTTCCTCTGGTGCTGTCGCTGGTTGTTGCTGTCTCGTTGCTTCTGGTCTGGAGCAGCGTATCGCCGCTTTTGTTGCTTGCCGGAGTAGCCTTCGTTTTGGCCTGGCTCGGGCTCGCGGTCTGGACCTTTGCAAGGTCCGACACCAAAACCGCTCGCCGCTCTGACGCGGCGCTGGATGCCATGCGGCTTCGAGCTGCGGATCTGGCGGCAGGCCGGCGGGATCTTGCGATTTACGGCGGTCTGGAAGCGGCGGCCGACTCGGTCCTTGTCGCCGACACGCGATTGGCGGAAGCCCAGGAGGTTGAGGATCGCCGTACCAGCAAGCTGACAGCGAGTTCCACGCTCCTTGGACAGCTGTTTCTTGCCGTCATGCTTCTTGTCTGTCTGCACGAAGTCGGGAATGGCGCGCTGACGGCGGCTTTCAGCGTCGGTCTGATACTGGTGGTGATGGGGCTTTCGGAAATATTCTCGATGAGCTTGCCTGGCCTTTCCAGACTGCCTCGCGTCGCGTTGGCAGCTGGTCGGATCATGAACTTGATGCGTCGCCCCGATGAGGTCGAGCCTTCGCAGAGCCTTTCCGTACCAGAAACCGGACGCCAAGGCGCCGTGCCTGCGCTCGCTTTCGAGGACGTCAGTTTTGGCTATCCCGGTGCTGACAGAAGCGTTCTGGAGGGACTCTCCTTTCACCTTGCGCAAGGCGAAATTCTCGCATTGGCAGGGCGCAGCGGTTGCGGCAAGTCGACGATTGGGGCATTGGCCGCGCGGTTACGAAAGCCAAGGCAGGGGAAGATACTGCTGGGTGGGCTGGAAATCGACGGTATCTCCGAGAAAGAGCTACGCCGCAAGGTTACCGTCATTGGTCAAAAGGCCTATCTCTTCAACGAGACCGTTGCCGAGAACCTGCGTGTTGCAAACCCGGATGCTGGCGACACGGAACTTTGGCGTGCGCTTGAACAGGCGGCGCTTGCTGAACGTATTTCTGAAAATCCGAAAGGCCTGCAGACCATTCTCGGTGAGGGGGGGCTCGGATTGTCCGGTGGAGAGCAGAGGCGTCTTGCCCTGGCGCGTGCCTTTCTGACGCGGCCGGCCCTGTTTGTTCTGGACGAGATGACCGAGGGACTGGACGCCGCAACCGCTGCGGATGTTCTGGACCGGTTTTTGTCCTATCGCGGCGATGCGGCCGTCCTGACGATTGCACACCGTCGACAGGAGTTGGAGCGGGCAGACCGCGTACTGGATCTGACGGAACCATGCGGCAGCGGCATTCGGTCGCCGGAAATAATTCTTTCCGAATTTCAATGAGTTCTCCTGCAGTTTTCCGCATCTTGAGGTTGTCGCGACCTAACTGTCGCATTGACCTTGGGGGGGCGGTGGGCCACGATCAGCCCATAGGAAGACTCGTTTTCCAAGCCGGTTCATTGACGGGATTGGCGGCCGCAATCCGCATTCACTGTGAAGTTGATTGCCGTTGCCGGATCGGGACGAAAACCGGGTTTTCAATCAAGATCGACACAGGCCCGGTCTCCTCCGACAGGGCATTTACCCGTCGATCGTCCTGATGTGCAGACGTGCCTGTTGCGGTTCGATAGAACCTTTGACACGACTGCCGAAATGCTCGGGCCTCTCCGGTCCGTAAAGGGGGAATACGATGGAACTGAACGTCGTTGACCTGTCCCGGCTGCAATTTGCCATGACAGCGCTCTACCACTTCCTGTTTGTGCCTTTGACCATCGGCCTGTCGATCCTGCTGGCCACCATGGAAACAGTCTATGTGATGACCGGCCGAGAGGTCTGGAAGCGCATGGTCAAGTTCTGGGGCACCTTGTTCGGGATCAACTTCGTCCTGGGGGTCGCTACCGGTCTGACGATGGAGTTCCAGTTCGGCATGAACTGGGCCTACTTCAGTCAGTATGTCGGCGATGTCTTTGGTGCGCCTCTGGCGATCGAGGGCCTGATGGCTTTCTTTCTGGAAGCCACATTCGTTGGGCTGTTCTTCTTCGGCTGGGACAGGCTCTCCAAGCGCCAGCATCTGGCTGCCACGTGGGCCGTCGCGATTGGAACAAACCTGTCGGCGCTCTGGATCCTGATCGCCAACGGCTGGATGCAACACCCTGTCGGGTCCGCATTCAACCCCGACACCATGCGCATGGAAGTCACCAGTTTCTATGAAGTGCTGTTCAATCCGGTGGCGCAGGCCAAGTTCGTGCACACCGTGTCTGCAGGTTATGTCACCGCATCCATGTTCGTTCTGGGTATCTCTGCCTGGTACATGCTGAAAGGCCGACATATTCCGATCGCCAAACGATCCATGGCCATCGCGTCCGCCTTCGGCTTTGCATCTGCACTTTCGGTTGTCGTTCTCGGGGATGAAAGCGGCTACGAGGCCAACCTGAACCAGAAGATGAAACTGGCGACGATCGAAGCCATGTGGGAGACCGAGCCGGCTCCGGCCTCGTTCAACGTGATTGCCTGGGCGGATATGGAGAAGCGGGAGAACGTCTTTGCCATTGAAGTGCCCTATGTCATGGGCCTGATCGCAACGCGTTCCCTCGACACGATCATTCCCGGCATCAAGGATCTGGTTGAGCGGACAAAGGACCGCATCCGGCAGGGTGCCATAGCCTGGGATGCGCTGCAGAAAATCCGGCAGGATCCGGCAAATGCAAGTGCGGATGTCCGCGAGACCTTCCTGCAGAACGAGAACTCGCTTGGGTACGCCTATCTGCTGCTGCCGTTCACGGACAATCCGATGGAAGCGACCACCGCTCAGGTGGACGCTGCCGCCTGGTCCACCGTTCCGGAAGTCATGCCGATGTTCTATTCCTTCCGGATCATGGTGGCGTGCGGCTTCTTCTTCATCCTGATGACCACGGTGTTCTTCTACTATTCGTCGTCCGGACGGCTGGACGTTCTCAGAGAAAAGCGTCGTTGGCTGCTGCATGTCGCAGTCTGGTCGATCCCGTTGCCGTGGATCGCCTGCGAAATGGGCTGGTTCGTCGCCGAGTATGGCCGTCAGCCCTGGATCATCGAAAGTATGCTGCCGACCTCTGCCGGTGTCTCGAGCCTTAGCGTGACCGAGGTCCTGCTGACGCTTGCCGGCTTTGTTGCACTCTACAGCACGCTTCTGGTGATCGAGATCACGCTGATGATCAAATACATCAAGATCGGCCCGGAAGACGGCGAGAACCCGGATGCAATTCCGGCCGCGCCGAAGCAGCCGGTCCCGGCCGCAGCCTCTGTACCAGCGGAGTAATCGAAAATGATCCTCTATGAAATGATCGACTACTCCATCCTGAAGATGATCTGGTGGCTGCTGCTCGGCGTCCTTCTGATCGGCTTTGCCGTGATGGACGGTTTCGACATGGGTGTGGGCGCGATGCTGCCCTTTGTTGCCGAAACAGATATCGAACGGCGTGTCGTCATCAACACCATCGGCCCGACCTGGGAAGGAAATCAGGTTTGGTTCATCCTGGGGGGCGGGGCGATCTTTGCTGCCTGGCCGCCGCTCTATGCCATCAGCTTCTCGGGGTTCTATCTGGCGATGTTCGTGGTACTGGCCGCGATGATCCTGCGGCCGGTGGCCTTCAAGTATCGGTCCAAACGGCCGGATCCCTCCTGGCGCAACGCCTGGGACTGGGCACTGTTCACGGGGTCTTTCGTACCGGCGCTTGTCTTCGGTGTTGCCGTCGGCAATGTGTTGCTCGGGGTCCCGTTCTCGCTCGATAACGATCTGCGCATGACATACGAAGGGTCGTTCTTCGGTCTGTTCTCGCCGTTCTCGCTGCTGTGCGGGCTGTTGTCGGTGACAATGCTCGTCACGCACGGGTCTGTCTGGCTGGTGATGCGGGCGTCAGGTGATATTGCTGCGCGCGCGCGGCGGTTCGGCACGGTAACGGCAGGCCTCAGCATCGCTCTGTTCGCTCTCGGCGGGTATCTCGTTGCCAGCGGCTATGTGGAAGGTTTCCGCATTACATCCGAAGTCGATCCGAACATGGCGGCCAATCCACTGGCGAAGCAGGCGATCACCGAAGGTGGGGCGTGGATGTACAACTACACTGTCCACCCCATCCTCTGGCTGGCCCCCGGTCTCGGGTTCCTTGGCCTGTTCGGAACGCTCGTGCTTTTGCAGACACGTTTCGAAATGCCGATCTTCCTCTTCTCGAAGCTGGCGATTTTCGGGATCATCTCGACAGTCGGTGTCTCGATGTTCCCGTTCATCCTGCCATCATCGATACAGCCCGAAGCCAGCCTGACGGTTTGGGACGCATCTTCCAGCCACCGGACCTTGTTCAACATGCTGGTGGCGACGCTCATCTTCCTGCCGATCATCCTTGTCTACACCGCTTGGGTGTACAAGGTCCTGTGGGGCAAGGTGGATGAAGAAACCATCGAACGTGACAACCACAGCGCTTACTGAGGAGACTGCAACATGTGGTATTTTGCCTGGGTCCTCGGAATGCCTTTGGCCTGCGCCATGGCGATCCTGAACGCGATGTGGTTGGAGCTTAGGTCGGAGGACGAACGCCGCCGTCTGGAAGGCCGCAAGTAGTTCCGGCTTTTCTGGAAATCGTGTTGGAAAATGAAAAAGCCCCGGATTGCTCCGGGGCTTTTTGCTGGACCAGTTCCTGGTGGATCAGGCGGCCTGCACTTTTGCAGCGCGCAGCTTTTCCAAGATGTTCTGCGGCGAGGAAACGCCGTAAGGATCGCTTTCGCAGTTGTCGGAGAAGCCTTCTTCTTCGAACCACTGCTCGACGATGCCGTCATTGATGACCGCGCCATAGCGCCAGGAGCGCATGCCGAACCCGAGATTGTCCTTGGCGACCAGCATGCCCATCTTGCGGGTGAACTCGCCGGATCCATCCGGAATAACCTTGACGTTCTCGACGCCCTGGGCTTTTGCCCAGGCATTCATCACGAAAGCGTCGTTGACGGAGATGCAGTAGATTTCATCAACGCCTTCAGCCTTGAACTCTTCAAACAGCTTTTCGAAATCCGGAAGCTGATAGGTGGAGCAGGTCGGAGTGAATGCGCCTGGAAGCGAAAACAGAACGACCTTCTTGCCCTTGAAGTAGTCGTCGCTGGTCTTGTCTTCCCAGCGGAACGGGTTCGGACCTTCAATGGAATCATCACGGACGCGGGTGCGGAAGGTAACGAACGGAACTTTTTTGCTGAGCATCGCAAACTCCAGAAATTGAATGGTTGCAAACTGTCCAGAGCGCCGAAATCGTGCCTTGCCCGCGGGAGGAGAACCGGGCAGGGCACAAGCGCCCTGAAAGTGGAGGAGAAGTTCGGCCTAGCCCATTTGCTGCAATGCCGCAATCCATTTTGCTCCGCAATAGACAAGAAGCCTGTGCGAAGCACTCAATCGAGGCGATATGCCGCTGGTCGGCATTTCCAGGGGCACGGTTGGCGGACTTCTGTGGGTGGTCCGCCTTTTCCGGAAAAAGCACTCAAATCATTGTATACACGCTTAATTTCGGTCATTAAGCTAACCACGTCCCGTGCGGTTCGCCTTTGGCGCAATGCGGGGCTGAGGAGGGGGCTCCAGAAGGTCGGGTCTTGACGCCGTGACCAGAGCGAAATGCGACTTCCAGCAGCAAGAGTGATGAATGCGTAGGGTCTTTCGGGCGGTACACATGCTTTGCATGGGGTTTGCCGCGATCGTCTTTTTCGGCCAGCTGGCCATGGTGCTCATGCGCTATCTGCTTGGCTTCGGTCTTCTGGAAATCCAGGACGCGGTCAACTACGCTTTTGCAGCCCTCGTGGCCCTTTCTGTCGCCGTTTCCTTCGATGCAGACAAGCACGTGCGGGTCGATGTATTTCGCCAGAATTGGAGCGAGCGGACAAACCGGCGTATCGACTGGGTTGGAGACCTCCTGCTCGCGCTGCCGGTATTTGCGATCATGCTCTGGACGGCATTCCCGCTCGTCAAAAGCTCCTGGGCGATATTGGAAGGCTCTCCGGAAACCGGCGGTCTGCCCGGCCTGTTTCTGGTCAAGACCTGTCTGGTGATCCTGCCTGCGCTGGTGGTGATCTACATTCTTCAAAAGCTGTTCGGTGCGATGCGACGGAAATTTTCATGACTGCCGATATCATCTGGCTCATCATTCTGGCCCTTTCCGTATTTGCCTTTATTCTTTCGGGCGTGCCGGTCCTGCTTGCAATCGCCGGCGCACCGACGATTGTCGCGCTGGTCGCCGCCGCCACCGGGCATTTTGACCTCGTGTTTTTCCAGGCTGTTCCCCAGCGCGTTTATGGCGTGATGACAAATCCGCTCCTGTTGGCGGTGCCGCTTTTCGTGCTGATGGGGTTGCTTCTGGAAAAGTCGCGCCAGGCAGAGCGGATGCTCCAGAGCCTGACGGCCGCGATGGGCGGGCAGCAGTCAGCTCTGGCGCTTTCTGTGGTTCTGGTAAGCGCACTCATTGCCGCCTCGACCGGTATCATTGGAGCAACCATCGTCATGCTGGGCACGATCACACTCCCGGCTCTGTTGGCCGCGGGCGTGAACAAGCACATGAGCAGTGGCCTCATTTGCGCCAGCGGCACGCTCGGTCAGATCATTCCGCCGTCGATCGTTCTGATCCTCCTGGGAGATCAGGTATCCAATGCCTACTTCGAAGCGCAGCAGGAAGCCGGCAACTTCGCGCCGGACCCGGTTACGGTGGGGGATCTCTTTGCCGGTGCGCTGATCCCGGGGCTGCTCCTGGTCGCGCTTTATGCGGCGTACGTCCTGCTGCGACTGCGCCGGGCCTCTCCGAAGGGACAGGAAGCTAAGACCCCGACACCAAAGCCTCGCGTGTCAGGCCGGGAATTATTCCGGGATATCGCGCCCACGCTCGGGTTGATCATCGCCGTACTCGGCAGCATCCTGATTGGCATTGCAACGCCAACGGAAGCCGCAAGTGTCGGTGTCGCGGGGGCTGTACTGATCGCGGCTGCAGGAAGCGACGGCAAGGTGGCGCGTGTTGCCATGGCCTGCGCTGCCTTTGCTATTCTGCTGTTGATCCTGCGCAGGCTCGGTCTGTTCGGTCTGGAGTTTGAAGGAGGCCGGATCAGCTGGACGACACTGACGATCGTCTCCGTCGTTATGACGGCCGCTGCCCTTGTCATGCTGGCCATCGCAGCAGCTTCTCTGATCCGGGGAGGGGTTCTTGTGCCCGCGCTGCGGGAAACCGTCACCATCACCGGAATGATCTTCGGTATCGTGATTGCTGCCAGCATCCTGTCGCTCGTGTTCCGAGGATTCAACGGTGATGAACATGTGGCCGAGTTGCTGCACGCCTTGCCGGGCGGCGCTTATGGCATGTTGTTGCTGACAATGCTGGTGATCTTCCTGCTCGGATTCATTCTGGAATTCGTGGAGATCATTTTCATTGTTGTTCCGATTGTCGGGCCGATTATCCTGCAAAGCGACATAAGCCCGGTCTGGTTTGCGGTCCTGATTGCGCTTAACCTGCAAACTTCGTTCTTGACGCCGCCATTCGGGTTTGCGCTTTTCTATTTTCGATCGGTTGCACCGGCGGATATCCGCACCTCTGACATTTATGTTTCGGTGATCCCGTTTGTCGCCATCCAGCTTCTGGCGCTCGGTCTGGTCGCCGCCTTTCCGGCACTGGCAACCCTGTTGCCGGACGTCCTGTTTTGAACATCGAGGGAGACACAAGTATGAAAAGACGTGATTTTCTGAAGGCTGGTGCCGTCGCCGCACCTGCCAGCCTGCTGGCAGCACCGGCAATTGCGCAAGGCAAGATCGAATGGAAGCTGCCGACCTCCTTTCCGGCGAAGGCGCCGGGTGTCGGCACCAACGTGACCGCCTTTGCCGACCGCGTGGCTGCAATGTCCGATGGACAGCTGACTTTCAAGGTCTATTCCAGTGGTGAGCTCGTACCGCCGTTCGGTGTTGAAGATGCCGTGGAGCAGGGCACTGCCGAGATCGGTCATTCGACGCCTTACTATGCCGCGTCCAAGAACACCGCCATGCACTTCTTCTCTGCCGTTCCTTTCGGCATGACCGCGGTCGAAACAACCGCTTGGCTTCGCTATGGCGGCGGACAGGACCTGTGGGACAGCCTTTATGAAGAACGCGGCCTCAAGCCGTTTTATTCCGGCAGTTCGGGCGTACAGGCGGCCGGCTGGTTCAAGAACCCGGTGGAAAGCCTCAACGATCTTGCCGGCCTCAACATGCGCATTGCCGGTCTGGGCGGCGAAGCCATGCGCAAGCTCGGCGTCAACGCTGTCCTGCTGCCGCCTCCGGAAATCTTCCCGGCCTTCCAGTCCGGCGCCATCGATGCGGCCGAGTGGGTTGGTCCCATGCTGGACCAGGCATTCGGCCTGCAGAAGGTCGCCAGCTACTGCTATGTGCCGGCCTTCCACGAGCCGTCAGCCGCACTGGAAATCGTCGTCAACAAGGAAGCCTACGACAGCCTGCCGGCGAACCTTCAGGCAATCATCGCCTATGCTGCGGAAGCGGCTTCCGTCGAGACCACCGCACAGTTCGATTATTACAACGCGGTTGCCATGAAGAAACTGAAGGAAGACGGCGTTACCTTTGCCAACTTCCCGGATGATGTCCTGGCTGCGCTGAAGACGGCTGTTGCGGAAGTGATGGCGGAAAACGCTGCCGCCAATCCGAAGTTTGCCGAAGTGCAGAAAAGCTATGACGCGTTCCTCGAGCTTGCCAAGGACTACGCGGCACTGGTGAAGGCAACCACTTTCACCCAGCGCATGTAAGCTGAGTTGATCCTGCCGGTGGCATGGGCCACCGGCGGGGCTTCAGGTTTCCAGCTGCCGTTCGCGCAGGACGATGGCGATGCCGCTCGCGATGATGATCGCGGCACCGACATAGGTTGCTATGTCGGGAATTTCCCCCCACAAGAGCCAGCCGAGCAGGGTCGCCCACAAGAGCGCGGTATAATCGAATGGCGCGACAACGGCTGCTGGGGCAAAGCGGAAGGCCTGTGTCATCAGGGTGATGCCGGCCGTGCCGAATAGTGCGATGCCAAGAAACAGCCAGATGTCCTCCGCGCGTGGCTGCACCCAGACGAAGGGCATCGCAAAGGCACTCATGATTGCGCCGGCCCCCACCAGATAAAGCATCAGGGTCCAGACACTCTCGCGCGGGTCGACAAGGCGGGCGCTGAGCATGAGCGCGGCATAGAAGAAAGCCGTTGCGATTGGGAGGAGCGATGCTGCCTGGAAAGTGCCTGAACCCGGACGGACAACCACCAGAACGCCCAGAAATCCCACGAGCACTGCCGTCCACCGACGCCAGCCCACTTGCTCTCGCAAGACCAGGGCGGAAAGCGCTGTCACAAAAACAGGCATGACAAAAATCAGAGCTGTTGCTTCGGCGAGGCCAAGAAGGCTCAACCCGGTGAAAAACAGCGTGGCGGCGCAGAGCCACAACACTCCGCGCAGAAGATGGGCTGCCGGGCGGTGCGAGATCAAGGCAGATCTTCCACCCATTTTCAGTGCGATCAGAACCGCAATCGGAAGCGCGATCAAATTGCGCAGAAACAGGATCTGGATGGGGCTGTAGTCAGCCGTCAGTGTTTTGGCAATGGCGTCGTTGAGGCATAGGCACACGACACCTGCACACATCATTCCGATTCCGGTGGTCACCTGATTGCGACCGCCGGTCATGGCCGTTTCCATTCCCGTGTCTCCCTGGTTTTGGCGCAGTGAAGCATCGGGGCAGGCAAGGCGGCAAGGCACGATTTCACGAAATCAGGCCTGTCCGGACACCAGGAGAAACTGGAATACGGAAATTGCTGATGCCGCTACGTAATTCGTTTCGGGGCGATAGTGTTTTGCGGTAAGATGCAATCATCGATTGTTTTCGACGTTCCCAGGTCCACTGTCCGGAAGCCCCGTCCCATGGCATTGACGTCTCCCTATTTCCGCAACGTGCCGCAGCTCACCGCAGCGTCCACCAACAGCCCTTGGCTCGGCAGCGGGTCAAGCGGTCATGGAGTGCATCTGGTTCAGTTCGGGTTGATTGACCTGGGGTTTCCCATGCCAAAATCCGTTGGTGGAACGGGGCTCAGTCCGGATGGGGTCTACGGCAGTGAAACCGTGCAAAAGGTCAAGGAGTTCCAGCGTTCAACGCATGGCGGAGCCCCGATCAAGGACGACGGCGCCGTCGGACGAAATACCATGGCCAAGCTGGACCGGGCGCTCGCGTCCTTCACGCACAAGGTTCGTGTGCACATCTTTGTCGTGGTGACGCCGGATGCTCCGGTGGCAACTGCGGAAACGACTGCTAAGGAGCTTTATGGACATTACGGTATCAACTTCGAGGTAGCTTCCATCCAGTCGCTGGCATTGACCGCTGCCGAGGAGACGGAGTTTTCGCAGCATGGCCTCTTGTTTGCCCGGATGAAGGAACTTGCCGAGGCGCATACGTCCGTCAGGATCCGTCCGAATGAAATCATGGTGTTCTATATCCGTCGCTTCAATCCCGACACGGATCTGGCCCTGTCCAAGGCTAACCACACGGGTGCTGTTACCCGAATCAAGAAGAACGCGGATGCCAGCACACTTGCCCATGAGGTCGCCCATAATCTGATCGACAGTCCACGGGGTGTGAGCGAACATGTGGCACACAAGCAGAACATCCTGGCGACGCTACCCCGGACCACGCCCTTTGTGCTGAGTTTCGAACAGATTCAGCAGATGCGGCGCAACATTCGGCTGTTGCGGGCGTGACGACGGATGATTGAAGGCCAAGGTCATCTGGTCAGCATCGTTAGCGGAGGCTAGCATCCGGCAGTTCAAACTGATCCATCTTTGACAGAGAGACCCGCATGCACGCCTTCCTGCCGTTCGATTTAGACGACATCGTTCCCGAACAAGATGCGCCAGCACCGGAAAAGATCATTGCGGGCGATCCTAAGTTTACCACCTGGTTGGTTGAAACGACGGACAACGAGACCCTGTTCTCGGGCGTATGGGAAGCAACACCGGGAGCCTGGAAAATCTCTTATGACGAATGGGAGTTCTGTTCGATCCTTTCCGGCAGGTCGGTGCTGACCGACAAGGACGGCGTCACCCGGGAAATTGGCCCCGGAGACAGCTTTGTCCTGCAGCCCGGTTTCTCCGGAACCTGGGAAGTCCTTGAAACCACTCGCAAGCTTTTTGTGATCCGCCTGCCGTCTTGAAGATGGGGCATTCCAGGAGCTGAGCAACTTGACTTTTCAGGATTAGCTGCGAACGCATATGAGCACGTACCCTGACCTTTCGGAGTTCGGTAAGGTCAGGGTAGATTGCAGCGCTATTGTTTGGGGTACCTCAACAGCATCGTGCTGCTCGTAAGCTGATGAGGCTTTTGACGCAGCTGAAGAGAAACCGGGAACGGTGTTACCCGGTTTGCATTTTTCGGTCAGATTACTTCTGCGACTGAAAACCGGCAGGTTCTGTCAGCAAAAGGATGACGAACACCAGAACGGGTGTCAGCACCACGCTTGCCAGGAAGCAGCCGAAGGAACCAAGCCGTGTGTCCCGACCGCGGTAGCCGACCAGGACACACAAGAGCAGATAGATGACCAGTGGTGCGACAAACATCAGGCGGCTTCCGACTTCTCTTCCGCGATGTCTTCGCCCTTCTTCACCATCTTCTTGAAATGCTCCTTGTAGGCAGCCGCGTCGAAACTCAGGAAATCTCCACCGGTTTCAAAATGCTGCTGGAACACCTTGCCGACGGCAAAGGTGAAGGCACCAAGCGTTGCGCCTGATCCGACGATACCGAGCGCAGTGCCGAGCACGGGAATGGTTTTCATGAAGCTGGTGGCGATAAAGGTTCCCGCACCGACACCGCCGAGACTTCCCAGAAGCGTGGTTACTGCAGTTCTTGCGCGATTTTCCGAGAATGGCACGTCATAGACGGCTGCCAGCTTGCGGATGAGGTTGAGCTGCGTTCCGATTGCGGCGACGAGATCGAAGATCGGAACTGGAATGAGGCCGGTACCTGTACCGACGATGACATGGTCCCGAATGATCTTTTCGGCTGCCAGCGTGCGTTCTTCCGGGGTCAGCGGAGCACTTTCGGTCTGAGCCTTGCCGTCTGCCAGCTTTTCAGCTGCATCAACAGTGTCCTCAGCTTCTGATTTTGCGGAACTTGTGCGAGTGGACTTCGTTGTCATTTCACAGTTTCCTTTCTTCAGCGTCGCAGCTCCCCGCTGCTTACTCTACGTGAGCGTAGCTTGAGTGCGGTCCGATTTCAATCTTACAATCAGCGCGGTATCAATTGTCAGTTTGCGGCTTTTCCGTGTTTTGATCATTCGAAGCAGGCGCGGTCTCACCTGACGTCGTGCTTTCGCTTGATGTACTGTCGCCGGTCGAATTTTCGTCAGGCCTCAGCTGTGTCTCCTGATCCTGAGATGTATCTGCCTCTGCTGTAGGAGCGTTCGGGAAAAGCTGTGGCAGGTTATCAAAATCAGGCAGTCGGTAGCGCTGCGGATTAACCGGAGCGGGCGCTGGTAAATTCGGCTGGTTTGCAATGTCGCTGCCCAGGATGAGCGGAAGCTGATCTTTCCCGCCACCGACGATCACGATCTTGCTGTTGTTGGACTTGGACAGTTCGACGGTCGCTTCAATTCCGCGCCAGGTCAGCAGTTGCGGCGTCAGGGCATCTGCAACAATCGAGTAGAATGTCTGGTAGCCTATGGCGTCGATCCGCTTGCGTTCCGCTTCCTTGCGGGCCTGCTCCAGCACGTATTCATAGGCGAGGGCGTTCTGTTCCTCGGTCAGCTTACGTGAAATCGCCTGATTGATTTCCTTCGGCAGTTCGATCCGGCGAATGATAACCTGGTCGAAGACGATGAGATCCTGATTGTTGGCTTCAATGGTCTCCATGACTTCCTTTTCGAGGCGCGTCATGTCGACCTGATAAAGCTCATGAGGGTCGTATTTGCCGATCACCGAGCGAACCGCTTCCACGGCGGTCGGGCGGACGAAACGGTCGGCGTATTCCGGCCCGATCGCCCGGTGCAGTTTGCCGGCATTATCCGCCTTCGGGTAATACAGAACCGAAATATCGGATGTGATGCGCAAGCCGTCCGCTGCCAGGCCGTGGACCGTTTCATCCTGTTTCTGGATGCGGACTTCGTACCGGTAGATGCGGTTCCACGGCCATTTGATGTTGATGCCTTCGGGATAAACAAACCTGGTTTCGGTGCCGACGGTGAGGGTTCTGAACAGGACGCCGACTTCACCCGGCCCGATGACAAAGAACGTCAGCGGCCACAAGACAATCGAGACGAAACCGAGCAGCAGCAGATAGGCGATGGCCTTGTCGGTCCGGCTCATCCTGTGGATCTTGCGCGGCTTCTTTTTCGGCTTACCAACTTCGACGTCGTCTTCCGCAACGCTCATTCAGCGCTCCCAGGAATTGAAACGGCTCCGCAGCTCGTTAAAGTGACCTAGCGGCCAAGAAACGCATAAAAACAAGAACTCTCAATGCTTTCCGAGCAGTCTTGTCTGCGTCAATTACAGCACAGTTGCAAGAAAACAACTCTGTGGCAAGCGTGTTTCTTGAGCTAGGCAAGAGCCAAAGAATTTGCTTAAGTTGTGTTGTGTAGCGTTGCGTCACTACAACGTATGGTTAATTTCACGGTTTGTGAAACCAAGATCGAAACAGACAATGGGAGTGGTGAGTGTCAGCCAGCACAGGGTCATTCAGTTTCGATCGCAAGGACCTTAGCCGGTTCCTTTTCGACCTTTACGATTATGAGCCAAGGCTCTTGCGCAAGCTGATCTCCGCCAGGCCCTACGTTTGCCCATTCGAAGAGATGGAGCGGCATGTTCCAGCAAATGCAAAGGTTCTGGATGTAGGCTGCGGCAATGGCGCGTTGCTGGCGATTCTGCTGGCATCCGGAAGGATAAGCGAAGCAACCGGCTGCGATGTACACGAAGGCGCTCTTGCCTCGGCCCGCAAGGCAGCGGGGAGAACGGGGCACTCAGCGGAAGTATCCTTCCTGCAAATTGACAGCTTCGCGGAGCTGCCGGACGACTGCTTCGATGTGGTGACCATGGTCGACGTGCTGCACCATGTTGCCGAACCTGAACGGATGACGGCTGTTGAAGAGGCGATCAAACGGGTCGGTCCCGCAGGAGTGTTCCTTTTCAAGGATATGGTCGAAGCACCTTTCTGGCGCCGCCTTGCCCACAATATCGATGACCTGATTTTTTCCGGTGAATGGGTGAAGCAGGTGAAAACCGCAGAAGTTGAGAAGCAGGTAAGGGCTGCGGGCTTTGAACTGGTCGAGAGTCTCGAAATACCAAGGGTCTTTTACGGCAACACCCTGAGGGTTTTTCGAAAAATTTAGTAAACGTCGAAAAGAGATATGTTGAACGACGAATGTGAATAAAAATTAACTTATCTTCTGCGAAAAATTCGTGAATTGTTTTTTATTGCCGTTAGGTCATGAGAATGAAAAGTGAGTAGGTAACTAATTTAAACGATCGATTACTTTGCTTAAAACCGGTCCTGGGGGGTGATTTGAGTTCTGGTGTTGCAAATCGTCATATGTTTCTGGCCGGGTATATTCTGGTGCCTGGAAGCCATTTCGCCGGCATGTGGCGCCACCCGTACAGCGAAACGGATTTCTGTGATCCCGATCTCTTCAAGGATACGGCGGTCACATTGGAACGGGGCGGGTTCGACCTCGCATTCATTCCAGAATCGCTCAGCGTGACAACCGGACTGAACGACAACTACGAAACCTTTTTGAAACACGGTGCGGTTGGTGCCATCCGCCATGACCCGAACCTGCTGGTTTCCCTCATGGCCTCGGTAACGAAGTCGCTCGGTTTTACCGTCACGCTATCGACCACCTACATGGAACCTTATCATCTGGCCCGTACGCTCAGTACGCTGGACCATTTCAGCAGGGGCCGGATCTCGTGGAATGTCGTAACCTCCGCTGGTCCGAGCAACGGGCACAATTTCGGTCATTTCCCAAAGCTCATTTCTCCCGAAGCCTATGACAGGGCGGAAGAGATCCTGGAGATCTGCCGCAAGCTCTGGAAGTCCTGGGAACCGGACGCGCTGGTAAGCGACAAGGCGTCCGGGCTTTACGCGGACACCGGCAAGATCCATCCCATTGATCACGAAGGCGAACGCTTCAAACTTCGAGGTCCCTTGTCACTTCCCGCGGGACCGGACGGTGAACCGATCCTGATGAGTGTCGGCGTTTCTCCGCGGGGTCGCGATTTTTCCGCCAAGTGGGTTGATGTCGTTTTCGCAATTCAGGCAGACGCCGAGGGCATGTCGGAACTGCGTGCCGATGTTCGCCGCCGGGCTGCAGAGATGGGGCGCGACCCGGAGAAGATATTCCTGCTGACGGCGGTGCAGCCTGTGATCGGTGAAACCGAAGCCATTGCAAAAGCGCGGGCCGAATATCTGGACGAGCTGATCCATCCGGATGTCGCCATCGCCTTTCTGTCGGGCATGATCGGCGTCGACGCGACAGGTTTCGATCCTGATACGCCAATCGACAAGGTGTTGGAGAGTTCTGGCAAGTCGCCAAACAAGGCGGCTGTCGATGGCGGAGCCGCATTTCCCTGGTTGGAGAGGATCCGGGAAGAGGACAGGGGAAGGCTCTGGACGCTTCGCGACATTGCCATTCGGATGGCGCGGAGCACGTCGACGCCGCGTCTTGTCGGAACGCCGGAACAGGTGGCCGATCAGCTTGAGAGCTATTTTACAAGCGGCGCTTGCGACGGCTTCGTGATTACCCCGACCCACTTTCCCGGAAGCTTTGACGAGTTTTCCCGCTCCGTCGTGCCAATTCTCCGCCGGCGAGGGCACGTACGGCCGGCGGGGCACGAACCTTTGACACTCAGGCAGCGCCTCGGGCTGCAAGGCTGACGATATTTCAATTCGGTTTCGGCCGGACAGGCAAAACAGAAACGGCAATTCTTCGACGGAGTTGATCTCAATGACATCCCGCGAAAGTGGTTTCCAGACAGCAAGGGCAAAGGCTGCCTCAGGCAGCAATGCGCGTCCGGATGCCAGCCATTTGCCGTTGGAAGCAACATCGGACAATGAGACTGATTCTGTTCGCGCACTTTTTGCCAGGCAGGTGAAGTCGAGACCTGGTGACACGGCACTGATACTGCCGGATAAGGTTCTGACCTTCGAGGAACTGGACCGGAAGGCGAACCGTGTCGCGTGGTACCTCATCGGCCGGGGTGTCGGGCCTGGCAACATCGTGGCACTCGGCTGTGCTGCCGGGCCGGACCTCGTCGTAAGCCTGCTGGGCGTGATCAAGACCGGAGCGTGCTACATGCCGCTCGATCCGACCTATCCTCGACAGCGTCTGATTGACATGCTTCAAGACGCAGAGCCGGATCTGATCCTTGCGGAACAACCGGTCGCCGGCGTCATTGAGGCGGCAGGTCAGACAGCGCGGGCGGTCTTTCTCGGAAACGGTTCGCTGAGCCGGGACATCGCCAGACAGCCTGATACCGCTCCTGTGGGTGTTGATCTTGTTCGCCGGCTGACGGGCCATGATCCTGCCTATCTGGTCTATACGTCCGGTTCCACCGGGCGGCCCAAGGGCGTTCTCGGGCGGCAGGCCGCTCTTGCCAACAGGCTGACCTGGATATCGGAAGCCTTGCCCTTCGCGCCGGGTGAGCGGACGTTGTTCAAGACCTCCTTGAACTTCATTGACGGGTCGACCGAGCTGTTGGGCGTCTTGTGCAATGGCTGTGCGGTCGTCCTCGAAGGTGGAAATGTTTCCGCTGACCCAAGGCGACTGGCAGAGACGGTGGCGGCGTTTGCCGTCACGCGGTTGACCGTTGTGCCGAGCCTGCTGGCAAGTCTTCTCGAGGACGACTGTTTGCCAGACTTGAAGGGCTGCCGGACCTGGGTCACGAGTGGCGAGCCTCTACCATCAAGTCTTCTGCAAAAATTCTGCGAAAAACTGCCAGACGCCCGCTTGTTCAACTTCTACGGTGCGTCAGAAGCTGCGGGGGACAGCCTCTGGGCGCGATGTGATGCAGACAGGAAAATTGCCATCGGCAACCCTATACGGGAAACAGTCGTCTACCTGCTCGACGATCTGCTTCAGCCTGTCTCCGACGGAGAGACCGGTGAACTCTACATAACCGGCACAGGTCTTGCGCTTGGATATCATCGCCAACCGGACAAGACCGCAGAACGGTTCGTCGCTTCGCCCTTCGGACCCGCTGGTGCCTTGCTTTACAGAACAGGCGACGTTGCGCGGCGAATGCCTGACGGTGGTTACGAATATCTGGGGCGTTCCGATCATCAGGTGAAGATACGCGGCGTCCGCGTCGAGCCGGGAGAAGTCGCAGCAGCCCTGGACAGATTGCCGGAAGTTGCCCGTTCGGCTGTCGTTGCGAAGCGACGTGACAACACGGACGTCTATCTTGCTGCCTATGTTGTCTGGGAAGTGGGAGCCGATACAAATGTCGCAAGGCTTATGGCCGCCTTGGCAGAAGCTCTCCCTCCAGCCTTTCTGCCGTCGGCGATTATGGCTCTCGATGCGCTTCCGCTCACACCCAATGGCAAGTTGGACAGGGCAGCGTTGCCGGATCCAGTGCGGACGGCTGGGCGGAGCGCAAGCGGAACGCAGAGCGACCTTGAAACCGCAATCTGCAAGGCATTTACAGAGCTGCTCGGCGTCCACTCGGTTTCAGTCCATGATAATTTCTTTCTCCTGGGTGGGCATTCACTGCTGGCCGCGCGTCTTGCTTATCGACTGAGAGACCGATTTGGCGTGCAGATCGCTCCTGGCGAGATTTTCGACGCGCCGACACCGGCTGCGCTTGCCCGTCTGATAGGGGCAGCGAAACCATGTTCCCTGAAACAGAAATCCGTTGCGCGACCCGACAAGGTTCCGCTGTCTTCTGCTCAAAAGCGTCTCTGGTTCCTGCAGCGGCTTCACCCGGAAGATACTTCCTACAATCTGGCCTACCGCTTCCGGCTTTCCGGCGCTGTCGATCCGTCCGTTCTCGGGCAAGCCTGGTCAGACGTTATCGAGAGGCACGAGGTCTTGCGGACCGTTTATCCGCAAGACGGGGCCGGAGAGCCGTATCAGGAGATCCGTACGGGTTTCGTTTCGGAAGATGTCATACGGATTGTTTCAGTACCAGTAGCTGAAGGCCGGTCAGAACTCTCCCGTCAGTCTTCCAGTCCGTTCGATCTGTGCAAGGACCTGCCGGTGACAGTGTCCATCGTTACGGACGAAAATTTCGGTCCTGAACCGCAATGCATGATGCAGATTGTCGTGCATCATATCGCGATTGACGGTGGCGCCCTGCGTCCATTGCTTGCCGACTTCGAGATGGCCTTTGCGGCGAGAATGAGCGGCAAGGAACCTGTCTGGCAAAAGCCGGCAGTCCAATATGCCGACTTCGCAAGTTGGCAGCATACCCGGCTGTCCGAGGCAGCGGAACAGGAACTTGCCGCTCGTCTTGCTGAAGCAAGCGAAGACCTCGCAGGCGCTCCGGATTGCGTTGATCTGCCTTGTGCCGAAGGGCAACGAAAGAATACCTATTGGCAAGGCGACGGAGTAGCCGTCGCGATCCCGCCAGAGCTTCATTGCAAGCTTGAGCGACTGGCATTGGAAACTCGGACCAGCCTGTTCATGGTACTGCAGGCTGCGATGGCTGCGACCTTGTCACGGCTCGGCGCTGGGGACGACATCGTCATCGGAACGCCTGTCGATGGCCGCCCGGACAGCTCTTTCGAAGAAACCGTAGGCCTCTTCGTCAACATGCTGGCGCTCCGGAGCGATCTTTCCGGCAGGCCGACCTTTCGCGCGTTATTGGCCGATACGCGTCACCGGAACCTTGCCGCCTATTCCCGCCGGGACTTGCCGTTCGAGCTCGTGGTCGACAAGGTCGCTCCAAGCAGGGACCTGTCCTTTCATCCGGTGTTCCAGACCGTTCTGGCGCTCGATATGGCAGGAGCGACTGTTGTTACTTTGCCGGGGTTGGGCTGCGAAGTTGAAGACGTGCCTGTCGAAGCCTCAAAGTTCGATCTTTCCTTCGACCTGACTGCTCATCGCGACGAGGTCGGAGGCGCAGGCGGTATCGACGGGCGGATCGAATTCCGGACAGATCTCCTGGATCGGGAGGTTGCGGGCAATATTTCCCGGCGTTTCATCGATCTGCTTCGCGCAGCCGTGGAAAATCCGGACAAACGGATCGACCACCTCATGATTGTCGATCCCGACGAAGCGTCACGCCTTGCCGCCTTGTGCGAAGGCAAGCAGGTCGAAAAAGCTGCGATCGAAATGTCTTTGCCCGAGCGGTTTCGTCTGTTGGCCAGGGAAAAGGGCGAGAAGGTCGCTCTCTCCAGCCAGACCCGCACGCTTTCCTATGCCGAGCTCGATGCATTGTCGGACCGCGTTGCGCAAAACCTCCTCCGCCGGGGCGTTGCACCTGGGGCACGGGTCGCGGTCCTGATGGACCGTTCCATTGATCTTGTCGTCGCAACGCTCGCGATCGTGAAGGCAGGTGGGGCATATGTTCCCTTGAACAGGAACGATCCTGCCAACAGGCTTCAACAACTCGTTGCCGACACCCGGGCCCACCTCGTGCTGACTGACAGTGAAGACGCGATATCAGTCAGTTTCAATGATGCACCCTGCGTTCCTTTCAGCCACCTGCAAGTGGCGGCGGGAAAGGAGACCTTACCGAATATCGCCAGTGGACAGATCGCCTGCGTTCTCTTCACCTCCGGCTCCACAGGCAGGCCGAAGGGGATCGCGATCAGCCACCGCAATATTCAGGCCCTCGCGCTCGACGGATGCTGGCCGGACGGCTCTCATGAGCGGGTCTTGCTGCATTCGCCCTATGCATTTGACGCTTCGACCTACGAAATCTGGACACCGCTCATGTTGGGGCAGGAGCTTTTCATCGCGCCGCCTGGCATTCTCGATGCTGAAACGATTGCGCGGCTGGTCGAAGAGCACAAGGTGTCTGCAGCCTGTATCACGACACGTCTTTTCAACATCATTGCAGGTGAAAAACCCGAAGCATTCAAGCCTTTGAGGTCAGTGCTGATAGGTGGTGAGGCGGCTTCCGCAGAAGCCTTGCGCCGGGCAACGGCAGCTTCGCCTGGTACGCGGTTCGTCAATGGCTATGGCCCGGCAGAGGGCACGACCTTCGTGACCTGGCATGCAATGCACACGCTGGAGAAATCCGCCCACAAGGTTCCCATCGGGTTGCCGCGTGACAATTGTAGCGTCCGAATTCTGGATGACCGCCTGCAACCTGTCGGTATCGGCATGGTGGGCGAGCTTTACCTGGCCGGTGACTGCCTGACGCTTGGCTATCTCGACCGGACCGGTCTGACGGCCGAGCGCTTCGTTGCCGATCCCGCGGGGCCCGCAGGCAGCAGAATGTATCGGACCGGGGATCTGGTGCGCTGGCGCAGTGACGGCTTGCTGACCTTCGTCGGACGTGCCGATCACCAGGTCAAGATCAATGGCTTCCGTATCGAGCCGCAGGAAATCGAAAACGCCATCGGTAGGCAGTCGGACATAGGCCAGTGCACGGTGATCGTGCGTGAAGACAGACCCGGAGAAAAGAAACTCGTTGCCTATGTTGTCGGTACGGGGACAGGAGAACCAGATCTTGCAGGCTTGCGAAAAAGGCTTGCCGAGACACTCCCTGCATTCATGGTGCCAGCCCATTTTGTTCTTCTGGAACAACTTCCTTTCACGACCAATGGCAAGCTGGACATCAAGCGCCTGCAGACGCCTGAAATTCACGGCGATGGAGCGAAGGTACCTGCGGGGCAAACCGAGACCGATATCTGCGCATTGTTTGCTGATCTACTGGGTCTGGAAACCGTAGGACCTGCCGACAACTTCTTCGCACTTGGCGGCGACAGTATTCTCTCCATCCAGCTGGTCAGCCGAGCACGGCGAACAGGGCTGGTGTTTTCGGCAAGGGATGTCTTCAGCAACAAGACCCCTGCAGAGCTCGCAACGGTTGCGCAAAGGCAGCAATTGCCGGAGATCGGAACTGATCTCAAGTCAGGATGGATCAGCGAGGAAGATCTGAGCATTGTCAGCAGCCGCTACGGCGGTTTGCTATCGACGGTGTGGCCGTTGACGGGTCTTCAGTCGGGTTTGCTGTTTCACGCCTTGATGGACGCTGAGACGGGCGAGGACGCCTACAAGGTGCAGACGGTGGTCAGCCTCGATGGCCCGGTG